>VYDB01000064.1 GCA_009843635.1 Gammaproteobacteria bacterium
TGCATGCGCCTTGTTCCCTGCGCGTCAACGCCCCGGCGCGCCGGGGTCGGTACTTACATGGAACAACCTTCCAGCTTCCTAGCGGAAAGCGCGTTCCAGTAGCCTCCATGCGATGCCTGTCCCAGAAAGGCCGGCGTTCAGGTCGAGTGGGGGTCCGCCATGCCGAGTTCGTTGAGGATGGCCGTTTCCAGCTTCTCCATGGCCTCCGCAGCCGCTGCCGCCTCGTGGTCGTGGCCGCGCAAGTGCAGCACCCCATGCACGACCATGTGGGCGAAGTGCTCGGCAGGGGCCTTCTCCTGGCGCGCCGCTTCCGCCTCCACGACCGGGGCGCAGACCACGATGTCGCCCAACAAGCCGGCTTCGCTCGGCTGGTTTGCCGCAGCCGGGAAGCTTAGAACGTTGGTGGGCGCGTCAATGCCCCGGTAGCGGCCATTGAGCGCTTGGGATTCATTGGCGTCCACCACCCGCACGCAGAGGTCGCCGCGCTCGCCCTGCAGCGCCTGCTTGGCCCAACGGCGAAAGTCTCGCACTTTGGGCAGGCGGTGCGCCGGGGCGGCCAACTGCACCTCAACGGACATTGCGCTGCTTATCCTTGCCCTCGCCCTGGTCCTTGGCTTCGGACTGATGCGCGGCATAGGCGTCGACGATCTTCTTGACCAAGGGGTGGCGAACCACGTCCTTGGAGCCGAAGTGGGTGAAGGTCACGCCTTCGACGTCGCGCAATACGCTGCGCACGTTGACCAGGCCGGACTGCTGCCCCGGCGGCAGGTCGATTTGCGTGATGTCGCCGGTGATTACCGCCGTGGAGCCGAAGCCGATGCGCGTCAGGAACATCTTCATTTGCGCCACGGTGGTGTTTTGGCTCTCATCAAGAATGATGAAGGCGTTGTTGAGGGTGCGCCCGCGCATGTAGGCCAAGGGAGCGACCTCGATGATGTTGCGTTCGATGGCCTTGTTGACGCGCTCGACGCCCATCATTTCATACAGGGCGTCATAGAGGGGGCGCAGGTACGGATCGATCTTCTGCGCTAGGTCGCCGGGCAGGAAGCCGAGCTTTTCGCCGGCTTCCACGGCTGGCCGAACCAGCAGCAGGCGCGCCACGCGGTTGTTTTCCAAGGCTTCCACGGCGCAGGCCACGGCCAAGTAGGTCTTGCCGGTGCCGGCGGGGCCGATGCCGAAGTTGACGTCATGGCTGCGCACCAAGCGCACGTAGTCGGTTTGGTTGCCGCCCCGGGGCTTGATGGTCTTGCGTCGGGCGCGGATGACCGTCGCGTCGGCCTCGCTTGACCCTGCACCCTCGCCGGTCCGGCGAGCAACCAGCGTCTCGACGCCGGATTCCTGCAGGAACAAGTGCACCAGCTCCGGTTCGATGGCCCCGCGCCGCTCGGTCTCTTCGTAGAGCCGTTCGAGCACGGCGCTCGCGGCATGCACGCGCCGTTCGGGACCGCTGACCTGGAACAGGTTGCCACGGCTGCGGATGTGAACCCCAAGGCGCCCCTCGAGGTGCTTCAGGTTCTGGTCGAATGGCCCGCACAACGCCGCCACGCGGAGAGGGTCGTCGGGCTCCAGGTTTAGATTGGTGGTGAGCTGCACCACCTTCTGTTGCCAAGCCGCCGCTGCAGCTTGGGGCAAGTCCTCGCTCAAGTGCTTGTGCCGTTCCCCGCGTGTGTTGGCTTTTGTAAACGGGAGATTAGCACACCCATTCGCCGCGCAGGGAATTGGGCAGCGCTTCGGTGATTCGCACTTGCGCAAACTTGCCGACCAGCCCGTCCCGCTGTGCGGGCTGGTCCTGCCGAAAAGGCCTGTCCTTCCGGACAGGGGCGAAATTCACCACCCGGTTGTTCTCCGTTCGGCCTTGCAGTTCGTTGGGGTCCTTGCGGGCGGGGCCGGTCACCAGCACTCGCTGCCGGCTGCCGACCATGCGCTCGGCAATGTCGGTTGCGCTTTGCCGCAGGCGGTCCTGCAGGATGGCGAGGCGGTGCTGCTTGACTGCCATTGGCGTCTCGTCGGGCAGGTTGGCCGCCGGGGTGCCGGGGCGGGCGCTGTAGATGAACGAGAAGGAGGTGTCGAAGCCGATTTCGTCGAGCAACTGCAGCGTGGCATCAAAGTCGGCGTCGGTTTCACCGGGAAAGCCGACGATGAAGTCCGACGACAGGGAAATGTTGGGCCGCACCGCGCGCAGCTTGCGGATCTTTGACCTGTACTCCAGGGCGGTATGGCCGCGCTTCATGGCCGCCAGCACCCGGTCGGAGCCGGACTGCACCGGCAAGTGCAGATGGTCAACCAGTTCCGGCACTTGGGCGTAGGCGTCAACTAGGTTGTCGCCGAACTCGACCGGGTGGGAGGTGGTGTAGCGGATGCGGTCGATGCCCTCGACCCCCGCCACGTAGTGGATCAGCTCGGCGAGGTCCGCTTGGTCGTCGTCAATCGGCCCGCGGTAGGCGTTGACGTTCTGGCCGAGCAGGTTGACCTCGCGCACCCCTTGGCGCGCCAACTCGGTAACTTCGTGCATGACGTCGGCGACCGGTCGGCTCACTTCCTCGCCCCGGGTGTAGGGCACCACGCAGAAGGTGCAGTAGCGGCTGCATCCCTCCATCACCGAGACGAAGGCGGTGGGACCTTCCGCGCGCGGCTTGGGCAGGTGGTCGAACTTCTCGATTTCGGGGAAACTGACATCGACCACGGCGCCGGCCACCCGCGCCTTGGCCTGCTCAACCAGTTGCGGCAACCGATGCAGGGTTTGGGGGCCGAACACGATGTCCACGAAGGGTGCCCGGCGGGCGACGGCGGCGCCCTCCTGGCTGGCCACGCAGCCGCCGACGCCGATCAGCAAATCCGGATTGCGCGCCTTCAGCCGCTTCCAACGGCCGAGTTGGTGGAACACCTTTTCCTGGGCCTTCTCCCGAATGGAGCAGGTGTTGAGCAGGATCAGGTCAGCCTCCTCCGCCGAGGCCACCGGCCGATAGCCGTGGCTCTCCCGCAGCGCATCCGCCATCCGTGACGAGTCGTACTCGTTCATCTGGCAGCCTTGGGTCTTGACGAAGAGCTTCGGCGGCTCGCTTGCGGTTTTCAGCACAGCATTCATGCGATGTTCTGGAGATGAATTTCCGGTGAGCGATTCTATTGGCAAAGCGGGTCGCGACAAAGGAAAATATGCGCTCGGCATGTGCCCAATCGGCTTGGATTTCCATGAGCGACGAACAATCCCATATCTACAAGGTCCTGTTTCACAGCATGGGGCAGATTTACGAGGTCTATGCCCACAACATCTACAGCAGCGACCTGTACGGCTTCATCGAGGTGGAGGACTACATCTTCGGCAAGCGCTCGAAGGTGGTCATCGACCCGGCGGAGGACAAGCTCCGGACCGAGTTCGAAAGCGTCCAGCGCAGCTTCATCCCCATGCACGCGGTCATCCGCATCGACGAAGTGGAGAAGGAGGGCGTTGCCAAGGTCACCGAGACCACCACCGGCAACGTCACGCCCTTCCCGATGCCAGTCCCCGGCGACGGCGGCCGCAAGGCCTGATCGCCCAGCTCAATCCACCAGCGCCAGCATCTCCTCCCGCGACGGCCCTTGCTGCCGGCGGGCGCCAGCGTTGCGTCGGCGTCCGCGCAGCGTGTAGAGCGTGATGATCAGGCGGGTGCGGCGGTCCTTGAGGAACTGGCCGGGCGCCTCCAACAGGTTGACGGTGCGCAGCAGCCCGCGCAGCACGTGGAGGTTATTGCGGGAGGCGGCGGCCAACGCATCGCCGAAGGCTAGGCGCAAGCGCTTGGCCGTTGAATCGGCTTCATCAAGCAATTGGTCCTCTAGGGCCGCCTTCGAACGCCGGATGCCGTTGCGGTCCTCCGCACGGCTGGCCTTGAATATGGGGCCTAGTTCCGCTTCGGTGCGTCGCTCGAAGGCCAGCGCCCGTTGTCGGGGGTCGGCGGTTTCCGCCAAGGTTTCGGCCAGCAGTTCGGCATGCAGGATGCCGGTGGAGCAGCCGCGACCATAGAGCGGATTGGTGCGCAGGGCGGCGTCGCCCACCGCGAAGAAATTGAGCGCTTGGGGCTCGCCGTCCTTGAGGTAGCGCCGGCGCACGCCCCGGATGTCGCCGATCCCGAAGGGCGGCGTGGTGGCCTCGGGATTGCCGGCGAGCCAGGGGGCAAGGCCCGGAATGCTGCGGCAGATGGCGTCGAACTTGGCGCCGTCCTTGACCGCGGCGCGCAACCGGGCCTCGCCGTAGTGCAGGCAGACGATGATGGCGAAGTGGCGATTGTCGCCCGGAAAGACGCCGTACTTGATGTAGCCCAGATCCCCGTTGCCGCGGTGCTTGCCGCCGCGAGGCGGCTCCTCCACGCCCGGCCGGCGGCGGTAGTGGCGCGTGTAGTAAACGATTTCCGCGTCCTCGTTCTCCTCCTCCATGGCCGCCCCGGAAGTGGCCAGCCAACGGGGAAACTTGCTGGTGCGGCCACTGGCGTCGATGACCAGGTCGGCGCGCAGTTCAGGGCCGTGTGCCGCCACGCAGTCGCGGCGCACCTTAACGCCCTGAACTTGGATGGGTTGGGTTGCGGAATCGGTGATCAGCCCGTCGATGGTGACGTTGTTGATGATCTCGATGTCATCCACTGCCTGCACGTAGCGGCGCAGGGTCGGCTCGAACACCGCCCGCCGGGCCAGCAGGCTCCAGATCGCCTCATCGCCTGGTTTTGGCCGGTAGCGGCGGGCCAAGTTGGGCGGCAGCATGGCCTTGAAGTCGAGCCGACGGGCACCGGCGGCGTAGAGGGCATCAAGCAGGTCGGGATAGTGGTCCGCCAGCAGGTTGCACATCAGGCCTAGGAAGGCGTGCGGATGGCGGAATTGCAGCGCACCCTGGCGGGGCCAGTCGAAAAAGGCCGCATCGGCATCGCCAGGCGGGGGCGGTGGGTCGCGCTCCACCAGCGTCACGGCCATGCCGCGGCGAGCCAGGGCCAAGGCGGCGGCCATGCCGGCGATGCCGCAGCCGACGATGAGGACGCGCTCGTTCATCCCGCCCCCAAGCCGCCGCGGTGCGCGGAGTCAGAGACTTAAGCTGCGCAGGAAGCTGACCAGCAGCCGGTTCACCGCCTCGGGCGCTTCCTGTTGGGTCCAATGGCCGATGCCGGGCAGCAGTTCGTTGGTGCGCAAGTTGGGCACCCGCTCCGGCATCCTCTTGAGCGCCTCTGCCGCCATCAGTATCACGCCGTCCTTCTCGCCGGCGGCGAACAGGGCCGGCTGCTCGATGACGGCGGGTGCGCCTTCGGTGAGCCGCCAGGTGAGGTTGTGGTTGCGATAGTAGTTCAGGGGGCCGCGGAAGCCGGACCGCTCGAATTCCCCAGTGTAGAACTCCAGATCCGCCTCGGTCAGCCAGGGTGGCAGGACCTCTGGGTCCGGCAGGCCGGACAGCAGATCGTCATCGGGCTGCTTGGTGGCCAAGGTGCTGGCATCGGATTGGCCGGAGGCGAGGAACAGAAACTTGCGCAGGGCCGTGCGGATGTCCACCTCGAATTCCGCCTCCGCGACGCCGGGCTCTTGAAAGTAGAGCTGGTAAAAGAACTGGCCCTTGAAGGCTTCGCGCAGCATGTCCAGCGGCGGCGCTTCGGGGCGCGGGCTGTAGGGCACCGAGAGGGTGCCGACGGCGCGAACTTGGCAGGGGTGCTGAGCGGCGGCGCTCCAGGCCGTGGGCGCTCCCCAGTCGTGGCCGATGACCACTGCCGTCTCAGCCCCTAAGGCGGGGATCAGCCCGATGATGTCGGCCACCACTTCGACTTGGTTGTAGGCGCTGATTTCAGGTGGCTTGTCGCTCTTGCCGTAACCCCGCATGTCCGGGGCCACGGCATGGAATCCCGCAGCCGCCAGCGGCGCGAACTGGTGGCGCCAGGAGTACCAGGACTCCGGAAAGCCATGCAGCATGAGCACCAAGGGTCCCTCGCCCTGCTCGGCGATGTTGAGCGAAATGCCATTGGTGGCGACCCGGCGTTGCCGGATGTTGCTCAAGCTCACGAAGCGGCTCCGGGCAGCAGGGCGCCGCGGCGGGCGCCGGTGTAGCCCTCGGCGGCCGACCAAGCCACCGCGCCGCCCACGATCACCGTGTCGATGCCCTCGGCGTCGCGCACGTAGCGGCTGCCGTCGCCGGGCACGTCGCGGGTGGCGTACTCCGCGCCCCGGTCGATGGCGGCCGGGTCGAAGATGGCGATGTCGGCGGCGTAGCCGCTTTGCAGCAGGCCGCGGTCCCCGAGGCCCCAGATGCTCGCCGTATCGCTGGTGATCTTCTTCACCGCGCCCTCCAGGCTAAACGCGCCGGTTTCCCGCACGAAGCGGCTGAAAAGATAGCCGGTGTCGCCGTAGGTGGAGAACGACAGGATGTGGGCGCCGCCATCGCTGGCACCGACATGAACCTGGGGGTGGGCCAGCAGCGCGCCGACCCGGGCGTCGTCGTTGTGGGCCATGTCGGCGGATAGGAAGTGGGCGTCTAGATCCTCCTCCAAGGAGAGGTCGATCATCGCCTCGACTGGCGTGGACTGGCGCAGTTCGGCGATTTCGGCGAGGGTCTTGCCAACCAAGGACTGATTCGCCTCGGATTGCGCTTGGCGCAGCCGCAGCCCCGGCCACAGATCGGGCATCGACGCCGCTTCGGCCACCATCTGGCGGCGCGAGTCGGGGTTGCGGAAGGCTGCGACGATCTCCTCATGGCTGCCGAAGCGCATGATTCGGTACCAACTCGGAAAGCGGATGAACATCAGGCTTGGCACGGCGAAGCAGAAGCTGATGTCGATCGGCCGAGTCTGAACCTGCGGCCAGACGCGGGCACCGCGAGCGAACTGCTCGCCCACCCGGGCCATGACCCGCTCCGTGTCGATGCCTTGGTCGGTGCCGACGAACAGGGGCGAAAAGGTGGTGGGTATGCCGTGCTTGAGGGACAGTTCGGCCAACTGGTCCACGCGGGCGATGTTCAGGTCGGTGTCGTAGAACTCCGGCACCACCTGCAGCATGCGACCGAATTCGCTGAGCACCGAGGCCAAGGCGTCGAGTTCGCGAATGTCGGCGAAGCGGCTCGGCACCGGCTGCAGCCGCTCATCGATATCGACGAAGCTGGTGGACAGCCCCACCGCGCCCGCCTGCAGGCAGCGCCGCAACAGGGCTTGCATGGCGCTCACTTCGGCGTCGGTGGCACTGCGCTGGGTGGCGGCATCATCCATCACCCACAGGCGCAGCAGGCTGTGGCCGACCAGCGGCGCGACGTTGATGGCCAAGTCTTCGGCGAGCCGCGCCAAGTAGTCTTCGAAGGACTCCCAGTTCCACTTCACGCCCACTTCGAAAGCCTTGAGCGGCATCTCCTCGATCTGGTTGAACATGCCCACCAGCTTGTTCCGGTGTTTGGCCTTGAGCGGCGCCAGCGACAGCGAGCAGTTGCCGGGAACGATGGTGGTGACGCCGTGGGCGAGGGCGGGCTTGGCGTGGGCGTCCCACAGGATTTGGGCGTCGAAATGGGTGTGCGGGTCGATGAAGCCGGGCGCGACGGCTAGGCCCGCGGCATCGATTTCCTGGCGCGCCGGTTCGTTGACTTGGCCGATGCGACGGATGCGGCCCCCTTCGACCGCCACGTCGGCGCGGTAGGCGGGCAGACCCGTTCCGTCCACTACAAGTCCGTTTCGGATGAGCAAATCGAGCATGATGTTCAGACCTCCTATGGTTCGGTGCCGTTGTTCCGCACTGTTATTCCGTGCCCTTGTTCAGCGTGGCCGGTTGGCGCCGCCAGCCGGTTCCAGGAGTTGCTCAGGGCGTCGCGAACCCGTTCCCAGCCCACGCCGGCCAGCTCCTCCGTTCCGGCGGCACCGCAGGCATCAAGCAGTGCCGCCGCCGCTGGCTCATCGAGACGCACCTCCGATTCCCCGCCGCCAGCGTGGCGCAGGGTCACCACTAACTCCGCCGCGCCGTCGTGGGCGGCGCCGACGCGGGTGGCAGCGATGACCGCGGTGCTCACGGCTGTTCGGCCTTTGGCGGCTCGACGAAGATGATGTCGCTCGGCAGGACCGGATTGCCTTGGCCGGTCGAATCCGCCGCTGCTGGCCGCATGAAGACATGCAGATTCCAGCTTTGCAGCAGGTTCACCGCGTCTTCCGCTCGGGTGCCCCGCAACTCCCGTGCTGCGATGGACGCCCAATCGTCGCCGTCCAAGGGAAATATTGACCGGCGGGCGTGGGTAGGTTGCAAGTCGGATGAGCGCTTGTTTGCCATGAGCGTCCTTGATGCGGCCCCTGCTGCGGATGCGCATTAAGGCACAGGTTGAGGACGGGGGAAAGTGGCGCCTGCACCGGTTGCCCCTCATTCAGATATTGACCCCAAGCCGCAGTGGGAAGAAACTACCTGTCATCCCGCGCTTCGGTGTTTGGTGGTGGGGAGCGGCAATTGAACTAAGCGGCGGCCACGAGGCCGCCAAGGGAGGAGAAGACCATGAGTGAAACTACGACAGCCATGGAAGACTATGTGCAAATGGACGCGGTGGACTGGGTGCCGTTCCCGGAGGCGCTCTGCAATGGGGCCATTCGCTGGAAGCTGCTCCACGTGTCGCCGGAATCGGGCGCTTGGACGGCAATCTTTGACTGCCCCGCCGGCTCGTCGTTCGCCAAGCACATCCACATGGGACCTGGGGAGTACTTCCTCACCAAGGGCAGGATGCACGTGCGCGGCGGCAGTGTCGAGGGCGGCGCGACGGCGGTGGCGCCGGGCTACGGCTACGAGGCTTGCAACGCCCAGCACGACCACACGGAGTTCGACGAGGACAGCGAGTTCTACATGACCTTCCTAGGTCCGCTGAACTTCATCGATGACGACGGCAACACCATCGCCCTGGTTGGCTGCGAACAGGTTGCCCAGGCTTGGGGCGCCAGCTAGAAGAAAAACTTCAAGTTGGCGATGATCCAGGCCTATTCAAAAGTCCTTGATTTGCCGTTGATCGGTCGGGTTTTTGGAGA
>VYDB01000133.1 GCA_009843635.1 Gammaproteobacteria bacterium
AAACCAACCGGAAACCTCAGCCAACCGCCGTCAGGACTTTTGAATAGCCCTGGCACCCTGCTCGCCGACAGCATTCACGGTCAGCAATACCCAATTTGGCGGGAAGCGTCTTGGCTGGCCTTGCGAGCACCCCCCTGCTAGTCGACCATCACCTCGTTGGACGGATCGCCCCAAGGGCCGACCTGGCCGTCCGCATCCACCGAGCGCACCCGGACCGAGTAGGTTCCCGGCTCCAGGTCCGACCAGCGGAAGTCCGTGCGCGCGGCGGCCTTCAGCGAGCGGATTGGCTCGCCGCCAAGCAGCAGCTCAACCCCGTAGCGCGCGGCGGGGACCGAGGCCCATTGCGCGCGCACCCGCCGCCCCCCCGCGTCCTCCGCCCGCACCCACGAGGGCGGCGGCAGCAGCGACGGCAGGGCGGAGGTCCGCTCCTCGTCCGCACCCGACAGGTTCGTCAGTTGGCCTCCGGGGCTCCTGAGCAGGCTCATCACCGCCAGGTCTCCTTCCGAGGCCACCCGCAGCCGCCACTTGCCCGCGCCGTCGCCGAGCGCGCCGGACATGATCGCCTCCGCCATGCCGGACTCAAGCTCGGCGGCGGTCAGTTCAACCGCTTTCTCGTCCGGCACCGACACTTCAACCGCGCTTGCGGCCCCCACCCCGCGGTCGTCCGCGCCCGTGACCGTGGCGACCGCGTCGAAGGTGCCCCGATTCACTAGACGCAGGACGCTCACCTGCCGGTCGTTGCTGCCCGGATTGAAGGTCACGATGCGGTGGACGCGGCCCGTGGTGGGCGCCTCGGCCGCCATCGACGGCGCGACCGCCTGCATGGCGGTGAGGAAGCCGTCCCGGTGGCGGACGTAGGCGTTGGCCTCGAAATCGATGGTCGAACCCGACAGCGCCAGCCGCCAATCGCCGGTGCCTGAGCCAGTGCTGCCGGTCAGGCCCTTGGCCGCGTTGCCGACCTCCAGGTCGTCGGAGTTGAACTGCTTCGCCTCCCCCGCGCCCAGGCGCAGCGACGGGCTTGCGTGGTCCGCGTCGCTGTCGTCGAACGCACGGACCCTCACCGACCCGGCGCGGTCGGCATGGCTCGCCACCCGCGCGAAGCCCTGCCGCCCGCTGGGGTCCGAGGCCGAGGGGAACAGCGGCACGTGCCAGACGCCTTCCGCATCCGCCGTCACGGCCCCCGACAGGTTCGACAGGTGCCCGGTGGGGCTGCGCAGCAGGCCCATCGCTACGAGCGGCGCTTCGGTTTCAATGGACAGCCGCCACTTGCCCGTCCCGTCGCCCAAGCCCGCCTGCGGCTCACCGCAGGCGAGACCGCTGCCAGACTCAAGCTCCACCGCGTCCACCTCGCAGGCGGCGTTAGACGGCACCGTCAGCATGACGGGCGAGCCCGGCGAGCTTCCCGAATCGTCCGTGCCCGTGATCGTCGCCGACGCTTCCAAGCCCGACGGGTTCACCAGCCGCAGCACGCTCACCTGGTTGGTGTTGCTGGCCGGGTTGAACGTCGCCAGCCTGAACGCCCCGTCCGCACCCTTTGACGCCGTGGCGGACATGGAGGTCACGAACCCGTCGGTCGTGCGCAGGTAGCCGAGCGCCTCAACGTCCAGCGTGTCCGAATCAAACCGGAGACGCCAGCCGCCCATACCGGGGCCGGTCATGCCGGTGAGGCCCTTGGCCGCGTTGCCGTTCTCCAAGTCGTGCGAGTTGAAGTGGGCGGCCGCATGGGCGTCAACGGAAAGGGTGACCGGCCCGTACGCCATGCCCGCGTCGTCGGTGGCCGTCACCCTGACCTCGCCCGCCTTGTCGGAGTGGTTGACCACCCGCACGAACCCGCGCAGCACCGGGTGCGAGGCGGGCGGCAGGTACCAAGCCGCTGGCGGCGATGCCACCGTCACCCGAAACCGTCGGTTGAGCGAGTTGCGGCCGCCGTCCGTGGCAGTGACGGTGATCGTCGCGCTGCCGTCCGACAGCCCGCGCAAGGTCAGCGCGGACCCGTCCACGGACGCCATGGCCACGGAAGGTTCCGACGAGGCCGCCGTGAACGTCAGGTCGCTGCCGTCCCGGCTGCGGAACGACCCCGACAGGTCCAGGGTGAGCGCCCCGCCGGGAGCCAGCCTGCGGTCCTCCAGCGCCCCTACCGGCTCCGGGCGCCGGTCCCCGCCGCCTCCACCACCAGAACCACCACCGCTGCCGTCACCACCGTCGCCGCCGTCACCACCGACGCGGGCGAAGATGAGTTTGGCCATGGGCTGACTACTGAACGGGCTGGTTCCCCTGAGGCTGGTGATGGTTCCCTGCGGCACGGTGGCCGGATTGCTCAGCGAGAAGCCGCTGCCGCCCTCGGTGCCCGCATCGTAGGGATAAAGATCCATCTCGAACCCCGACCGCCACTGATTCTGGGCATCGAGCAAAGACAGGCCCGAGACGCCAACGAACCAATCCGGGCTGGGTGCGATCATGGAGAGCAGCGTGACCAACGGGGTGGATTTGGTGGCTTGAAAATTGGCGCTCGCCTGCGGCGTGCCACCGCTGCCGACGCCAATCTCAATGGTGGTGCCGACATGGCTGCTGGCGTTGATCTCGGACTTGAACGTACCGGTCGAGCCGAGCTCCGCCACGTTTTCGACCCCTGCGCTGGCCATGCCGCCGACCTGCCAAAAGGTCACCTGGTTGCTGTGCGTGGGGCCGATCAACGTGGTGAAGTGGGCACCCGACGGCACCCCGCCGGGTGTTGCGGCGGTGGTCCATGTCCCCTTGAAGGTGACCTTGTAGGTTGCGGTTGAATCAGTGCCTTGGGCTTGGGTTGGCCCAGACGGCCAAACAGCGAGCAGCGCGCCGGCGACCAAGGCGAGGCAGGAAGAAAAGGCCTTCACCGCCTACGCCTCCGTGCCCCCCGCCAGACCTTCGGCGAACAACCGCTCGATTTCCGCATCGCCTGTGCCGAGGCGCCGCAAAATCTCGACGGTGTGCTCACCATGGGCGGGGCTGGCGCCTCCCGGATCAGTCCGTTCGCCGCCAAACTGGGCCGGCGGCTTGACTCGAATCATGTTGCCCATTCGCGGATGCTCAAACCGGTCGATGCTGGCGTTGGCTCGGTACTGGGGGTGCGCCAGCACTTCGTCGTAGCCAAGGCACTTGGCCGCCGGAACGTCGTTCTCCTTAAGCTTTTGAAGCAAGTCATCGGTTTCGAGCTTGAGAAACTCACCCCTCAAAATCTCCCTGAATTCGTCAATGTTGGCGATCAGCTTTTCCATGCTGTTGAATCGTTCATCCGCCAGCAGATGAAGTTGGTCAATGGCCGCCAAAAGGCCAACCTGTTGCGCTTGATTGGCGGCCGACAGGGTGATCGCACCATCCTTCGTAACCGTGAGATCGTAGAGCAGCTCACTCAAGGGAGGGTTGTGCTCCGCATCTTCGTCAAGCAACGTCCTGTGCATGAAGCCGTCGGGAAAGAGGAAGAAAAGGCCCGCATCCATCATGGAAAGATCGATGTGCTGGCCCTCGCCGGTCTTTTCCCGCACGAGGAGCGCGGCGGTCACAGCCTGGAAGGCGGTGTAGGCGGTGATCTTGTCGCAGGTCAGGTTGCGCACGAATTCCGGTCCTGCCTTGCCAGCACCCTGAACCGCCGCAAACCCCGACTGCGCTTGGATGATGGGGTCGTAGGCCGGCGTGCCGCGGTCCGGCCCCTCGGTGCCGAACCCGGATATCGCGCAGTAGATGAGCCGCGGATTGAGGGAGCGCAGATGCTGGCTGCCAAATCCGAGCTTGTCCATGACGCCTGGCCGATAGTTGCACAGCAGCACATCCGCCTCGGCCACGAGCTGCTCAACCACCGCACGAGCCTCGGCGGACTTTAGGTCGAGGCTTAAGGACTGCTTGCCACGATTGCAGTTCGCAAAGAGTGCCGATATGCCCCCCTTGCTGCTGCCGAGATAGCGCATGGGGTCGCCGAGTTCAACGGGTTCCACCTTGATGACGGAGGCGCCCTGCTCGCCCATCATCATGGCGGGGAGCGACGCGGTGATCATGGTCGAGAATTCCAGGACTCTTGTTCCCTCAAGCGGCTGCATTGATTGTCTCCTCTAGGCGCATTTCGAGCGCATTGCGAACGTGAATTTGGCGAGATTCCCCAGCTCAGTCGATGACGACCTCGTTGGACGGGCCGCTCCAAGGGCCGGCCTGGCCGTCGGCGTCCACCGACCGCACCCGAAGCGCGTAGGTTCCCGCGCCAAGGCCCGACCAGCGGAACGAAGTGCGCGTCGTGGCCGCCAACGAGCGGCCCTCGACGGGCGCCCCGCCAAGCAGCAGCTCCACCCCGTAGCGCGCCCCTTCCACCGCGCTCCACTCGCCCCGCACCCGGCGGCCGCCTGCGTCCTCAAGCCGCACGGACGAGGGCGGCGGCGGCAGCGACGGCAGCGGGGCGAACCCCCGCGACCGGTCCACGTCCGATAGGTTCGTGAGCCGACCCATGGGGCTTGACAGCAGGCTCATGACGGCGAGGTTCCCGTCCGAGGCGACGCGCAGCCGCCATTTGCCCACCCCGTCGCCGAGAGCGCCGGAGGCGATGGCGTCCGCCTCGCCCGCCTCCAGTTCCGCCGCGGTCAGCTCGACGGCTGCCCCCGCCGGCACCGGCACCTCCACCACGCCGCCGGGCCGAATCCCGCGGTCGTCCGCGCCCGTGACGGACGCAACCGCCGCCTCCCGGCCCCGGTTCACCAGCCGCAGGACGCTCGCCTGCCGGTCGTTGCTGCCCGGGTTGAAGGCCGCGACCCGGTGGACGCCGTCCATCGACGGCGCCGCCGCCTGCATGGCCGTCAGGAAGCCGTCGCGGTGGCGGACGTAGGCGCCCGCCTCGAAGTCGATGGCCAGGCTCGACAGCTCAAGCCGCCACGCGCCGGTGCCGGAACCCGTCCGGCCAGTCAGGGCCTTGTCGCGATTGCCAAGTTCCAAGTCGTCGGAATTGATGTGCTTCGCCTCCCGCGCCTCCAAGCGCAGCCTCAGTGGCGCGTACCGGAAGTCGCTGTCATCGAACGCCCGGATGGTCACCGTGCCAGCGCGGCCCGAGCGGTTGGCCACCCGGACGAAGCCCTGCCGCCCGTGCGGGTCCGAGGCGGACAGGAACAGCGGCACGTGCAGCACGCTGCCCTCATCCACAGCCGCCGTCGCCGAAAGGTTCGTCAAGTACCCGCCCGGGCTCGACAGCAGCCCCATCGCCACCAGCGGGGCTTCGGAGGCGATCGACAGCCGCCACTTGCCCGCACCGTCGCCCAAGCCCGCCTGCGGCTCCCCGCAGGCCAGCCCGCGGCCGGACTCCAACTCCATCGCATCGACCTCGCACGCGGCCTTGGCGGGCAGCGTCAGGACAACCGGCGAGCCCGGCGAGTTGCCCGAGTCGTCCACGCCGGTCACCGTCGCCCGCGCCTCGGCATCGGTCGGGTTCACCAGCCGCAGGCGGCTCACTTGGTTGGTGTTGCTCGCCGGATTGAAGATGCCCAACCGAAGCGCGCCGTCCGAGTCCCTCGGCGCCGTCGCGTTCATCGCCGTCAGGAATCCGTCAACCGTGCGCAGGTAGCCGAGCGCCTCCACGTCCAACGTCCCGCCCCCGAACTCCAGCCGCCAGCCGCCCATGCCGGGGCCAGTGCCGCCGGACAGGCCCTTGGCCGCGTTGCCGTTCTCCAGGTCGCCCGAGTTGAAGTGGGCTGCCGCATGGGCCTCCAGCCGCAACGTCAGCGGTTCGCGCTCGCGCCCCGCATCGTCGGTGGCCGTCACCGTCACCTCGCCGGCGGCATCCGATCGGTTGATCACGCGCACGAACCCCTGCAGCACCGGGTCGGAGGCTGGCGGCAGCCGCCAGACCGCCTCGGGTTCAGTCACCGTCACGACGAACCGCTGCGAGATCGAACGGCGGCTTTCGTCAGTCGCAATGACCCGTATCTCCGACTCGCCGGGCAGCAGTCCGCGAACGGTCAGCGTCGCGCCCTCCACGGACACCGCAGCCACCGACGGGTCCGACGAGGTCGCCGTGTGCTCCAGGCTTTGCCCAGCCGGGCTGTGGAATGCGCCAGACACATCCACCACCAGCGCCGCGCCTGAGATCATCGTGCGGGCGTCCAGTTCCTGCGCGACCTCCGGCCGCCGATCTTCGCCGCCGCCGCCCGCGCTGCCACCTCCTCCGCCACCGCCACTGGAATCGTTATCCCTGACGGTCACTGACGCGACGGCGTCGGTGTCGTGGGGCGAATAGCCGCTTCCGCCTTGAACCGTCACCATAATGGCGCCGTTGGGCTCGTCCGTGCTGTCGTCCAACGTGTTGACTTCAAGGGTCGCCATGCCGTCCGTGTCCATAGGCACCCTGCGGGTTCCGGTCTGGCCGCTGGCCGCGAAGTTGCCGATTTGCGCGACGTCGACGTCCACCATGATGCTGCCCGACGGCGCCGGACTGGCCCTTAGAGTGAAGCTCGCGGTGCCGCCCTCGGTCACCGCATTGCCGCCCGCAACGCGCACCACCGGCGTGTTCGGCGGCGGGTCGTCATTGTCCGTGATCGTCAACGTGTGGACCCCCGGCGAACCCGCGGTGTATCCCGTGCCGCCGGTCAGCGTCAGCATCACGGTCTCGGCGCCTTCATCCGCGCTGTCGTCGGTAATCGTCACGGAAATGTCCACGCTGGTATCGCCCGCCGGCGCTGACACGGTGCCTGGGAGCGCGGTGTAGTCGACGCCTGCCGCCGCCGTGCCGCCCACCGAGTAACTCAGCGTGATGGCAGACTGCGGTGCCGGGGAGAGGTTCACGCTCACGTTGTGCGTGCCGGCACCCTCACTTGCGCTGGACGACGCGCTCGCGAAGCTCGCCGCCGGCATGGCCGGCGGCGTATCGGTGCGGGCAAAGATGAGTTTCGCCACGGGCTGCCGATTGAAAGGGCTGGTTCCCCTAATGCTGCTGATGGTTCCCTGCGGCTGGGTCGCCGGGTTGCTCAGCGAGAAGCCACTGCCGTCCTCGGTGCCGGCATCGTAGGGATAGAGACTCACCTCGAACCTCTTCCTCCACTGATTCTGGCCATCGAGCAAGGACAGGCCCGAGACGCCAACAAACCAGTCCGGACTGGGCGCTATCATGCTGAGCAGCGTAACCAAAGGGTGGGACTTGGTGGCTTGAAAGTTGGCGCTCGCTTCCGGCGTGCCGCCGCTGCCCACGCCTATCTGAATTATGGAGCCGACGTGGCTGCTGGCATTGATCTCGTTCTTGAATGTGCCGGTCGAGCCCAGCTCCGCCACTAATTCGACCCCCGCGCTGGCCATGCCGCCGACCCGCCAAAAGGTGACCTGATCGCTGTGCGTGGTGCCGATGACCGTGGTGAAGTGGGCGCCACCAGGCAGCCCGCCCGGCGTTGACGCCGCGGTCCAAGTGCCCTTGAACGTGATCTTGTAGTTGGCGGTGGGATCAGAGTCTTGGGCTTGGACCGGCACAGGCAACCAAACGGCGAGCAGCGCGGCGGCGAGCAGGCCGGGGCCAGAAGAGAAGGAACGCTTGGATCTCGTGTCGTTTAGCACGGTTTGCTTACCCTCCATTTGTGGTTCCGCTAGTTGTTCGACTTGCGCCGGTTGCAGTGCTTGCACAGCATTTGGCAGTTACCGGCTTCAGTCTTCCCGCCCTCGCTCCATGGCGTCTTGTGGTCTGCCTCCATGCCGTCGAGGTCGTGTGGGCTGGCGTCCTTGGGGCAACGGGGACAGACGCCCTTTTGCCGCTCATAGGCCGCCCTGCGCATGGCTGGGGTGAAGGCGCGAATGTTCAGATGGCGTACTTCCCCCGTGAGGATGTAGGGATAGATGCCCTTCCTTCTGGTGACGGAGTCGTCCTCCATCAACTCCGCAACGCGCTTTTCGAGTTTGGCCGGGTCCAATGAGTCGTCCTGCATTCTAAGGTACAGCCCGCCCCAATCGACGCCCTTCATTTCGCTGCGGTACTTCGGGAACAGAGCCATCGCCCGGTCAGCCACCGCTTGGAAGTGGCTCCAAAGTGCCGTGGCCGTTGGGTCGTGCTGATGCGCCCCCATGTACTCCTCAATGGTCTCATCGGGCGCTTTGTGCCACTTGATGGCGGTTTCCAAATGCGCCTGCCGATTGGCCGCGCCGGTAATGAGCTTGCTGGCCAGCAGCTCGGCGGGGGCGTTGGACCTGCTGAACCACCGTTTGGCGTCCGCCAGCCAAGAGCCGTGGTAAAGGGCGTTGCGCAGCTCCTGGTCGGTGAGTTGGGCGCCCGCGATGTTGATGGTCTTGAACCAATCGAGTTTCTCGGTGGGGGTTCCTTGGCACACATAAACCTGCAGCGGGTAGTTCAGCACCCGCGCCCGTGCGTCCTCCTGAAGGTTGTGGAATGCCATTCCTTGGATTGAGAAGTTCCCTTCGACGTACTCGCAAATGGAAATGGTCCGTTGCTGCCCGTCGATGACCTCAAAACGCCCGTCATCGCAGTCCGCCCAGTACATGACGTTGAGCGGGAAGCTCTTGTGGACGGTTTCGATCACGGCGTCCCGCTGCTTTTCCTTGTACACGAACTCACGCTGATAGGGCGGTCGTATGTCGAGCTTGGTGCCGTAGCCCCGGACGCCGCCTTCGCCGTCATCGGTGTAGCCGGCTACCAAGTCCCGGATGGTGATTTCGTGGAGCTCAATTTCCATTGGCGCACCTTACCCTGAAATGGTTGGGTCCCTCCGCCTGACAAAGACTCTTCGGTACAAGCAATGCACCACGTCTTCTCCCCTGACAAGGTAGTTTCCCTTGCGCGGCGAGCCTCTCAAGATGGGATAGCCGTTGGCCTTTTGGCCAGACATGCCGGATTTCGTCCCATCCGGCCGAAACTCAGAATAGTCGTAACTACTCGCCCCCCTGCCCCTGATTGGGCGGGGTTTGCGTTGCCGGGGA
>VYDB01000056.1 GCA_009843635.1 Gammaproteobacteria bacterium
ATGGCCGCAGCCGCCCGCACCGCCCCCATCCACACCGCCTTGAGATTCAGGTCGAGCTGCGCATCCCAGCGATCCTCCGGGGTGCGGGTGAGATAGCGGGGGGTGGCATCAGGCAGCCCGCCGGCGTTGTTGACCCAGATGCTCAAGTCGCCCAAATCCCGGGCCGCGGCGATAAGCGGCTCCAACTGTTCGCCCTCGGTCACGTCAGCCGGAACCACTTCAGCCCGCCGCCCTTTGGCGCGAACGGCGTCCGCGACCTGCTCAAGATCCGCCCGCGTTCTTGCGCTGACGACCACATCGGCACCGGCCTCGGCCAAGCACAGGGCAATGCCCCGGCCAATGCCCTTGCCGGCCCCGGTGACCACGGCCACTTGGCCATCCAATCGAAAGGCATTCATCGGTTCTTCCCCCAATGCTGTGACAGAGGGGCCTTTTACACTATATTGAGCGCCGATGCCTTGTTGACCACCTATTTTCCACCCTACTCCCGCTGCGCGATCGGAGGTTCGCCACATGACGCAACTGGCCGACTACAACCTGATGGAGGATCAGACTCGGGAGTGCCCATTCCCCTACTTCAAGACCATCCGGCACGAGGCCCCGGTTTACTTCATGCCGGAACTGGGCGCTTGGTACGTCTCGCGCTACGAGGATCTGCGCTACGTCAAGAAGCACCCGGAACTGTTCTCCAACAACATCTACGAATACGGCGCCCGCCAGGGCACAAGCCGAGACATCGCCGAAAGCTACCGCAGCGAGCACGGCTGGGCGCGGGTCTCCACGCTGCAGCGCACCGACCCACCAGTGCATTCAAAGTACCGCAAGCTCATCAACCACGCCTTCACGGTGAAGCGCATCCGCGCCATGACGCCGTACGTGGAGACGGTGGTCAATGACCTCATCGACGCCTTCATAGACCAAGGGGAATGCGATTTCGTCCGGGACTTCGCCATCCCCCTGCCCTGCACGGTCATCGCCGACCAACTCGGGGTGCCCCGGGAAAAGATCTGGCAGCTCAAGGGATGGTCCGACGCCATGCTGGCACCCGGCGGCGGCTTCGTTGACGAGGAAGAGGCCGTCGAATGCGGCAAACTGGTGGTGGAGGCGCAGCGCTTCTTCGCCAGCGTCATCGAGGAGCGGCGGCGCGAGCCTCGAGACGACATCATTACCGACTTGGCCCACGCCCAGGTGATCGATGAGCGCTGCGGTCCGGGCGAGGAGCGCGGCCTCGACATGCACGAGTTGCAAGATCTGCTCGACCAACTGCTTACCGGCGGCAACGAAACCACCACCAACGCCATCGGTTCGGCGCTGATGCTGCTGCTACAGCGTCCCGGCACCATGGAGCGGATGCGTGACGACCCCAAGCTGTTGCGCAACTTCATCGAGGAGTCATTGCGCTTTGAGCCGCCGGTGGTTCACCTGTGGCGCGTGGTCACCCAAGACACCGAACTCGGCGGCGTCCAACTGCCCAAGGGCGCGAGCTTGGCGTTGGGCTACGCCTCCGCCAATCGCGACGAAGCGGTGTTCGAGGACGGCGAGACCTTCGACATCTGCCGCAGGAAGGCGGGTGCCCATCTCGCCTTCGGCTCCGGTCCGCACCACTGCCCTGGTGCGGCTTTAGCTCGCCAAGAGATGTTCTCCAGCTTCACCATCTTGCTGAACCGTTTGCAGAACATTCGCCTGCAGGATTCCACGGACGCCTTTGAGCACCTGCCGAGCAGTTTCCTGCGCGGCCTCAAGCAACTCAACATCGCCTTCGACGTGCGCAATCGGGCCCCTCATCTGCCCGGCGCTTCGGCGTACTGAACCATGGGGCGCCTAGCTGGAAAGCGCATGGTGATCACCGGTTCCTCCCGAGGCCTCGGCCGGGGCTTCGCCGCCGCCTCCGCGGCCGCGGGGGCTTCGGTCATCGTCAATGGCACCAACGAGACGGTGCTCAATGAAACCGCCGAGGCGATTCGCGCCGCGGGCGGCAAGGTGGCGGCGGTGCCCGGCTCGGTGGCGGAACCGGGCGTCGCGGAGGCCTTGGTGCGAACTTGCGTCGAGCGCTTCGGCGGCATCGACGTGATGGTCAACAACGCCGGCATCGTGCGCGACCGAACCCTGCTGAAAATGACCGCCGAGGAATGGGACGCCGTCATCGAAGTGCATCTGCGTGGCGCCTTTCTCTGCACTCAACAGGCGGCGCTGGCGATGCGCGAGGCGGGCGGCGGCCACATCATTCAGGTCATCTCCGCCTCCGGACTGTCCGGCGGTTTCGGCCAGGGCAACTACGCAGCCGCCAAGGAAGGCATGATTGGCCTGATGCGCACCGCGCTGCTGGAGTTCAGCCGCTTTAACATCCGCAACAACGCCCTCTGGCCCATCGGCCAGACCGACATGACCCAAGTGGTTTTCGAACGGGCGCGGGCCGCTGCAGCCCAACAGGGCGAACCACCCCCGGATCCGGTCGCCATGGGCTTCGGCACGCCAGATGAGGTGGCCGCTGGCCTGGTGTGGCTGGCCAGCGACGGCGCCACCCACTTCAACGGCCAGATCCTCACCTTCAACGGCCGCAAGACCGGATTGTGGACTCACCCCGCGGAGCGGCATGCGGCGTTCCGCGACACCCCTTGGACCACGGATGACCTAGATGCGTACTACGGCGACATCCAACCGCTGCCAGTCAACGCCCCGGTGCGCACGCCACCCGGCGGGAAGTGAAGCAATCCGGTTTTTTTATGAACCTAAAGTTGAGGTTGCGGACCGACGCGCAAGGCTTGAGCGACATCACCCAGGAAGTGGCGGCAGCAGTGCGTGATTGCGGTGTGCGCGACGGACTCGCCACCCTTTACATCCGCCACACATCGGCCAGCCTGCTGATTCAGGAGAACGCCGACCCCAGCGTTCAACGCGACTTGGAGCACTGGCTGAACCGGCTGGTGCCGGAGGACGACGCGCTTTACACCCATACTGCGGAAGGCCCCGACGACATGCCCGCACACATCAAGTCGGCGTTGACAGCCACCAGCCTGTCCATCCCCATGGTGGACGGCGAACTCGCCTTAGGAACCTGGCAAGGCATCTTCCTGTGGGAGCACCGACACCACCGCGGCGAGCGGCAGTTGTTGATCAACGTGCTTGCAGGCTAATCCGGCAGATGATTCGTTCAATCACACCCCTCAAGCGTTAGCCGCCTCGAAAATGCTGGCTATCGACGCATCGAGGGCTTCGTTGAACGCCGCGTCGGATTGCTGAGCGGCCAAACCTTCGGTGAGGGCCCGGGAAAAGCTCGCGGTCATGCCGGTCTGGCGGGACAGGCGGGCGTTGGATTCCTTCCGGCTGTAGCCGCCGGACAGGGCGGCGACGCGCACCACGTTGGGATGGGCGACGCAATCAGCAAAGAGGTTGTCTTCCTCGGGCAGGGTCAGTTTGAGGATGACTTGGCCACCCTTGAGGGCATCGAGTTCAGCCAGCATTAGCGCCTTCAGGGTCGCTTCGGCGCTGGCCTTGTCCGGGCAGTGAATGTCCACCTCCGGTTCAACGATGGGTGTCAGCCCGGCTTCCAGAATCCGCTTGGCGGTCTCGAACTGCTGGCTCACCACGGCCTCGATGCCCCTCGGGTTGGCCTGCTTGATGACTGAGCGCATCTTGGTGCCGAATATGCCCTTGGCCTTGCCGCGTTCGAGCAGAGCGTCGAGTTCCCGCATGGGCTTCATCACTTGGGCGCCGTCCTGTTCCTCCGCCAAGCCCTTGTCCACCTTCAGGAAGGGAACGATCTGCTTGTGCTGCCACAAATAGGCCGCTGAGCCGAGCCCTTCGACCTCCCGGTCCATGGTGTTCTCGAACAAGATGGCGCCCAGAATGCGCGTCGAGTTGAAGGCCGGGCTGGTCATGATGCGAGTGCGCATGGCGTGGACGAGGTCAAACATTTCCGCCTCGCTCGACCATGCGCTTTCCTCAACGCCATAGAGGCCCAAGGCCTTGGGAGTGCTGCCGCCACTTTGGTCAAGGGCGGCAATGAAGCCCGGACGGGCGCGAATGATGTCCAGTTGTTCTGCGGTGTTGCTCACGATTGTCCTCTTAAGTTGTCGATTCGGCATCCAAGTAAGTCCCGCTCAGGGCAGGCTGTAAGCCATCAGGTAGTCGCCGGGCGGCGAAGGCGACGTGAAATTGCCACCGGCGGCGATGACGACGAACTGCTTGCCACCTGAAACGTAGGACATGGGCACGGCGTTGCCCGTGGTGGGCAGTTCGTCGCTCCAGAGCTCCTCGCCGGTTTCCGTGCTGAAGGCCCGAAGCTGCCGGTCGGCGCTGGCAGCGATGAACGTCAGCCCGCTGCGGGTCACCATCGGGCCACCCATCTGTATGGTGCCGAAGCCACTCAGCAGGGAGAGTGGCCAGGGGGCCATATGCTTGAGACTGCCGAACGGCACCTGCCAGACGATGTCGCCGGTCGATAGGTCCACCGCCGCCAGCGTGCTCCAGGGCGGCTTGGTGCAAGGCGCGCCCCAAGGCGACAGGAACGGCGTCATGACCGCGCAATAGGGCGATCCGTGCTGGGGAAAGCCCACGTCCTTGCCGCATTCATCTTGCGGCATCAAGCGCACGACCATGCCCACGTGCTTGGTGTCGGTCACCATCAGCCCCCGCTCCGGATCCACCGCCGGGGAGCCCCAGTTCTGGCCACCGATGTTGGAGGGATACATCACCGTGCCCTGCTCCGTCAGCGGCGTGTAGATGGGACCGGTGGTGTGTTCCTCGAGCGCCTTGCGGCACTGGCCCCGGTCCCAGAAGGTGAATCCCCAAGCGTCATCCGGCGAGACGCCCAACTGATGCAGGGGCTCGGGCTTGATCGGGAACGGCTGGGTGGGGCTGAGATATTCACCCGGCACAGCACCGGTCTGCGGCACTGGCCGCTCCTCCACTGGGTGCAGCGGCTGGCCCGTTTCCCGGTGCAGCACGAAGGTCATGCCCATCTTGGTGACCTGCACCACCGCCGGACTGGTCACGCCATCGATGGTCACGTCAACCAAGGTGGGCTGCGCCGGGACGTCGAAGTCCCAGATGTCGTGATGCACCGTTTGGTAGTGCCAGACCACCTCGCCAGTGGACGCATCCAGGGCCACCACCGAACTGGAGTAGTAGTCCAAGTCGCCCCCTCGATCGGCACCGTAATAGTCGGGCGAGGAATTGCCGGTGGGCACGATCACCAAATTGCGTTCCGCATCCACGGAAATGGTGGACCAGACGTTGGTGGTGCCGGCGGTGAAGTTCCCTTCGGCGTCCACCGCCGGCTTGCCCGGCGGCACGGGGTTCCAGCCCCAAGCGAAGGCTCCGGAACGCAGGTCGTAGGCGCGCACCACGCCCGAGGGCACGCCGGGCCGGAAGGAGTCGAGCACGTAGGCGCCGGTGACGAGCTTGCCGTCGATGATGGCCGGGGCACTGGTGATGCCGTACTCGCGGGCTCCGTGCTCGGTCAGCCCGACCGTTAGGTCGATCTCGCCGTTGTCCCCAAAACCAGCGCAACGCTTGCCGCTGGCGCCGTCCAAGGCAAAGATGCGGCCGTCCAAGGTGGGCAGGATGATGCGGTGGGCGCAATGGTCGTCGGGCTGTGTCTGTGGGTCGATCCAGCTACTCACCGCTCGGCAATTGGTGAGGTGCTCCAAGTCTATGTTGACCTCGGGATCAAAGCGCCAGCGCTCCTTGCCGGTGCGCGGGTCCAGCGCGAAGACCCGGTTGAACGGCGTGCAGTAGTAAAGCGTATCCTCCACGACGATGGGCGTGTTGACGAACGCCGACGCCGATTGGCCTGCGGAATCGTAGCCCTCCACCCCGGGGACCACACCCTCCCGGAAATCGCCGGAGCGGTGGGTCCAGGCCAACTCGAGCTGCGCCACGTTTTGCGGCGAGATTTGCGTCGCTGGCGTGTAGTGGCCCCCGCCATCCGCACCGCCATAAGCGGGCCATCCGACGGTCTGATCGGCTGCCGCGAAGGGGCAAGCGAGCAACGCCGCAGCAACGATGAGCCGGGTCATCATCACGCCAGCGGGCAGGTTCGGGTTCCGCCGGTTAACGCGGCGGCAATCCACGCTTGGCGCGTTCCGCGTTCATCCGCTCCTTGTCGACCGGCAGGCGTTCGCCGAGCTCGTCCTCGGAAATGGCACCCGCCATGTGGGCCTGAGCCTTGCCGCCGTTGTACATGATCTTTTTCACCGGCGTCACCGCGAGAATGACCCGCAGTGGCGAATCGAGCAAGTTGTTAAAGAAAGCCTCCCCTTCCGGGCTGTCCGGGTTCAGCTTCTTCGACAGGGCCGCGTAGTACCAAGCCTTGGTCTCGTCGTCGTCAAAGAACTCGCCGGTGCCCTTGAAGGTGATGGCCCCGCTCGGCAAGCTCTCCGAGGCGCCGTCGGGGTAGCCTCGGCTGCTGACGTTCACGGAGACCCGGTTGTCCCGGCGAATGGCGGCAGCGCGGTGCCGATGAACGGCGAAAGTGATCCAGATCTTGCCCTCGTGCCAGAGAAAGGCATGGGTGACGCCCACCGGCCAGCCGTCCTTGGTGGCCCACATGAGAACGCACTCCTGGGAGTTGTCCATCAATTGGTCAACTTCCTCATCGGAAAACGGATAGATGGATACGATTTCGTGGTCATGGGTCTGCGCCATTGGTTCCTCCCTAGTGGCATCAAATGGTAAATCGCCGCGTCCGCATGGACTTAAGGCAAAGTGGCGAAGGTTAGCACATCAGCGCTCAAACAGGCCGAAGGTCTCTATGTGAGCCGTATGCGGGAATAGGTCGTAAACCGCGGCCTCGGCCAAGTTGAAGCCGAGGTCCACAAAGTGGCGGGCGTCGCGGGCGAATGTGGCCGGATTGCAGGATACGTAAGCCAGTCTATCCGTACGCCCATTGAGCGCTTCCACCAAGGCCGAACCCAGCCCGGAGCGCGGCGGATCCACCAGCACGGCACCCAGCCGAGGCGGCAGCGCGGGAGCCTTGTACAAGTCCGCAACGGAGAATTCGCAACGCCCGCCCAAGCCGTTGAGAGCCGCGTTGTCCTTGGCTCGATCAATGCAGCCACCATCGCCTTCCAGCCCCAGCACCCGGTGGCCACGCCGGGCCAAGGGCAGGGAAAAATTGCCGATGCCGCAGAACAGGTCGGCGGTCATGCCCGTGGGCGACCCCAACGATTGCACAACATCGGCCACTAAGCGCCGATTAAGCGCGAGATTGACTTGGGTGAAATCAGATGGGTGAAAGTTCAGGTAGAGCCCGAAGGCCGGGATGGCGTAGCCGAGCCGCTGCGTCCGGCCCGCCGGCGCCGCCAGCAGGGCGGCGGTTTCCGGTCCCCCGGCTTGGGTGAGGAGCGCAACCCCGAAGCGCAGGGCAAATCGCCGCAACGCGTCCACATCGCCAGCCACGAGCGGGCGCAAGTGCCGCACCACCAGGGCACAGCCCTCATCCCCCGCCGCCAGTTCGATCTGCGGCACGGCGTCGCGCACGCTCAAGCCGCTCACCAGCGCCTTCAAGGGCTCGATCAGGCGCCCGAGGCGCGGCGCCAGCACTAGGCAGTCGTCCATGCGCGCCACGCGATTGCTCAAATGCTCGCGAAAGCCGATGAGCGGCGCATCGCCAACCAGCCGAACGCCCAGCCGCGCCTTGGTTCGGTAGTGGTAGCTTGGCCCCGCCACCGGCGGGCGGAGCCGCCCCACCTCGACGCCGCTAGCGTCCAGCAATTCAAGCAAGCGCGCTTGCTTGGCGGCGAGTTGAGCTGCGCCCTCCAATTGCTGCACCGCACAGCCGCCACAGCGGGGGAACAGCGGACAGGGTGCGGGATGCCGGGCCGGGCTCGCAACCAGCACCGCATCGGTTTCGCCCCACCACTCGCCGCGCCGGCGGCGCAGCAAGCGTGCCCGCACTCGTTCGCCCGGCAGCGCGTTCTTGACCCGAATCGGCCGCCCATCGATCTCGCCCAGCCCGCGGCCATCGGCGTCAACGCCGGTGATCCGCAGTTCGACAAACTGAGGTAGACGCCGGGCCAAGGCTTCAGATTCCGCGGCGGTAGAGTCGGCGGCTCATCAAGGGCGCGGGACCCAGGTGGTCGGCAAGCAGGGCGCGGAAGATCTGCTTGGCGAACCGGCGGGTTTCCGCCTCGTCGAAGCAACCGGCTGCAATGGCCTTGAGCGCCACCCCCGGATAGCCCTCGCCGTCCGGACCGGCGATGAAGCCCGCTTCCGGCGACACGCCGTACCAAGCCGCCTCGTCAATGCCTTCTCCGGTTGCCGCATCACGGCTGAAATCGAGGCCGTAGCCCAGTTCCTCAAGGAGCAGCTTCTCGAATTGGCGCAGGCAGGATTCAATCCCCTCGTTGCCATCCACCTCGGCCAACTCGCCCAAGGCCCACTCCACCCCGCCAAACAGGCGCGGCGCGGACTCCCACTCCCGAGTCAGGCGCACGACCAGTTCCGCCATGTAGTAGGCCGACGCCACGCGGTTGCCGGTCAACCACCGGGCTTCGGCCAAGTCAAAGCGATTGAGGGTCACCAACGCACCCCGACCCGAGCAACTCAGCAAGCCCTGGTAAAAGGGCTGCAGGCTGCTCCCGCCGCGATTGCGCCCAACCCGGCGCGCACCCCGTGCAACGGCGGCAATGCGGCCGTGGGAGGCGGTCAGAAACTGCACGATGAGGCTCGACTCGCGGTAGGCGCGAGTGTGCAGGACGATGGCCTGCTCATCCTGAATTCGGTTCACGAACCCGGGCGTTCCCAAGGCAGGGGCATGGCATGCCGTTTCATGGTTCGTTGATAGCACCCTGACTCGGGCATCGCAAGCTGCCGTATGATTGCGCCAGGCCTATTCAAAAGTCCTTGATTTGCCGTTGATCGGTCGGGTTTTTGGAG
>VYDB01000109.1 GCA_009843635.1 Gammaproteobacteria bacterium
CTCCACCGCCGCCTCCGCCACCGCCGGAAGGCGGCCGCGCCGTGGACGGCGGCGGCCCGTAGGTGGCCGCGAACGGCCCGAACGCCTTCGCCCAGTTGCCCGCGAGGTCCCGAATACCCCGGCCCGAGTTGGGGTCGTTGGCCTCCTGGGCCGTGTAGGTCACCCCGACGTTCTGGCCCGAACTCACCGCCGGGTCCGACAGGGTCAGCGTCACCCGGCGCTCGGTCACCTCAACCTCGAGGACGTTGCGGGTTTTGCCGTCCACGGTAACGGGGAAGTGGGAGGTCGGCGGCACATGGTCCTCGTCCTGGTCCAGCGGCTCGTTGTAGGTGATCGTCAGCGCCGTGCCCTGCACGGTCAGGCTCGAAAACTCCGGCGGGTGGATGTCGGGGGAGTTGTTCGTGACCGTCCGCCCGGAGAAGTTCGCGGCGTCGAAGCGCACCGCGTCGTGGCGCAGCGTGCCCCGGATGGGGTTGGTCCCCGCCTCGTAGCCCACCTTGACCACCTCGCGCGCGCTCACCGCCGGGTCCAGGGTCAGCGTCACCGCGCTGCCGACCACGTCCACCTCGTCCACCGTCCAGGCGTCGCCGTCAACGGTCACCTCGAAGTCGCCGGTGGCCGGCTCGGAGGCCTCGTCGAGCGCCTCGTCGTAGGTCAGGGTCAGCGTCACGCCGTTCACGGCCGCGGTCGAGAGCGTCGGCACCTCCCCGGTGAAGTTGGCCACCGACTGGCCGGAGAAGCCCTCCCCCGGCTCGCCGGTGCCGTCGGCGAACCGGAGTCGGTTGGTCCCCGCCGTGTAGCTCACCGTGACCGTCTCGCCCTCGGCCGCCGGCGAGGCCAGGGTCAGAGTCACCGTGCTGCCCTTGACGTTAACGCCGGTCACCTGCCGCGCGTCGCCTCCCACGGTCACCGCAAAGTCCCCGGCGGCCGGCTTGGCGCCCGCCGTCTCGTCGAGCGCCTTGTTGAAGGTCATCGTCAGCGACCGGCCGGCCACGTAGGGCCTGGCGCCGCTCGCGGCCGCGAGCGTCGGGCCGCACGCCGACTCGCTCCAATTCGTCGTGCCGACGATGTCCTTCGACACGGACTCCCCGTCGATGTCCGTCACCGTCACCGTCACCGTGCTCGTGAACGTGGCCGGCGGCCGCGGGTCGAGCGCGCACAGGCCGAGGGCGTCCTTGACCTTGAGGAACGCCTTGCCGGCGGCGGTGTCGTAGCCCCACTCCGCGAGCGCCTCCGGACGGTTCGACGACACCGTGACGGTCAGCGTGTTCTCCGGGTCGGTGCTGGTCCCGCCGCTGGGGATGACCACGAGGTCGGTGGAGTCGATGTCCGGATCGGCGAGGGTGAGCGTCACCTCCCTGCGTTCGCCCGGCGGCGCGGTCTGCGTGAGGTCCCCGGCGTTCGCCGGGGTCGCGGTCGGCGGCCCGCCGGACCAGGTCGCCGCGCGGTCGGCGAAGCCGACCGTGCCTGGGTTGGCCGGGGCAGCGTGCCTCACCGTGACCGTCTGTCCCCTTCTCACCCTGCTGGGCAGCGTGAGCGTGACCGGCGTGGTCCTCGTGGCACCGGAGCTCGACTTCGTGCCAACGGAGACCGCGGTCGGCGTCACCGCCGTCCCGTCCACCGTGACCGTGAAATCGGACGCGGACAGCCCACGCACGTTAGCATCCGAGACACCCTCGTAGACCAGCGCCAGCGCCACGCCCCTCACTCCCGGCGTCCCCGTGAGCGCCGGACAATCCTGCGCGGAGCCCGTGAAGGTGAAGTTCAGTCCGACCGAAGTCGACTCGCCGTAGGGATCGGCCGCCTTCATCGTGAGGGTGGTGGTGTGGCTCCCCGGAACGACCTGGGGGTCGAGGTTCATTACTGTGCAGGCCGAAGCGTGCTCGACGAAGAGGCGGCTAACCTGGGCGTTGACATCGGGTGTCTGCGTCTGGCTGCGTCGAAAAACGTCGTAGCGGTTCGCGCGCCACGACAGGGTCAGCGGGTCGCCGTCAGCGTCGGTGAACTGCGTCCAGTTGAAGCGGAGCGACACTAAGGTATCCGCTACCGCGTTGATCGTAGCGCCTGCCCGGCTGGAGGCCGGCGCGTTGGCGTTGTCGATCTTCACCGTCTGGCTGGTGAAGGCGTCCGCCTCGTTGCCGAGGGCGTCCTTGAGCCGGCTGGCGGCGGTGCTCGGCTTCGTGTAGCCCACCGTGACCGCCGAGCCCGAGGCCGCCGCCGAGGACAGCGTCAGCGTCACCAGGTTGCCGTCCATGGCCACCGCGTCGCCCGACGCCAGGGCGCGCGCTGTGCCCGCCACCGTCACGGAGAAGGCGGAGCTGGCCGGCTCCGAGCTCTCGTCCAGCGGCTCGTCGAAGACCAGCCGCAGCTTGGTGCGGTCACCCGGGCGGATGCCGGCGTTCAGCAGCGTCGGCTTGCTGTTGTTGGTGACGGGGTAGTTGTTGAACGGCGTGATGTCGTTGCCGTCCGTGTCCTTTAGGGGGTTGCTGGCGGGCTTGTCGTAGCGCATCTTGACCGTCTCGCCGGAGTCCACCGCCGAGGCCAGCGTCAGCAGCAGCTGCCTGGGAAGGACCCTCAGGCCGTTCAGCCCGTTGAAGCTGCCCACGCCGCGCTCGGCCACCTGGCGGCGGCTGTCGTCCACGGTCACCAGGAAAGCGCCGGGCGCCGGCAGCGAGCCCGGGTTCAGGTCCTTGTTGAACGTCAGCGTCAGCGTACTGTCGTCCACTACCGCGCTGGCGATGGGGTTGGGGAGTTGGTGGCCGTGGACGCCGATCTTCAGGGGGTTTTTGGTGCCGGCCCCGCCGATGTACACCCAACCGGTACCGCTGTTGTTCCTCGACCTGTCGTTCAGGCTCCAGCCAGCCAAGCCACCAGAGTCCTCCTCGCCACTGACCGTCCGGTTGATTGTCCCTATCGACTTTATCGATCTGTCGGTCCTGCCCCACTCCACGGAGTACTCCGTGCCCGGCGCAAGCGTCGTCCCCTCGGGCGCGGTGAAGGTGAGGACCGCGGACTGTCCACCCCGGAGGGAACTCGGCGGTGCCAGCGTGACGTTCGTCCGGCCTCCGTCCCCATACACAAGCATCCGCAAGAGGCTGCGATCCCCTTCGGACGGAGATTCGTCGAAGTCCACGTCAACGCCTTCGAGGGCGTAGCCCGTCCGGTTCGGCCCCGTCGTGAACTGTTGGGACCATTGGGATGATTCGACGGTGGGTAACCACTCGACCCGGTCGGTCGTCTGGCCGAGGTTGGAAACCGCCACCCGCGCCACCGCCTCGTCCGTGAAGCCGTCGGCCTCGTTGCCCGCAAGGTCCACGATCTTGTTGGCCGTGCCCGTGGAGGGCTTGGCGTAGCTGACCTTGACGCTGCGGTCGTCGGCGTCCAGCGCGGCCGCCAGAGTCAGGACCACCGCGCTGCCGCTGACCGACGGAGCGGCGGAGGTGCTCAGGCCCACGGTGGACACGTCGCCGTCGACATCCGTCTTCTTGACCGTGAACGCGTTGTTCGCCAAGCTGGCCGCCGCCCCAAGGGCCTCGTCGTAGGTGAGCGTGAGCTCGATGCCGAGCAGCCGGGCAGCGACGAGGGTCGGCTTGGTCGAATCCACCTCGGTGGCTTGGATGGCCATCTGCCAGAAGTTGTTCGCAGGGTCCCAGCTGCTGCTACTTCGAAAGCGGCGTCCGTCAATGCTCCACCCCGCCAGGCCGCCGGAATCCTCCGCACCCGAATTCGTGAGCGCCAATTGAAGAGACGTGTGGTTGGCGGTCACTTCGACCACGACCCAGTACTTGGAGCCCGCGTTCAAGTCGATGCCGTCGTCCGGCGCCGCGAACTGGGACGGGGTGGTCCAGCCGGTCGGCAGGCCGGACGGGTTCGTCAGCGTCCCCAGGCTGGTGCCGGGGCCGCTGGCCGAGTCCGAGTGGATGCTCACGGTGTAGGTCGGTGCCGTGCCGATCCTGCGAACGGTCAAGTCCGCGCGGGTGAGCTTGTAGCCATCGGAATGGCTGCCGGTGGAGAACGATTGAGCATGATTACCGTTGCCAAAGGTGGTGCTGCCGCTCTGCGACTGCCCGGTGTTGCTGACCGCCAAGGCCGCGGACGCCGGCGCGGCCACGGGCAGCAGGGCGAGGGCGAGCAGGGCAGCCGCTCCCTTCCGCCAAGGGCGCGCCACCCGCTCGCCAATCCGAAACGACCCCGGTGTAGCCATGCTCTCTTCCCTCACTATTTGAACGGCGCGACCGCCTGTCTGCGGTGGTCGGTTCCCCGACACGTGCATGATGGGAAGAGCTAAGTCCCTGTAAATCCTTCAAATTTGAAGGTATTGGACGGCCGGTGAAAGGGCGTCCGGAAGGCGCCGCGGGGCGAGAGGCACCCGTCGGCAGGGGCCGTCAGCGCTGCGGCAGGGCGTCCACCGCCAGCACCTGGCGCGCCACATCGACCTGGCCCGAGGCGCCCAGCTGGCGGACCAGCCAGCGCACGTAGTTCTCCCGCCAGCCCGCCGCGGCGGCGATCTCGCGCACCCTCAGCCCCTCGGTCAGCAGCGCCGCCAAGCGCGCCTCGGAGCGGGTCAGGCCGAGGGTCTTCTCCACCCGCGCCGCGTCGATCCGAGGACGGTGCGCCGGATCGACGACCAGCACCAGCCCCGCCACCCGGCGGCCCCCGAAGTCGGCTGCCGGATCGCCCACCGGGGTCACGTGCACCCCCAGCCGCGAGCGGCCGGAGGCGCGCTGCACCGTCATCGAGCCGCTGCTCGGGGGCGCGTCCGACGCAGCCACCGGCAGCGCCCGGCCCACCAGCCGCCGCAGGCGGCTGCGATCCGCTGGCAGCCACGCGTCCAAGGCACCGTCACGGTCGATGAGCCCGTCGCCGCGGCGCAGGATCGCCAGCGCCGGCGCGTTGACGGCCACCACCTGCCCGCGACGGTCGATCTGCACCACGCCGATGCGGCCATTGTCGAGCAACCCCGCCAGGCCGGCGCCCAGGGCATCGGCTTCGGCCAGGGACTGGCGCACGCGCACGAACTGGCGCGTATGCGGTATCAGCGCCTCGAACAGACGCACCTTCGCGGAGTCCCAGTCGTCGTCAACCGGGCTGCCCAATGCCCAAGTGGCGCGCCAGCGGTCCCGATCGTCTAGGCACACTACCAGGCCGTTGTCAGCGTGCGCCGGGCGCCACATCTCGTTGAAGGTCGGGGACGTCCGCCTCTCCTTTGCCGTGTAGAGGCTGCGGACATGAGTCATCTGGCCTGTGGGCAGCTTGCGGAAGCGGCGCATGCCTATGTCTTGGTCGTTGTAAATCTGTATGTACTTGCGCCCTATGTCCGGACGGGGGTCACTGCCCGCGACGCAATCCATGAAGTCGATGTGAATGCCCTCGCCGGTAGTTCTCTCGCCGACCGCCAGCGCATGGCCCTTGGAGCCGCAAGCCTCCGCGATCAGGGTGGCGGCGCGATGGCGGGCGCCGTCGTCCAAGGCCGCTTCGTGCAGCCCCGCGAGGCAGCGCTTGAAGGCGTCGTCCAAGTTCACGCCGCGCTCCCGCCCGGCCCCGAAACGGCGTCTTGGCCCCCTGCCATCATGTCCACGGTTTTCCCTGCATCTGCCGCAATCTGCCGCAACCTACAAGAAATCCAATTGGGCCGAAATCCTTCAAAATTGAAGGTATCGGCGTTTTTTGGGCTAAGAATTTTGGGCAAATAAACGCATTTCGCGCTGCAGAAATCACAACGAACCGAAGGTTCGTGGCCTCTACTTGGAACCCTGCGTTTCCCGATGCGGGCTAGTCCGCGTCGAAGCCCTCGCATAGAGAAGCGGCAGTCACTTCGCTTTCGCGATAGCCGTAGCGAATGGCCTTGACTTCGAGCCGTGCACCGAAAGGCACGGTTTCCAACGGCCCACTGTACAGCGACCAGAACGGCGCTCCCGCGTGGCGCCAGCCCAAGGACGAGCCCGGTGTCGCCGCGCGCAGCTCCACGATCGGCGTTGGGCCGCTGCAGTCCACCGCAAAGACCGGCGCCTGCGTCACCGGCTGTTCGCCGCCCGGCCACATCAACCGGGTGACCATCTCCACTTCGGGTTGCGCGCTCAGGTCACCGACCTCGTCCAGCCACCGGTCGAGCGCGTCGCGCAGCCGATGCAGTTCATCCTGATAGGCCGGGTCATCGATCCGATTGCGCATCTCGTCGGGATCCTTGGCAAGGTCATAGAGTTCCTCAGCCGGACGGGACGGCTCGAGATACCGCGCCAGGGCGGGAGCCAGCGCCCGTTCTCCATGCAGCCGCCGCAGCTCGGCCATGGTGGCGAGGTTTTCCCGGAAGTAGAGCGCCCCGAGCAGGGGGCGTTCCGGCAGGTAGTTGCGGATGTACTTGAAGCGCGCATCGCGGACGGCGCGGCTGCGGTCCGGCAGCTCGTCGAGCCGGTCCCGCGCCGCATAGACATAGCGCCGACCTGGCACAGCCTCCTTGAGAAAATCCTGGCCGTGCAGATGCGGCGGCACGGGCGCGCGAGCAAGCGCCAAGAGCGTCGGTGCCAGATCCACGAAGGAAACGAGGCGCGTATCGACGGTGCCGGCCCGGTCACGATTCGGCAGACGGACGATGAAGGGCACCCGCAACCCGGAATCGTAGATCGACCGCTTGGCGCGCGGCAGGCCGTCGCCGTGGTCCGTCGTCCAGATCACCACCGTGTTGTCGAGCAGGCCGACCACCCGGAGTTCCTCGAGGCGCTCGCCGACCCAGTGGTCCATGACCGCGATGTTGTCGTAGTGTCGGGCAATGTCCCTGCGCACCTCTGGCGTGTCAGGCAGGTAGGCGGGCACGGCAACCCGCGCCGGGTCAGTGCGTGCCTCAAGACGGGCGAGCCTGGCATCGTTGAGGGCGAAGATGCGCTCGCTCAACTCGAACCGGTCCGCAAAGCCCCGGCGAAACATCCCGCTCTCGTGGGTCCCGAAGTGGCTGAGCATGAAGAAGAACGGCTTATCGGGGTCTCGGTCAGCGAGCGACACCGTATCGCCGCTGCGGTCCCAGACCGTGAAGGGTTCGCCGAACTGGTAGTCGGTTTTGACATTGTTCATCGTGAAGTAGCCGGCCGTACGCAACCGCTCGGGAAACGCCTTGACGAAAGCCGGCGGCACGGCTTAATAGGCCGGCCCAGGCGTCGAGAAGGTTCCGAGCGCCCCATCGCGCGACCGGCCAAAGGAACTGGTGCGCATGTGCTGGGCGCCAATGGCCTGCTGGTGCATGCCCGTGATCAAGGCGGCACGGCTGGGCGCGCAGACTCCGGACGTCGTGAACACGTTGGTAAAGCGCACGCCATCGGCGGCCAGCCGATCTATGTTGGGCGTTCGCGCCAGTGGGTCACCATAGGCGCCAATGCGCGGGCCAAGATCCTCGACCACCATGAGCATGATGTTCGGCCGCGCCACACCGTTTGCAAGCACCGTGCAGGACAGCACCAGCGCGCCTAGGGCAAACAGCAATCGACCGAGCCAGCGACTTGCCTGGAACCACGCTGATTCAAGGCGAGGGCGGGATGCCCTCGGTCCAAGGATCCCGCCTGGTTCGGGCGTTGACTTTTGGAGCAAGGGAAATCTAACAGACAAGCGTCCCGCCCTCGATTGGAATCCCGGGAGCCCTTTCGACGGCGAATGCCCTCAAGCGGCGGCTGTGCTGAGGTTCATCAATCCCCTTGGTCGAGGAGCTTGGCGACCCTCGCGGCCGTCTCCGGGTCAAGCTGCCGCGCCAGTTCGCGCAGCCGCTCGCGCTCCTCCGAACGGCCCTGCTCCACCCCTTGGGCTATGCCCCGTTCCATGCCTTGGGCAACGCCCTGCTCAAATATGTCCGCCCTGATCTTCCTGCCATTCGCCTCAAGCAAAGTCGTCATGTCGCCATCTCCCTGTTCGTCTTCGAATGCCGCCAGCCCATCGCTGTCCCAAACCTTGGCCCTCAGCAGCGCCAGCGCCCACAGGCGCAGGGCCTTGCGGACCTCAACGTCGCCCGGATCGGGAAAGTCCGCGAGGCTCTGGCCGAGCGCCACGGCCAGCGCCGCTGCCGTCTCGGCCCGCAGCAGCCCCACCCAGGCCGTCACCCGGTTGCCCGCAGGCCAATCCTCCAACGCCCCGGCCGCCGCGTCAAGGAGCACCCAGCCACCCGGCTGCAGCGGCGCCAGCGCACGCGCCGCCGCCTCCGGCACGCCGTCCAGAGGATCGGCGCCCCGCCGCCAAGGGTGCAGGCCGTCATGGATCACCACCGGCAGCACCAGCGGCGCCCCGCCCTCCCGAGACCATGCCCCTTCCCGGCGCAGCGCCGCCAAGTCGCGCGCCCCGTACTCCCGGACCCGTGCGTCCATGTCCGCGTCAGCGGTGGACTGGAACTCCTCGGGGACCAGCAGCCATGGCGGCTCGCCCTTCCCTGCCACGCCCTCGCGGAAGCGGACCCGCCAGGCCTGGTCGCCGGCCCGCTGGCTGAGGTCGGGGTCGGCGTGCTCGGCGCTGACCCGCTCCAGGGTGGCTAGGTCGAGGAGGTGGACCCAGCCCTGGGCGACGATGCGCAGGACGTCGGCCTGCACCGGTGGCAGGGCGAAGAACAGCTTGCTGAGGGCGTCGTGCTCCATGCCCCCATAATGGCGGGCGGCCGGGTGTCCGTCTGTAGGCGATGACGCTTTTTCCGCCTTGATTTTGGGGCGGCCGGGCAGGGCCGCAACCCCATGAACGCGTTGGGCTTTCCGGGTTGGGTCGGCTGGGTTTGCCTTGGCGCCGCCACCGGGCCGCGGCGGGAGCGGGCGAAGTCGCACAACCGGCCGGGCCAAAGTCAGCAGCGGCACCGGGCTGGCGGGGCGCAGGGGAGCGGTAA
>VYDB01000129.1 GCA_009843635.1 Gammaproteobacteria bacterium
AAAACCAACCGGAAACCTCAGCCAACCGCCGTCAGGACTTTTGAATAGCCCTGGTGGTGAGTTCAATGGACACCCGATCCACCCAATTGAAGGTCTCGCCCCGCGGCAGGGAATCAAGAATGCCCGCCGCCCGCTCCCGGATGGTGCCTTCTAGGGCCTGCAGGTTGCGCGGCTCCACCACCGGCTGCACCGTGGCCCGCTGCACGTCGTGCTTGGGCGGATCCATGGCGATGAACATCGGTGTGTCCATGATCTCCTCTTCCGGCACCGAGACCGGCGGCCCCAAGGTGATGCCCTCTTCGGAGGAGAATTGATCGTGATTCTTCTCCACGGCCATGATGTCGTTGAATTTCGTCACCGACCAATACGGCCCGAACTTGCTTTCCGGGCAGTAGTGAACCGGCGCCTCCTTGCGCAAGCGCTCGAAGAAGCCCCAATGGGCATCCTGCTGAAAAAGGTAGGGGTCGGAGACGTCGATTTGCTCGAGAGGGATGGCGTAGGGATCTTGCGTATTCATGGCGCCATTTTAAGGCATTGCAGCCCCGGCGCATCAACCCCCTTGGACCAAGGCGCCTGCGTAACCCGGCTCCGCGCACTCATTGGGCAGCGCCGCAATCCAATCCGAGACCACCGCCAAGCCGCGCCGGTGCACGATGGAACGGCCGATTTCCGGCATTCGCGTCGCCGGGTCGTCATCAGCCATGCGGAACACGAGGATCGAGGCGTCTGGCCGGCCGGGCACGATCGAGTAGCGCCGCCCGCCGGTGCCCTGGCCCGCAGCGATCGGCGGCTTGCACAGGCCCAAGCGGCGCAGCGGGCCGTGGTGGATATTCAGCCAAAGGCCCGTGGTGTCGGCCCGCCCGAGAGGGTTATGGCAGTGGCCGCAGTTGGCATCCAAGTAGGAACGCGCCATATGGGCTAGCGATTCATCGGTATCGACCCAGTCCGCGTTGCGCGCCCACTCCGTTGCCGGCGAGACGCCGTCCAGCCAGCCCAGCGCCTGGAAGTCCGCAATCTGATTGCCGGGGCCGCCGCCGTAGCCGCGGTTGAGTTGCCGGGTGGTGAGGCCGATTGGCATCAAGGCATCCCCCTCCTGCCCGGTGACATGGCAACTGGCGCATTGGTTGCGGCTCGGCACCATGTAGTTGATCGCCCTCGCCGCGCCTCCGTCCGGGGGGGCCAAGGGCAAGGGGATGATCGCGCCAGTGATCGACAGCCAAGCCTCATCGCCGCGCCATACGTAGGCGAGCGCCTCCCATCGTTCGGCTTGACGCACCAGCAAGCGCGTTTCCACCAGACGGGCACGGGCCAAGTCAAGGGTCTCAAGGCGGCCATCCCAACTCTCTGCAGCCTGTGCGATGCCACCGTCGGTGGGATAAAAGAACGTCTTGGTGATCAAGGTGCCCACAGGCAGGTCGTACGCCTGGTCGGCATCGAACCGGGCGCTACGCCCTGGGGGCAGCCAGACCGTGCGGAGCTTTTGCGCGTAGTCCGCAAACAGCGGCGTGTTGACATCGTAGGGGAGAACGCCCTCCCCCAAAACCAGACGGTCGCCTCGGCGCTCGATGAGCCCCCAATCGGCGAGCCGCCGGGGATACTCGGCGGAGTCATGGAGCCGAACTTCCGGTGCCGGTGCGCAGGCCCCCAGCAGGCTAAGCGCGCAGCAGAGCGCGAACCCCGCAGCGACCCGGCCCGGTTCCACGACTGGCCTAGTGCCTCGTCAAGCGTCATACGCCGCATCAGAGCGACGGCGGCGTGTCAGCGCGAGGCGCGGCCCGCAGGGAATGCCTGGCCGCATTGCCAAGGGCTGCAACGAAGCGATGGCGCGCCGCCGACGCTCCCGAAGGGCGTCCGCCCCTTGGCCCGTGGCCGCGTTGCGCCCCTTGCCAATGGGACTGGCCATTACCTGCGGGCCGCGCCTTGCCACCGACCAAGGGGCGAACGCTGATGCGGCGTATGACGCTTGACGAGGCACTAAGCAGCACCCCCGGCCAATTCCACCGGACCCAGCCGGGGATGCGAACATTGGTGCTCGCTGGTGACCACGGATGGACTGGCGTAGCCGTTGGCGCCGTCCACGTTGAGCACGTCCGCAGGGGCGTTGTCCACGCAGATGGCGAATTCAGCCGCCGTTCGCTCCGGATGGCGCACCCCATCCCAAACCACGTCGGGCAAGTGGCCCTCCGCGCCGAAGAGCGCCAAGCGAACCGTCTCAAGGCCCTCGTGATCCGGAGCGCCACCGCCAAGACCAAAGGTGTTGCCGAGAATCAGCAGCGTTTCCGGGTAGGGGTCGAAGGTCTCCACCACCTTGCGCTCGCCGGTGTAGTTGGCGCTGAAGTAGCTGGAGATCAGCACATTGGCGGTTTGGTTGTTGCGGATTTCGTTGTCGAACACCTCCACCCGGTCGTTGGCGTTGATGAGGATGCCGGAACCGGCGGGCACCCCGGCCACCGCCGAACCCGGAATGCCGAAGTTGGCAGTGTTGTTGTCAACGACCCGGTTGTTGAACACGCGTGTGCTGTGGCCTTCTTCCGGCAGGTCCGGCATGTTGAACACGAGAATGCCGCCGGTGTTGTTGGCCGCCACGTTGCCGAACACGTCCGCATGAACAGTGTTCTCGATCTCAATGCCCGCCACGTTGAATTCGGCCCGGCTGTCGCGCACCACGACGTTGCGCGATTGGCCAACGTAAATGCCGGCATCCGATGCGCCGATGGCCACCGAGCCCTCGATCAGGGTGTTCTCGGTCTGCACCGGGTAGATGCCGTAAGCGCCGTTCTCAGTGCTCGGGCCGCCGGTCCATTCGGTGCGCACCCGGCGCACGGTTATGTTGCGCCCGTCGGTGATTTTCAGGGCATCGCCGGCGGTGTCCTCGATGGCGAGATCCTCAATCGTGAAGTCGCTGGCCGTCACCAACAAACCCTCAGCGCCCGCCAACTGCCCCTTGAAGCTCAGGATGGATTGGTCCATGCCGGCGCCACGGATCGTGACGCCATCGGTGTTAAGCACCAAACCCCTCTGCAGGCGCAGGGTGCCTGCCGGAACCTCGATGACCGACCCAGGCGAAGCCGTCTCAACCTGCAGCCGGAAGGCCTCCTCCGCGCTCGGCGGCGGGGCGGGTGGTGCCTCCTCGACCGGCTCGCAACCCGCGAGCAAAGCGGCGGCAAGCAGCGTGGGCAAAGCGTGAACGTGAATGCGCATGGGTTCCTCCTTGAATGGGCAACGAGCTTACAACAGCCCCTCGACGCGGTCGATGGCCTCACCATCAACCGACTGCCCTGCGGCGACGGGGCGCCCGTCTCTTTTTGCTGCGTCGATAGATCGGCTGCATCACGCCCCAGCCGCCGCCGAGCTTGGTGTCGATGACGCCGATCATTTCCGTGCGCTCCTCCACGGTGATGTCACCGCCACGTCGGCGGAGCATGGCTGCCGTAGCATTGCATGACCTAGCCTCGGCGAAATCGAGGGGCGTGCCGCCGTCCGCCTCCGACACGGCGTTGATGTCCGCACCGCAATCAAGCAGCAGCCGAGCGACATCCGTGGCGTCGAACAGTGCCGCCACGTGCAGGGGCGTCCAGTTGTCATGGGCCTGGGCGGCGATGTCCGCACCGGCATCCACGAGCAGCTTGGCGGTCGCCAAGGACCGCTGGAACGCGGCGGTGTGCAACGGCGTGTAGCGAAAAAACTCCCGCACCTGCACATCGGCGCCGTTCGCCAACAAGACCTCCGCAGTGGCGGCGCTGTCAAACCGGGCGGCCACGCTCAACGGCGTTGCCCCCGACGCCAACTTGCCGTTGACGTTCGCACCGCAATCCAACAACGCCGCGGCCGTGGCCGGCGCATTCGCCCAAGCGGCCAAGTGCAGGGGCGCATCGCCCTCCCGTTCCCAAGTGGTGAAGCCGAGGCCCAGATCCCGAAGGGTCCGCAGCAGCCCGGCGGTCAGCGAATTGCCGTCGTCCTTGAGGCGCGCATCGACCGGCACCCCCTGACCCACCAAGGCGCGGCAATCGTCGCTTAGACCCATCACTGCCGCAAAGTGCAGGTCGGTCCAGCCGTCCTCGCCCACGGTTGCGGGAGACAGCTCTCGTTTCAACACCTTGGCCAGGGTGCGCTGGGCTTGGAAGTCATCGGTCTTCATGTCAGTGCCATTGGGTGGTTGGATGAACAGGCCGCCGCCTCTTGGAAGCCAGCGTCCCCCTCTTTCCCAAGAATGCTAAGGTGTCCCCAAGCAGCGGGGCAATCCGGCAAAAGCTGAAACAACCGTGCGCCGTTGCCCCGGCAATTCGTAAGAGATTTCGCACAACCGGGCATCCGGTCACCGCGTTGCGATCAGTCCTCTTATCGCCGGTTCAACTCCCTTAAAATGTCCGCCTGCTTGCACAGGAAGGTTGGACATGGCGCACCGAAACCCAGCGGTCGAGGACGAAGTCGCTCGCTTCATGCGCGGGCTCTTTCGCCGCAACGAGGGGGAAACCCAGTTTCACCAAGCGGTTCGCGAAGTCGTCGAGAGCCTGATGCCCTTTGTGCTGGAAAACCGGCCTTATCGAGAGGCTCGGATCCTGGAGCGTCTGACCGAGCCGGACCGCGTATTGATCTTCCGGGTCTGCTGGGAGGATGACGCGCACAACGTGCGCATCAACCGCGCGTGGCGGGTGCAGTTCAACAACTGCATCGGCCCCTACAAGGGCGGCTTGCGCTTTCATCCATCAGTCAACCTGAGCATCCTGAAGTTTCTCGGCTTCGAGCAAGTCTTCAAGAACAGCCTGACCGGCCTGCCGATGGGCGGCGGCAAGGGCGGTTCAAACTTCAACCCCAAGGGCAAGAGCGACCGCGAGGTGGAACGCTTTTGCCAGTCGCTGATGATCGAGCTCCATCGCCACATCGGTGAGGACACCGACGTTCCCGCTGGCGACATTGGCGTCGGCGCCCGGGAAATCAGCGTGCTGTTCGGGCAATACCTGCGCTTGGCGAACCGCTACGCCGGCATCTTGACCGGCAAGGGCCTGAACTTCGGCGGCAGCTTGGTGCGCACGGAAGCCACCGGGTACGGTTGCGTGTATTTCTGCGAAAACATGCTCAACCACGCCGGGGACGGCATCGAAGGGAAATCGGTGGCGATTTCGGGTTCCGGCAACGTGGCCATCTACGCCGCCCAGAAATCGATCACCCTCGGGGCAAGAGTGGTCACCCTGTCGGACTCCTCCGGCTTCATTCACATCCCAGGCGGCTTGGACCACGATTTGCTGGAGTTCATTCGCGAACTCAAGGAAGAGCGCCGCGGCCGCATCGCCGAGGTGGCGGATCGCTTCGATCACGTCAGCTTCCACAAGGGCCAGCGGCCATGGGGGGTGCCCGTTGACGTCGCCATGCCCTGCGCCACCGAGAACGAGATCAGTGGCGAAGATGCGCAGACACTGGTGAACAACGGCGTGCGCGCCGTGTGCGAAGGCGCGAACATGCCCACGGACTGGAATGGCATGCGCGCCTTTCTGGACGCTGGCATCCTGTACGGCCCCGCCAAGGCCGCCAATGCCGGTGGGGTGGCCGTTTCTGGCCTCGAACAGAGCCAGAACGCGTTGCGCCTGTCCTGGAGCGCCCATGAAGTGGATTCCCGTCTGCAGACGATCATGCACGACATCCACGAGACCTGCCTGCGCCACGGCTCGGAGAGCAGCGGCGTCAACTACGTGAAGGGGGCCAACATCGGCGGCTTCCTCAAGATCGCCGATGCCATGCTCGCCTACGGCATCGTGTAGCGGGCCGGTCAGCCCACCGCGGCTGCGATCAGTTCCCGGGTGTAGTGGGTTCGTGGCGCGTTGAACAGGGCCTCCGCCCTGCCCTGCTCCACGATTTCCCCATCCTTCATCACCACTAGGTAATGAGCCAGCGCCCGCACCACGTTCAGATCGTGGCTGATGAAGAGGTAAGTCAACCCATGCCGCACCTGCAAAGCCCGCAGCAAATCGACGATCTGCGCCTGCACGGTGCGGTCGAGCGCCGAAGTGGGCTCGTCGAGAACCAGGAATTCCGGGCGCAGTGCCAAGGCTCGGGCAATGCAAATGCGCTGCCGCTGGCCACCGGAGAATTCGTGGGGATAGCGCGCCATGTGGTCAGCTTCGAGCCCGACCTCCTCAAGCGCCTCGCCCACCCGCGCCACCCTCTCCGCAGGCGTCATGCGCGGTTCATGCACGCGCAGGCCCTCCTCGACGATGCGCTGCACCGAGAGCCGCGGCGATAGGCTGCCAAACGGATCCTGAAAGACGATCTGCATGCGGCGGCGTTCGGCCACCAGGGCGCTCCCCTTGGCCTCATGCAGGGCGCGACCACGGAACTCGATGGTGCCTTGGGATCGAATCAGGCGCAGGAGCCCGAGGCCAAGGGTCGTTTTACCGGAGCCGGACTCCCCCACCACCCCCAGGGTCTGGCCGGCCGGAACATCGAGGTTGAGGTTGCGGACTGCGAGACGCCAATGGCGGCGGCCGAGCCAGCCCTTGCCTTGGGCGTAGCTGACGTTGAAGTCGCGAAGCCGCAACAAGGTCTCGGCGGCGGGCTGCGCGGGCACCGGCGCGCCCGACGGCTCCGCCGCCAGCAGACGTTGGGTGTAGGCATGGCGGGGCCGCTCGAAGACCTGCTGGCGAGCGCCGGACTCCACGATCTCCCCGCCGGTCATCACATAGACGCGATCGGCCATCTGCCGCACGATGCCGAGGTCATGGGAAATCAGCAAAAGCCCCATGCCCGTCTCCGCTTGCAGCTCCCGCAGCAGCGCCAGAATCCTGGCCTGTATGGTTACGTCCAAGGCCGTGGTCGGCTCATCGGCGATCAGTAGCCGGGGCTCGTTGGCCAAGGCCATCGCAATCATCACGCGCTGGCGCTGGCCGCCGGACAGCTCATGGGGATAGGCGTTGAGCCGCCGGCCAGCATCGGAGAGATGGACCCGTTCAAGCAGTTCCAAGGTGCGCCGCCTTGCCGCCTTTCGGCTCATGCGGCGATGAGTGATCAGGGTCTCGCCAATCTGCCTTGCTACGCTGTGCAACGGGTTGAGGGAGGTCATCGGCTCCTGGAAGATCATGCTCACCTCGCCGCCCCGCACGGCCCGCAACAGGGCCGCATCCGCGCCGATCATCTCCCGGCTACCAATGCGCACCGAGCCGCGAGGGTGGCTGGCGCGTGGATAGGGCAGCAGTTGCAACGCGGACAGCGCACTGACCGACTTGCCGGATCCGGATTCGCCGACCAGCGCCACGGTTTCGCCCTCATCCACGTCGAAGGACGCGCCGCGCACCGCGTCAACTGCACCGAACCGCACCCAGAGATCGCGCACCGACAGGAAGGGTTCAGCCACCGGCACCTCCCGGCAGAGCAGCGGGGACGGCCGGCGAGCCACCGGCCACGGCACGGCGGCGCGGGTCGAAGGCGTCGCGCACCGCCTCGCCAATGAAGATCAGCAGGGTCAGCATCGTGGCTAACGTAGCGAAGGCGGCCAGGCCAATCCAAGGCGCATGCAGGTTCATCTTCGCCTGCGACAGCAGGCGGCCGAGGGACGGCGACTCCAGCGGCAGCCCGAAGCCGAGGAAGTCGAGCGCCGTCAAGGTGGTGATCGCTCCGTTGAGCAGGAACGGCAAGTAGGTGAGGGTCGCCACCATCGCGTTGGGCAGCACATGGCGGCGCATGATGGTGATCTCGCGCACGCCCAACGCCCGGGCCGCCTGCACGAATTCAAAATTGCGCGCCCGCAGGAACTCCGCTCGCACCACGCCCACCAAGGCCATCCAGCTAAACAGGGCCAACGCGCCGAGCAGCCAGAAGAAGTTGGGTTCAACGACGCTGCTCAGGATGATGAGCACGAAGAGAATCGGCAGCCCAGCCCAGATCTCGACCACCCGCTGGCCAACGAGGTCCGTCAGGCCGCCGAGATAGCCCTGCAAGGCACCCACGGCAACGCCGATGACGGCACTGATGAGGGTCAGCGACAGGCCGAACAACACCGACAGCCGAAAGCCGTAGAGCAGAATGGCAAAGTTGTCAGCGGAAAGGCCGTCGGTGCCCAGCCAATGGCGGGCGCTCGGCGGCGACGGATAGGGCGGCGTAAGCTCCCAATCGATGGTGTCGTGGGCAAAGCGCACAACGGGCCAGAGCATCCAGCCATCCGCTTCGATCAACGCCATCACGTAAGGGTCGCGATAATCGGCCTCGGTCTCCAGCACCCCGCCCAACTCGCGCTCGGTGTAGGTGAGGAAGATCGGAAAGCGCACCTCACCGCCTTGGGTGAAGACGATGGGCCGGTCGTTGGCGATGAACTCGGCACCGAGCGACAAGCCAAACAGCGCCCCAAACAACATAAGCGAATACCAACCCCGCCGATTGGCCTTGAATAGGGACCAGCGCCTGCGGCTATCTGGACTCACGTCAAGTCCCCCGGCTTTCGAAGTCGATGCGCGGGTCCACCAGCACGTAGGTCAGGTCGCCGATGAGCTGCATGACCAAGCCGATGAGCGTGAAGCTGAACAAGGTGCCAAAGAGGATCGCGTAGTCCCGCTTCACCACCGCCTCATAACCCAGCAGGCCAATGCCGTCGAGTTGGAAGATCACTTCGATCAACAAGGCGCCGGTGAAAAGAATGCGTAACTACTCGCACCCCCGCGCCTTTGGCTGACGCCTGAGTGGGGGGGCATG
>VYDB01000138.1 GCA_009843635.1 Gammaproteobacteria bacterium
TGAGCTTCCCCGAAACCCGCCTCCTTCAGGCTCATTTCCTTATTGGAAAACACTTCCATGGCCAAGGTGCCTACCGGATGGGTGCCGAGCCCGAGCTTGGTCTTGCGGCCGTTGATGCGGATGCCATGGGCCCGAGACTTGCAGTATTCTTCGCGGGAGGCGGGCTTGATGCGCAGGGTGAGTCCGAGGCCGCCGTGGCCGTCGCGGTCGGGCGCGTTGATGCTCCTGACGAAGGTTGCGGATAGCATTGAGGCTCGTTTCTTCGTGTTTGGGCAGTCCTTTTAGCGCAACAAATTTAAGTTGATGGGGTGTGCCGACATGAGTCCGAAATACCTAAAACCTTATTTTTATCAATGTTTTAAGTGGAACCTGTGCGATCCCCGGAACCCCTAAAAGGCATCCGGTTCGCTTTCTGCATGCCCCCTCGCCGATGCACGGGGGCGGAAGCGCGCGTTGTGCGAATCTCAAACACCTCGATGTCCATGAACTGAAGCTCTCGTGCCCCGAAGTAGAGTTTCCAAGCTGCTTGCGGCGTATTTTGCCATCGCGCTGATTGCGGTGATCACGCGGTTCGATGAGTTTCCGTGGACTTGGGTCCCAATGTACGCCACATACACTGCGAGGGATCACGTCACGGTACCCATGCGTGACAAGGCCGACCTGTCCAAAGGGCTTCTTGTGACCCGACGGAACGGAGAGGTGGATTGGGTTGACGCGAAACAGTTGAACGTGCCTTCCCGTAACTACTGGCGGATACACCTTCAGCGGATGAACGGCGAGGGCGCGGCTAAGTACGCTCAGGCCAGAATGAACTTGAGTGCGCTGAACCAAAGGCTCTGGAGGGGCTCGCGGGATCCCAATGTGCTTGAGCCGGTCAACTGGAATCGCCGAGTTCTAACTAGCCTGAACCGCACCTTTGGCCTGCATCCTACCGACCCCATGTTCATCATCGGCGCGATGGCACCCGCTACGCACGCCGTCGTCAACAAGCGCACCATGGAGGTTGAAATGGAGCGGGTGATGCCGGAAGTCAATTGGAACGAGGATTGGAACGACGACTGGCCGGAGTACGGCAGCAAATGAATGGCGTGAGCCGGAGGCTGGGCGGATTCTTCTACACGGGCTATTCCGAGGAAAGCCTCGCTCTGTTCCGCGTCTATTTTGGCTGCCTTCTGTTTCTCTATCACATCCCGCAGTTTGCGACCCTGTTCGCCATCGACCCCTTCGGCGCATCGTTCCACTACACGGATCCCATTTGGTACTTTGAGCTTCTGGGGATCGACAGAACCATACCCTGGCTTTCCTTGCTGGCAGGGCTTTTGCTGTTTGCAAGCACCCTGTCGATGACATTGGGCAAGTGGACGCGCACGTCCATCATCGTGGTCCTGATCTGCATATTCTACTTAAAGGGCGTGCGCGACAGCGCTGCTGGCGATGTGCACCACCGCTACGTCGTGCTGGTCCAGATACTGTTCTTCCTGCTTCTCTCCCGCTGCGGGGAAGCGGCGACGGGCCGCGTTCCGGGGAAGCCGGGGGGCCTGCTGGAGTGGGAGGCGAGCTGGCCCATTCGGGCCGCCCAAGTGTATGTGGCCTTCTTCTACTTCTTCGCCTTGGTCGCCAAGCTCCGCGTTTCCGGTTGGGATTGGTTCCTCGACGGCGGCGGCAGGCTGCAGGAGCAGTTGATCGTTCGCTCCGTGCGCTGGGGCCTGTCCGAGGAAGGGGAGCCGCTGAGAAACGCGCTGTCCTTCCATCTGGCGGGCATTCAGTGGCTCGTGTTCCTGATGTGCCTGTTCGTGATTGCCCTTGAACTGTTCTTTCCGTTGATACTTTTCGTCAAGCGAAATCTCATCAAGCTGTGTTTTGTGGCCTGCGCCTTCCTGTTCCACGTGGGGAACTACGTTCTTCTTGACGTCAACTTCCTGCTCTATGGGTTGGTGCTGATGGTGTATTTTGACTTGGCGCAAGTTCGCCGATTGCTTGCCGATCAGCGCCGCAAGGCGCTAGGCTACCTGAACCGATAAACCGCATCTTGGCCGTCAGGGGAACCTGCATCGGCGGCAAGGAGCGTAGCTAAGCCGAAACCGATGGGTCTGTTGTCGAAGCAAGGAATTCGATCGCAATGTCCGAAACGGAGAATGGCCCCCACGAAGGCGGCGTGATTTACTTTGACGGAGTCTGCGTGCTCTGCAATGGGTTGGTGGACTTTGTGATTCCTCGCGACCGGCGCCGCCGGTTCCGCTACGCCACGCTCCAGTCGGAGAGGGGCCAGCGCATGCTGAGGAGACTGCAACTCCCCAACGATGAGTTGCAGACCTTCATTCTTCACGAAAACGGGAAGGGGTACGTCAAGTCAACCGCGGCTTTGAGGGTTTGCAAAGGCCTTTCCGGGCTTTGGCCCCTGCTCTACGTGCTCATCGCCGTACCCAGACCCCTGAGGGACGCTGTTTACGGTTGGGTTGGCAAGCGGCGCTACCGGTACTTCGGGCGCCGAGCAAGCTGCCGTGTGCCCTTGGAAGAGGAGCGCCACCTTTTCCTAGATTGACGTTGGTTCGACGCGCTATGCTCGCCGTTTCAAAGCCAACGGGGTATCGGTCCATGAAACAGCTACTCGCCCTTTTCTTCAGCTTGGCCGCCGTTCCGGCATTGGCCGACATGGCCGATGAAGTGGAGCATCGCTACGCGGACAGCGACGGCGTGCGCATCCACTACGCGGCGGCGGGAGAGGGGCCTTTAGTGGTCATGATTCATGGTTTCCCGGACTACTGGTACTCATGGCGGCACCAGATGTACGCCTTGCAGGACCGCTTCAAGGTGGCTGCCATCGACCAGCGCGGCTACAACCGGAGCGGGCAGCCGCAAGGGGTTGAGAGCTATGCCATGCCGCTGCTGGTCGGCGACGTGGCGGCGGTCATCGCCGCCGAAGGCGCGGAGAAGGCGATCGTCGTCGGCCACGACTGGGGTGGTGCCGTAGCTTGGAACATCGCCATGGCCCGCCCGGAACTGGTGGACTTGCTCGTCATCCTCAACCTGCCGCATCCGAACGGGCTGGCCCGTGAAATGAGGAACAATCCAGCCCAGCAGGCCAACAGCCAATACGCCCGTGACTTCCAGCAACCCGGCGCCCACAAGATGCTGACCTCCGAGGGCTTGGCCGGGTGGGTGTCTGATGAGGACGCCCGCGCCCGCTATGTGGAGGCCTTTGAGCGCTCCGACTTTGAAGCCATGCTCAACTACTACAAGGCCAACTATCCGCGCCCTGACTCTGGCGAGGCAGGCTTGACGCCGCCATCGCCGCCAAAGGTGCGAATGCCGGTGCTCATGTTCCACGGGCTGGACGACCAAGCACTGCTGCCAGCGGCGTTGAACGGCACTTGGAACTGGCTGGAACAGGACCTGACCTTGGTGACCGTTCCCGGTGCCGGCCACTTCGTCCAGCAGGACGCGGCCGATTTGGTGTCGGCGACCCTGCGTAGCTGGCTGCTGCAGCGTCGCGGCTGAGCCGACTGGCGCCGCGGCTACAGTGACTAATCAACGCGGCGGGTTGTTCAACGGCGTGAATCCCGCTCTGAGAGCTCCCGTCCAGTGAATTGGGCGAACGTCCTGACCGCCCTGCGCCTAGCTGCGGCCCCGGCGGCGGGGTGGTCCGCTGCGGGAGAGCATTGGCTGGCCGCGTTGTTGCTGTGGCTTCTGGCCATCGTCACCGACGTCTTCGATGGCATCTTGGCTCGGCGCTTTGGCGCCGCGTCCAGCGGCGGCGGCTTTTTCGACCACGGCACCGACTGCGCCTTCGTCACCTTCACCTTAGGCGGGCTCGCGAGCGCGGGCTGGATTCCGTGGTTGCTGCCGATCCTGGTTCCCTTGGCCTTTCTCCAGTATGCGCTCGATTCCCGCGCTCTTGCTGGCCGGCCCCTGCGCACCAACCGCATCGGCAAGTCCAATGGCATTGGCTACTTCGCCGTCGCCGGCGTGGTCATCGTGCCAAACGCCTTGGCTTGGTGGGAATGGCTGCCGGAGGTGCTGGGCGAAGCCCTCGCTTGGCTGCTGGTGGCCACCACCCTGCTTTCGATGGGTGAACGGCTGCTATTGACGCTCAGAGGCCACTTCGCGAAGTAGGCCAGCGACTGACAGAGGCTTCTAGCCCGTCAACGGATGGATCTTCACCGCCAGCACGTCGCAGGGCACGCCATGCAGCACGGCATTGGCCGTCGAGCCAAGCAGCAGCCCCAAGCCGTGCTTGCCGTGGGTGCCTATGACGATCAGATCCGCTTCGCTTTCCGCCGCAAGAGCGCGTATCTCGTGGGCTGGCGAGCCAAGGCGCACCAAGGCGTCATCCGCCTCGATGCCGTACTCGGCGGATAGCTCCAGGAGTTGATCCCGCGCTTGGCGCAGGGCCTCCTCCTCAAAGGACACCGCGTCGCTGGCCATGGGCGCCATGTCCAAGCCGCCGTACGCTTGGGTCAGGGGCTTGACCACGGTGACGCTACGGAGCCGGGCGTCCTGCTGATCCGCCACGGAACGGGCCGTGGCCAATACTTCGTCCGCCTCCTCCGTCAGGTCAACTGCCACCAATATCTGCTTGTAGGCCATGATGAAGATCCGAATCACACGTGCTGAATCGAGCATACACTTGGGCGGCAAGCCCCTTCAACACTCAGGCGGAGCGGGCGTGGACCCAGCGGTCGGTCAGCGTCAGCAGGCTGGGCAGCAGGGTCAGGTTGGCCAGGAAGGCCAGTGCCATGGCCAAGGCGACCAGCAGGCCGAACAGGATGGTGGGCACGAAGTTCGAGAAGCAGAGCACCGAGAAGCCCACCATGATGGTCACGCCGGTCAGAAAGAGGGCCCGGCCAATGGCGCCGTGGGTGCGTACGATGGCGGTGCCGGCGTCCGGCGCCTGGGCGCGTTCCACTCGGTAGCGGTGCAGGTAGTGAATGGCGAAATCGACGCCGATGCCCACCGAGACGGCGGCGATGGCGGTGGTCATCATGTCCAGGGAGATGCCGGCAAAGCCCATGACGGCGAGCACTGCGGCGGCGGCCAGCACGTTGGGAACCAAGCCCAGCAGAGCGAACAGGGGGGAGCGCAACAGCACCAGGAACATGGCGAAGGTGGCTAGCAGCACGTAGCCTAGGGTGTCCACTTGCGAGGCGACCAGCTTTTGCACCATGGCGTTGAACAGCACCACCATGCCGGCCACCGCCACGTTGTCTTCGCCAAAGCCCACCTCCGCGGCGGCATGGCGCTTGATGTCCGTGACCAGCGCCTCGCGGTCGAAGTAGGGGCCGCTTTCGATCACGCGCGCCCAAAGCCTTGCCCGGCCGCTGGCCGGAGCGGCATAGGGACGAATGATTTCCTCGCGGAGATCCGGCGGCAGCGCCGCCAGGATGGCGGCAATCTGCACGTTGTTCAGGGGCTCGCCGCCCGTGAATTCCATGGCCAGGTCATCCAGCGATGCCAGCGACACCACCTTGCCGACCTCCGGCCGGGCTTCGAGGTAGCGATGCACCGCCCGAATCCGGTCGAGCTTGTCCCGGGTGAACCAGTAGCGTTCCGGGAAGGGGTCTGCCTCGGCCTCATCGTCAAACAGGTCCCCGTCTTCGAAGTCATCGAAGAAATCGTCGGCGGATGCCTGCCAAGGCTCAAAGTCGAGCACCACGTCGAAGGGCGCGGTGCCGCCCAAATGCTGGTCGATGTAGACCATGCCCCGATTGATGTCGGTGTCGTCCTTGAAGTAGTCGATGAAGCGGTTGTCCACGGACAACTGGGCCACGCCCGCAGCGGTCAGAACCAGCGCCGCGACGGCCACGGCCCCCACGGTGCCGGACCGCTGCACGGCAATCCGGCTCAAGCCCGCCACCAAACCGGTCGAGAAACGGTGCCCGCCCCGGGGTGCGCCCTTCGGCAACAGCATGAGCACGGCGGGAAACAAGGTGAAGGCAATCAGCAGCGCGAACAGCACGCCGATGCACATCATCAGGCCGAAGTCCTCGACCGGCACGATGTCGCTGGCCGTCAACGAACCGAAGGCAGCCATGGTGGTGAGCGCCGTGTACAGGCAGGGGGAGAACTTGCTGGTCATGGTGGCGGCGACGATTTCCCGAACGCTGCGCGCGCCTTGCGCCTGCGCCAACTCCCGGTAGCGCACGATGAGATGGATGTTCAGGGAGATGGTCATGATGGCCAGCAGGGCCACGAAGTTGGAGGAGATGACAGTGGCCGGCTTGTACAGGAAGCCGAGCGCGCCCATGGTGGCGACGATGCTGGCGGCGGCTGCGCCCAAGGGCAGAACCACCCAGCGAATCTGCCGGAAGGCGGCGTAGAGCACGCCCATCACCAACACCAAAACCAAGCCGCCAAAGACCGCAAGGTCGCTTTTGACGAAGGCGATCATGTCCGCAGCGATCATGGGCACCCCGCCCAGATGCAGCGTGGCCCGGTTGGCAAAATCCTCCCGAACCCGGCGCACGGCTTCAATGAGCGCCGCCCGGTCCGCCAGTTGGCGGCGGCGTTCGACGGTGTTCTCGCGTTCGAGGGCGGGCAGGGGGATTAGCTCCACTCGCAAGGCCGCAGTTCGGCCATCGGCTGATATCAGCAGTTCGCGGAAGAACGGGCTGCCGGACAACTCCTCGACCGCCAGCGCCCGATCCGTATCCGGGGACTGCAGCGTGCGGAAGCCTTCGGCCAGTTCATCGAGCGGCACCGGGGGGCTTTTCAGCAAGGGCGCATCAATCACTGAGAACACCGAAGTGACGCCTTCAATCGCGCCCAAGCGTTCTTGCAGTTCGGCGAGCAGGCGCACATTGGCCATCGACAGCAGGGGCCCCGCGTGGGGCGTGAAGGTGACCAGCAGGAAGTCGTCGCCGCCAAAGACCGCGGAGATCTCTCGATAGAGGGCGAGGTCCGGATCGTCCTGCACCACCAAGGTGTCGGCCGAAGCGTCAAAGCTGAATCGGGACGCATAGCCCGCCGCCAGCAGCAGTGCGCCGGTCAGGCCAACGATCAGCCAGCCTGGCCGATTGAGCAGCCGGACGTATGCTTGTTCGATGTGCTGGGCTAGACGCTGCAGCACGGCATGCCGCTCAGGACCGATTTGGGACCCGCCATCAGGCGGCCCGCCCTTCCCGCCAGGCCTTGATCAGTTGGTCGTAGGGCACGGTGCGTCCCCTTGGCTTTTCGTTGTCCAGCCTAGGCTTGGGCGCGCCCGGTTTGGAAAGCCATTCCTCCGGATTGGCCTCGGGGTTGAGCTTGGGACCGCAGTCCCCCTGAATGCCGATGCGCTCCAAGCGGGCCAGCACCTCGTCCTGCTCCCGGGCCAGGGTGTCCATGGCCTCTTGCGGCGAGACTGCGCCGCTGACGGCGTTGGCCACGTTGGGCCACCAGAGCTGCGCCAACTTCGGGTAGTCGGGCACGTTGGTGCCGGTCGGCGTCCAAGCGACGCGGGCGGGGCTGCGGTAGAACTCCACCAAGCCGCCCAAGCGCGGCGCCGCATCGGTCATGGCGTCGGAATTGAGGTCCGACTCGCGGATGGGCGTCAGGCCCACCAGCGTCTTCTTGAGCGAGACGGTCTTGGACACCACGAACTGCGCGTAGAGCCAAGCCGCCTGCCGCCGCTCCAAGGGCGTGCTCTTCAGCAGCGTCCAGGAGCCCGCATCCTGGTAGCCGAGCTTCATGCCGGATTCCCAATAGGGGCCGCGCGGCGACGGGGCCATGCGCCACTTGGGCGAACCGTCCTCGTGCACCACCGGCAGGCCGGGTTCGATCATGTCGGCAGTGAAGGTGGTGTACCAGAAGATCTGCTGGGCGATGCGCCCTTGGGCGGGCACCGGCCCGGCTTCGGAAAAGGTCATGCCTTGGGCTTCGGGCGGCGCGAAGCGCTTGAGCCATTCCATGTACTTGCGCAACGCAAACACCGCCGCCGGGCTGTTGGCGGCGCCGCCGCGGCTGACCGAGGCGCCCACTGGCTGGCAGCCTGCCACCCGAATGCCCCATTCATCCACTGGCTTGCCGTTGGGAATGCCCACATCTCCGGCCCCGGCCATGGACAGCCAAGCGTCGGTGAAGCGCCAGCCGAGGGAGGGGTCCTTCTTGCCGTAGTCCATGTGTCCGTACACGGGCTCGCCATCAATGGTCTTGACCGTTTCGGAAAAGAACTCAGCGATGTCTTCATAGGCGGACCAATTCACCGGCACGCCGAGTTCATAGCCGTAAGCCTCCTGGAAGCGGGCGCGCAAGTCCTCGCGCTGGAACCAGTCGTAGCGGAACCAGTAGAGGTTGGCGAACTGTTGGTCCGGCAGTTGGTAGAGCTTGCCGTCCGGGCCCGTGGTGAAGCTCTTGCCGATGAAGTCGTCCACGTCCAGGGTGGGCGAGGTCACCGCCGCGCCCTCGCCGGCCATGAAGTCCGACAGGGGCACCACGTAGCCGTAGCGGGAATGGGTGCCGATCAGGTCGGAGTCGTTGACGTAGGCGTCATAGACGTTCTGCCCGGACTGCATCTGGGTCTGCAGCTTCTCGATGACGTCGCCTTCCTGGATCAGATCATGGGTGACCTGGAGCCCGGTGATCTCGGCGAAGGCTTGGGCGAGCACCTCGGACTCGTAGGCATGGGTGGTGAGCGCTTCGGACACCACGCTGATCTCAAGGTGCCGAAAGGGCGCTGCGGCCTTGGTGAACCAAGCCAGTTCCGCCAGTTGCTCGTCACGGCTCAAGGTGGAGGGCTGGAACTCTTCATCCACCCAGCGGGCGGCGTTGGCCGCGTAGTCCACAGCGGGGTCGGCAGGCGGCTGGTCGCCACCGCAAGCGCTGAGCGCAAGCAGGGCGGGAATGGCGGCCCATAACTTCATGTCGGTATCCTGATGCTGGCGAGTGAAAAGGGTGGGCAAGTATAGAGAGAATGCGCTGGCGGTGGCCACCGCGACACCCGTGCTCGCGGCGGTTACAATCTTGCTCGGGAACGGCGACATCGGGGAGGCGTCATGAACGGCATCGTAAAGCACCCGCTGGCGATGGACGGCAAGGATCCGAGCCTGCTGCGGGGCGATCCCATCACCCAGGAGCGCTACTACTGCCGCGACTTCATGCAGCGCGAGTGGGATCATCTGTGGACCAAGATCTGGCACATCGCCGGGCGGGTGAATCAGCTTGAGCAGCCTGGCGACACCATCGTCCACGACTTCATGCGCGAGTCCGTCATCGTCGTGAAGCAGGCCGACGGTTCGCTGAAGGGGTTCTACAACGTCTGCGGCCACCGTGCCCAGAGGCTGGTCTGGGACCATGGCCCCCGCGATTGCTTCCACTGCCCCTACCACGGCTGGCGGTGGGGCAAGGACGGCGTGCTGCAGGACTGCCCCGACCGGGACGACTTTCCCCAAGGCGACCCGGTGGGCAAGCTGAAGCTTAAGGACGTGCGGGTGGCCACTTGGGCTGGCCTGGTTTGGTACACCATGGACGAGCAAGCGCCGCCGCTGATGGACTACCTGGCCCCGCTGCCGGAAATCTACCGCAACTTCCAGTTCGAGAAGACCGTGCGCGCCCGCTGGATGCGCGTGGCCCTCGACTGCAACTGGAAATTCTGGTCGGACAACTTCAATGAGTCCTACCACACGCGCACGGCCCATCCCCAGGTGCCGCCGGTCATCGACCAAGACCACTTCACCTCCCGCTACGAGATGTTCCCCATGGGTCATGCCCGCATCATCCAAATGGGCCGCCCGTCGCTGCGCGACCGGGTGCCGGACGGCGAACCCCATCCCTGGGACGGTGAGCTCAAGCGCTGGGGCCTCGACCCGAACGGCTACCCGGACTACGAAACCAAGGTGATGCAGGGCTGGCGGGACCTCAAGGCGGCCAAGCGCAAGCTGTGGAAGAAGATGGGCTACCTGCACTACGAGCACCTGACCGATGAGGAGCTGACCGAAAGCCCCTTCCAAACCGTCTTCCCCAACATCGCCTTCGGCGCCTCCGCCGACAATTTCGGCCTGTTCCGCTGGGAGCCCCACGCCACCGACCCGGAGAAGTGCTACTTCGATCTGTGGTCGATGATCTATCCCGTCGAAGGCCAGAATGAAATCATCAACCGCACGGCCCGCAACCCCTTGAAGTTCGAGGAGGCGGAGTTTGACTTTCGCGACTACGACAACGGCCAGGGCGTGCTCGACCTTTCCGACCAAGTGGTGTTCCAAGACTGGCAATTGAATGCCGGCCAATACACCGGCTGGCGCTCGCGGGGCTACCAAGAGCCCTACTTGGCCGCCCAGGAAACCCGGGTGCGCCGCTTCCACGAGACGCTGCACGACTATCTGGCGGGCAACCCGCCGGGGCGTTGATCGGGGCTCGGCTACCCCTTGCTCATCACCAGCGCCGCATAGCCCAAGCTCAGCAGACTGGCCAAGGCCACCGGCAGGTCGGTGGCGGCGAGCCAGGCGATGTGGATGAAGGCGCTGCCCAGCAGGCTGATGAAGAAGCGGTCGCCGCGGGTGGTGGCCATGGGCAGGAAGCCGCGCCTCGATTGAGTCGGCCAGCGAATTTCCGCCAGCGTCATCACTGCCAAGCCGAGCCCCACCGCGCCGAAGAACAGGGCCGTTTGCCAAGTCCATGCCATCCAGGCCATCACACCCGCCCCATGGCGAAGCCCTTGACTAGGTGGCGGCGCACGAACCAGACCACCGCCAGCCCCGGCAGGATGGTCAGCACCCCGGCGGCGGCCAGCACCCCCCAATCGAGCCCCGAGGCGCTCACCGTGCGGGTCATTGCGACCACGATGGGCTTGGCTTCACTGGCGGTCAAGGTACGGGCGATCAGCAGTTCCACCCAACTGAACATGAAGCAGAAGAACAGGGTGACGCCGATGCCGCCCCGAATCACCGGAATGAAGATGCGGAAGAAGAAGAACGGGAACGAGTGCCCGTCGATGGCCGCCATCTCGTCGAGTTCCTTGGGCACCGCGGAAACGAAACCCTCCAGGATCCACACCGCCAAGGGCACGGTGAACAGGCAGTGGGCCAAGGCCACCGCCAGCGGCGTGTCAAACAGGCCGACGGCGGAATAGAGCTGGAAGAACGGCAGCAGGAAAACCGCCGGCGGCGCCATGCGGTTGGTCAGCAGCCAGAAGAAGAGCTGCTTGTCGCCCAGGAAGCGGTAGCGGGAGAAGGCGTAGGCGGCCGGCAGCGCCACCGTGATGGACAGGGCGGCGTTGAGGCAGACGTAGGTGAGGGAGTTGATGAAGGCTCCGTACCAAGCCGGGTTGGTGGCGATTTCGACGAAGTTGGCCAATGTCGGGTTACCGGGCACAAGCTCCAATCCGCCCAGGATGTCCCGATTGGACTTGACCGCCATGCTGATGAGCCAGTACAGGGGCACCAGCAGGAACAGGCAGTAGAGATACAGGCTCCAATGGGCCTTGCCGTTGGGGGCGCTCATGGGAGGCTCCTAAGCCGCTTCATCGCCGCGCTTCATCACGCTGGTGTAGAACAGCCAGCACAGCAGCAGGATCAGCAGGAAGTAGAGCACCGAGAACGCCGCCGCCGGGCCGAGATCAAACTGGCCGACCGCCATGCTGGTCAGGTACTGGCTCAGGAAGGTGGTGCTTGCACCGGGCCCGCCGCCGGTCAGCACGAAGGGTTCGGTGTAGATCATCAGGCTGTCCATCAGCCGCAGCAGCACGGCGATGGTGAGCACCGACTTCAAGTGCGGCAGCTCCACATGGCGAAACACCTGCCAGCGGCTCGCCCCGTCGAGTTCGGCGGCTTGGTAGTAGGCCGGCGGAATGGCCGCCAACCCGGCAAAGCAGAGCAGCGCCACCAACGACGTCCAATGCCACATGTCCATCAACGCCAAGGTGATCCAGGCATCGAGCGCGGAACTCGTGTAGTTGTACGACACCCCGAGGGCGGTCACCGCCGCGCCCAGCAACCCAATGTCGGGGCGGGCGAAAATCTGCCAAATGACGCCCACCACGTTCCATGGAATCAGCAGCGGCACCGCCAGAACGATGAGGAAGGCCACGGTCATCCGGCCTTGCAAGGGCATGCAGCGGGCAATCCAGATGCCCAGCGGAATCTCCAAGGCCAACACCAGGGCGCTGAAGCCCAACTGCCGCGCCAGCGCCTCCAGGAAACGGGGGTCGCGCAAGGTCTCCCGATACCAGTCGAGGCCCACAAAGAGGCGCGTGTGCACATCGAAGATGTCCTGCACGGAGTAATTGACCACGGTCATCAAGGGGGCGATGGCAGTGAAGGCGACCACCAGCACCACCGGCGCCACCGCCAGCCAAGCTCTATTGTTAGCCCGTTGCATCGTTCACCAGCCAGCCATCGCGGTAGAGCAGGATTCGGGACGGGTCAACGAGCAGGCGGGCCTGGTTCCCAACCAGACCGTCCAGGCGTTGCTGCACATGGATCACCTTGCCGTCCAATTCCGCGGTCACCAGCCCGGCGGCCACGCCGCTGAGCGTGCCGAGCGCCCGCGTAGTGCGCACGGTCACGGGAACGCCTCGGTCGCCAACTGCCGCCCATTCAGGACGAAAGCCCAACAAGCAGCGTCCGTCCGCCGCCGCCGTCGTGCCAAGCACTTGGCCGTTGCAGCGGATGCTTCCCGCCGAAACCTCCCCGTCAACCAAGTTCATGCCGGGCGAGCCGATGAAACGGGCCACTGCCTCGTGGGCTGGCTGTTGGTAGAGGGCTTCAGGGCTGCCCGTTTGCAGCACCTTGCCGTGGTGCAGCAGCGTGATGCGTTCGGCGAAGGTGAGGGCCTCCGTCTGGTCGTGGGTGACGTAGATCATGGTCAGCCCGAGTTCGTCCTGCACCGCCTTCAGCGCTTGGCGCAGCCGCCACTTGGCGGCAGGCTCCACGGCGGTGAGCGGCTCATCGAGCAGCACCAAGGCCACGTCCGGGCGCACCAACGCCCGGCCGATGGCGGTCAACTGCTTTTCAAACAACGAAAGCCGCTTGGGCTTGCGCGTCAGCAGTGCGGCAATGGACAGCAGTTCCGCCACCTCGCCAACACGGCGGCGAACCGCAGCGGCGCTCCAGCCCCGATTGACCAGCGGGAAGCCGAGATTGCCCGCCACGTCCAAGGCGGGGTACAGCACCGGAAACTGAAACACCTGCGCCACGTGGCGCTCGGCGGGGCTGGCCCCCGTGACTTCGCGTCCGTCGAACTCGATGGTTCCGGCGCTCGGGTGCAAAAGGCCTGCCAGCAGATGCAGCAGCGTTGTCTTTCCGGCCCCGGAGCCGCCTAGAATGGCATGGGCCTCGCCGTCCCCGAGTTCAAGGTCAACGCCCTCAAGCACCGGCGCGGCGTCGGGTTCATAGCGATGGTGCAACCCGGATATGCGGATGCTGGCCAAGACAACAGCCCTTGGGGTGATCGAGTCACTTTGGCCCAAGCGTGGGAAGTGAATCAAGTGGTTGCCGTTCGCCGGATGCTCTTAGTCAAAGCGAATAAGGTCGTCCTCGGCAACGTAGAGACGTGCGCGGGCACCCGCCTGCACATCTGCCATGCCCGGCAGGCGGGCCACCCAGTCCGCGCCGCCCACGCGGCAGTGCAGGAAGGTTTCCGCGCCGCTGGTCTCCACGCTATTGACTTCGGCTTCGAAGACCGCGTCGCCGTCGGCTGACGGGGCCAAGCGCAGATGCTCGGGGCGAACGAGGATTTGCTCGCCGAGACGGTTGACGCCGGGATCGCTCATCAGGTCCGCAGCCGCCGCGGAAACGGGCGCGTTGTACACCGCAAGGGGCGTGCCGCTCTGCAGCTTGGTGCGGTCCTGAAGCAGCAGGACTTCATCGCCCAGGGTGAACGCGTCCTTCGGGTCCGAGGTGAGATAGAGCACGGTCAGGCCGTCGGATTGGACGATCTCCCGAAGCTGCAGGCTCAACTCCTCACGCAGCTTGTAGTCGAGGTTGACCAAGGGCTCATCCATGACCAGCACGTCCCCCTGCTGGGCCAATGCGCGGGCGATGGCCACCCGTTGCTGCTGCCCCCCCGACAAGGCTTCGGGAAGGCGGTCGAGAAGATCGCCGATCTGCAGGCGGTCGGCTAAGGCTTCGACCGTGCGGGCCATCTCATCCGCATCCCTGTCCCGCCCCCTTCCCGCCGCCTTCATGGGTGAGGCGATGTTGTCGAACACGCTCCAGTTGGGGTAGTTGACAAAGGCTTGATAGACCAAGCCCACCCGGCGCCGCCGGGCGCTGAGCGTGCTGACATCGGCGCCGTTGATGAAAACCGTGCCGGGCCGGGAGGGGTCGAGCCCGGCGACCGCCCGCGCCAACCGCGTCTTGCCGGCGTTGTTGCGGCCCAGCACGACAGTGATGGCGCCTTCGGCGAAGTGGTGGCTGAAGGCGTGCGGACCGCCCAGATCGAGTGCGCGGATGTAGAGCATGAGGCCATGCTACACTGCAAATCGTGATTCGAAGCCTGCCACTTTTGGCGTTGTGCGCCGCCGTGTCATTCGCTGCCTGTGCCGAGGAACTCGCCTTGGTGGGTTCCTGGACCTTGAACGTCGATCGAACCGAAGCCATCCAGCCGGACAATTCAACCAGCCGCTGGTGGGAGGGCCTCGGCGGCAACTTCAGCACCAGCGTCAGCGTGGGCGGCATTCCCGTGCCCACCGGCTCGCCGGGCCCCGCTCCGGAGCTTGGCACCCCGGGGCCGCCGCAAATGCTGCGCTGCCAGGCCTTCACCATCAAGAAGCTTGACGACGGCCTTCTGATCACTTATCAAGGCGTCGGGAGCGAAGAACTTAGGCCGGGCGTCTATCGTGGCATGCGCAGCCAGTGGTCCCGGCGAAAACTGACTTCGAATTACGAATCGACCACGCGCAAGGTCAAGCGCAGCCTGGAGGTGGGCAAGGACGGACGCCTGTTGATGTCCGTGACGATCAACCCGCGCAAGGGCAAGACCTTGCGCTACAAGCGGGTGTTTGACCGCGCTTAGCCAATTGGAAGAGTGACCAGTCGGGGGGAACCACTATGTCGGAAGACACGCAAACTGAGCAGGATCGTTTGGGTGGCCGCAATTTGCGCGGCTATGTTCAATTGGGTGCCATTGCCGCGGCCATTCTCGTGGCCGTGTACTTCGCCCAGGCACCGGGAGACGGGGCGGGTGAAGAGCTTGGACTGGGTGCGGCGCCCAAGCCCGCGGTTAGCGTGATTGAGCCCGAGCTTACCAATTGGACGCAGCAGGTCGATTTGACGGCCGTGGTCAGCCTCGCCAGGAAAGCAAGGGTGGTGTCCGAGGTTTCGTCACGGGTGGTCTGGATTTCACCGAAGTTCAGCAACGGCGGGTCGATTCCGGCGCGGGAGACCATGATCCGAATCGATCCGCGGGACTTCGAGTTGCGCGTGGAAGCTGCCCGCGCGTCCGTTAAGGAGGCTGAGGCCAGTGTGCGGCGCGAACAAGCCCGCGGGGAGCATGATGCGCGAGTGTTCGCACGGGACTACCCAGGGCTGGAACTGTCGGACCGGATTCGTCGCGTTCCATCGCTGGCCAAGGAGCAAGCCGAATTGGAGCGGGCGCGGGTGGCGCTGAAAATGGCTGAATTGAAGCTTGAACGCACCCGCATTTCGTTTCCGTTCGACAGCCGGGTGCTCAATGCCAGCGTTGAGTTGGGCGAGCAGGTCGGTCCCGCAACGCCCTTGGGCACGGTGTATCGCATCGATGCGCTGCAGGTGGAAGCGCCGATTGAGATCCGGGACCTGAAGCGCCTTGAACCGATCATCGGTCGTGCAGCGGAAGTTCGAGCGGGCGCCCAAACCTTCAGCGCCACGGTCGATCGCGTGTCGTCCGCGGTCGCGCCGCGCAGTCGTCTGGCGACTGTATTCCTCAAGTTTTCGGAGAGCGTGCCTGCCGACTCACTGCCATTGCCGGGCTCGTTTGCGGAAGTCTCGATCCAAGGCCCGGTCGCTGAGGGCGTTTACCTGCTGCCGGAATCGGCCGAGCAGGCACAAGGCAGGGTCTGGGTGATCGAAAACGGCGCCTTGAAACCGTTTGCGCCACGGACGGTCGGACGCACCCGGGCTAGTTGGGCCGTGGAGGCTTTCGATGCAGGGGACGGCATCGTCATGGGCACCATCCCGGGCGCCCGGGAAGGCCTCGCCGTTGAATTGGCTGATGCGCGCTCCAATCCCGGAGCCGGACGATGAGCGCAACCGACTCCGATCAATCCTTGGAGTCGAGCGTCACCGGGCAAAAGGGGCCAATTGGCTACTTTGCGGAGAACCGGGTCGCCGCCAACCTCCTCATGCTGGTCCTGCTCGTTGGCGGCGCCATCGCCGGCAGCGAGTTGGCCGTGCAGGGCTTCCCCACTGTCGACCACCGAACGGTCACGGTTCGCGTCCCCTCGCCGGGCACGTCGCCCGAAGAGGTGGAGCAGGACATCAACCGCCGGATCGAGGAGAGCGTCATCGGCAATCCCGGCGTGGAGCGCGTTGTGGGCGTCGCCACCGAGGGCTTGGGCCAAGTCGATATCGAGGTTTCTCCCTTTGCCGACCCCGACACCGTGCTCGATGACGTTCAAAATGCCGTGGACCGCATCGAGAACTTCCCGCCGGTCAGTGCCGAGCAGCCGGAGGTTTCGATCTCACGAAACGTGCGCGACGTGATGACGCTGGCGGTTTCGTCCTCCGTGCTCACGGAGCACCAGTTGCGGCTCGCCGCCGAGCGGCTGCGCGACGACCTGCTGGCGCTGCCCTCGGTCTCGCTGGTTAACCTGAAGGGCACGCGCGATCGCGAGATCACCATCGAGATGAGCGAAGAGGCCTTGCGCCGCAACGGCTTGTCCCTCTCCGAGGTGTCCCGGATCGTGCGCCAAGGCTCCGTGAACCTGACCGCCGGCGAGTTGCGCACCGGAGCCGGCGGCGTGGTTCTGCAAACGCTGTCCAAGCGCGTCGTGGGCGAGGAATTCCTCGACATCCCGCTCATAACCAGGCTGGACGGCACGATCGTGAGACTCGGAGACGTGGCTGAAATCCACGATGGATTCGTCGATGAGGAGCTTGTGCTGGCAGTGGACGGCGTCCCCGCTGTGCTGGTTCAGATCAACGCGACGGCCAGTCAATCGATTCGTGACGTTGCGGAGATCGTTCGGGGCGCCCTTGTGGACTATCCCGTGCCCCAGGATGTCACGATTGACGTATGGGAAGATAGGGCAGGCCCGGTCGCCAACCTCCTGTTGACCGTCGTGCAGAACGGACTCGCGGGCGTGGTGCTGGTTTTTGTCTGCCTGGTGGTCATGTTCGACCTGCGCGTCGCTTTCTGGATTGCCTTCGGCATCCCCCTTTCGTTCATCGGCGCGCTGCTGTTGTTCGGTCCCGCGGACCTGACCCTCAACGTGTTGACGATCTTCGCCCTGTTCATGCTGGTCGGCATCGTCGTGGACGATGCGGTGGTTGTCGGTGAGAACATTGCCGCGGAACGCGAGAAGGGCGCAGGCCCCTTGGCGGCGGCGGTCCTGGGTGCCCGGGGCGTGGCGGGCCCCATATGCGTGGGCGTTCTAACCACCGCCATCGCCTTCATCCCGTTCCTGTTTTTCACGGCTGGCGCCCTGCAGTTGCTGGGGATCATTCCCTACGTCGTGGTCTTCGTGCTGCTGATCTCGCTGGTCGAGGCGTTCTTCATACTGCCGGCGCACCTATCCCATGAGAATCAATGGAGCTTGCGCCCATTGAGCGATGTTCAGGCGCAGGTCAGGGCCTGGATGAAGGACGTCGGGAACCGTGTGGTCGTGCCGGTGGTCTCCTGGGCGGTTCGCCACATACCGGCCACCATTGCCGGAGGCGTGGTGGTGGTCCTTGCCGCACTGCTGCTCCTGCGTTCGGACCTCGTGCGGATGGTGATGTTCGAACAGGGCAACTCTGCCAACTACGTGCAGGCGGACCTGAGCTTGCCGGTGGGCACTCCGTTCGCAGCCACGCTCGCCGCCGCCGAACGTTTCGCCGAAGCGGGCCATGCCATCAACGGGCAACTGGAGGGCACCTCGGTGGCCCGCGTTAGCGTCATGGCGGGCCATTCCGCTGCAGCGCCTCGAGAGCGGCGCTTCGGGGATCGGGCCTCGAACCGCAGCCACCTCGCCAGCGTCAGGCTGCACCTCGAGGAGCGGCCCTTGCGCGCTGCGCCGCCCAATCGGATCGAAAGCGCGTGGCAACGCAATGTCAGCGATGTGACTGGGCTGGAGGGCGTTGTGTTCCGCCGCGGAGCCGGTTCCGAACTGCCCGGCATAGCCTATTCCCTCGAACACGAGGATCCGCAGGTTTTGCGTGCGGCCACCACGGAACTCAGGGCCTTTCTGGAAAGCCTGGGTGGGCTGTACGAGATTACCGACAGTCTTTCCCTAGGCAAGCGCCATTTCGACATTGACTTGACGGAGGCTGGATACGCTGCCGGGCTCACGCCTGCGGACGTGGCAGGGCAGTTGCGGGCCAAGTTTCATGGGCTGGTGGTCCAGCGGATTCAGCGGGACCGCGATGAAGTCAAGGTGGTGGTTCGCTATCCCCAGGAGCAGCGTCGCGGCTTGAGCGAGTTGAACACCGAACGCATCCAGCGTCCCGGAGGCGGCGAAGTGCCCTTGTTCACAGTTGCGCGCATTACCGAAAGGCGCGACTTCGCCACGCGGACGCGAATCGACGGCAACCAGGCCGCGTTGCTCAGCGCCCGTGCCGATACGGCAGTGATCACGCCGATTCAGGCCCGGGCCTTGGTGGACGAGAACTTGATGCAGAAGCTCATGGCGAAGTACCCGGGAATCAAGATCAATCCCGATCAAGGGGCGAGGGCCGAGGCGGCGATGTACGACACCTTGGGCGTGCTCGTTCCCATCGTGCTGATCGTGATGTACGCAATCATGGCGGGCTTCCTGCGCAGCTACTGGAAACCCATCGTCGCTGTCGCCGGCATTCCAATGGCGTTCTCCGGAGCGGTCTTCGCCCACTGGATGCTGGGTTGGGACTTCACCGCCATATCCCTGTTTGGCGTGATCGGCGTTAGCGGCATCATCGTCAACGACGCCTTGGTGCTGCTCGACCGTTACAACAGGATTCGCCGGGAGGACGCCCAACTGCCGGCAATCGCGGCCGTGGCGGCTGCCACCCGGCATCGCTTCCGGGCGGTGATCCTGACCAGCATCACGACGCTGCTGGGGCTGTCTCCCATGATTTACGAACGCGCCGACGACCTGATCTTTCTGGTGCCCTTGGTGGTCAGCATATTCGGTGGCCTGGTGTTCTCGACCCTGTTTACGGTGATCTTTCTGCCCGCCCTGGTCATGGTGGTGGAGGGCCGAAGAGAGTAGCCGAGCGGGATTCAGCTTACCGCCCGGGGCCGTTACCGCGCGGCGATTTCCTGGCCGTCCAGCAGGCGGTCGAAAAGCTCGGCAACGCGCTGGGCGGCATCGGCCATCCGCGTCCGCAGCGCATCGAACGCATCCACTCCCGAGCCTTGGGCGATGACTTCGCGCACTTCCTCGGATGTCGATTCGGGGTCGAAGTCGCCTGGGGACGTCATGCGGAAGTAGCCGTCCAGGCATTGCCATAAGCTGGCGGCGGCGGCCAGATCCGCGGCCGCCGATTGGTCGATCAGGCCGTGTTCCGCGGCAGCGGTGAAGGTGGGCGCCAAGCCGTTGACCAGCACGGCGGGCGTTGTTGCGGCGCCGGTCAACTGCAGATACTCAGCCAGCAGCTCCAGGTCTCCGAGACCGCCGAGGCGGCCGCGGACATCCCAGATGTCGCCGGGGCGATGCCGCTGGGCGATCCCCCGCCTCGCTGCGACGAGGTCCGCGACCAGCGCGTCCCGGTTTGGCGTGCGCGAGAGCGCGGCTTGCCGGAAGGCCGCAAAGCGCTCGCCGAGCTCGCCTTGCGCCTCGATGACTCGCGCATGGGTCAGCAGCCGCAGTTCGGATGGCGCGGGCGCATCGTCGAAATGATCGCTCAATGCCGACAGCGGACAGGCGGCCGCTGTCCCGGACCCTTGGGGCAAGGCGTAGGGCGGAACCGCTTCGAACAGCATCCCCTCCGGTGAGAGATGGTGCACCAGCCGCATCAACCGTTGCAGATACTGCCCATAGGCCGCCTCGGGAGCCAGCGACAGGCTGGTTGATCGCCCGCTGGAGGGTTCGTACACAAACATCAACCTCAACGGGCTGCCGATTGCGAATTCCCGACGCCCGGCGGAATCGAGGGCGACTAGGCAGGCGTTTCCGCCCAGGGGTTGGTCCAGTTCCGCCAGCAGATCCTGCCGGGCTGCCTGCAGCAACTCGTTCAAGCAGGAATCCAGGATGTCCGTCAAGGGTCGCGCCGCATCGACGGGCGCAATGACGCCACGCAACATGTGCACGCCGAGCTGAAAGGACTGCTGTTCGGCCCAGACCCTCGCTTCACCGACCAGGTTGTCGGTCGCCGGTGCCTTGGCTGCGATCGCGCCGAGTTGGGCGCGCATTTCCTCCCGGTCGAATTCACGCTCGTAGTAGAGGCGCACCAGGCCCTGTCGAGCCGCCCGCGCGGTCTCCGGGTCGAGCCCAATGTCGTCGGGAATCTGCAAGTCCTCGAACTCCCGGGCGCGCAGGCTTTCCTGCACGTACGGAAACTGCTCCATCCACCTTTGCAGGCGCGGCGCGGTGCCGACTAGGTCGCCAAGCAGGTCGCCCACGCGCTGAGCGCCTCGTCTAGCGCCACCCGTAAGGTCGCGCAGCATGAGCAGGAACGCAGGCGCAACCAAAAGGGTGGCAGCGGATGAGAACAGTACGCCGTAGGCCAGCGACGCTGCCATGGGAATCAGGGGCTGCGCCTGGACGCTGCGGGTGAGCATCAGCGGCAGCAACCCCGCAAAGGTGGTGACGGTCGTAATCAGGATCGGGCGGGCGCGGGTCACCGCGGCATTGACCAGGGCGTCGTAGGGGGAGTCTCCGGCCGACAGGCGGCGATTGACCTCGTGCAACAGCACGAGCGTGGCGTTGATCACGACGCCGCATGCCGCCACCACACCGAAGATCGACGGCATCGAAAGGCCGAGGACATTGCCGTAACCCTTCATCAGCAGATGTCCCCAGACCGCGCCCATGAAGGCGAATGGAAGCGTGGCCATGATGATCAGCGGCTGTTGGTAGGACTGCAGCGGAATCGCCAGCAGGGCGAATATGGCGAACAGCGCCAGCAGGAACATCGGCACCAGCCGCTCGGCCACCTCGCGTTGCTGTTGCGCGGTTTCCAGCGAGTAGGTCATGCCGGGATAGGCCGAGACTGTGTCTGGGAGGAACCCGGCGTCCAACTCCGCGAGCACCGCGCCAGCCGAGGTTCGGGTTGGATCGATCTTGGCCGTCACGTTGACCGACCGGGCGCCGCCGGTGCGCGTGATGGTTGCAAGCCCGCGGCCGGTCTGCACCTCGGCAACGGTTCGAAACGGCACCGCGCCGCCGTCCGCCGTGCGAATGCGCAGGGCATAGAGGGACTCCAGGGATTGGCGCTCCTGCTCGGTGAATCGCACCATGATGCGCACATCCTCGCGCCCTCGCTGGACGCGTTGCGCTTCCTCGCCGTAGAAAGCCTGGCGCACTTGGCGCGCGAGGTCGGACAAGGTGATGCCGAGGGCTTCCCCCGCAGGCGAGACCGACAGTTGCAGCTCCTCCTTGCCGGCGCGAAACGAATCGGTGATTTCATAAACGCCTGGATACTCGGCCAGACCCGCGCGGATGCCCGCAGCAACTGTCCTCAGGGCGTCCAGATCCTCTGCAGTCAGTCGAATGTCGATGTCCCTTCTGGTCTGGACTCTTTCGGTGTCAAAGTTTAGTTCGATCGCTTCCTCTATGGGTCCGTTGGCTTCACGCCAGATGTCGGCGATCTGTTCGGTCGTCAGCTCCCGGCTTTCGCTTGGGCTCAGTTGCATGACGACTTCGCCCAGGTGGGTCCCCGAAGCCTGCTGTCCGCTGACTGCGGCCCCGGTTGATGGATGCCCACCCCGGGCCACCATGATGTGGAGAACCGGAGAGTCGCCGGATTCGTCCGCCAGTTGCCGCTGCACGGAGCGCGCCGAGGTGGACAATTGGGCAATGGCTCGGTCAGTGACAACGGCGCCGATGCCAGGAGGCATCGTCAGCTTGGCGGCAACGCGGTCGCCCAGTACCGGCATCATGAAACTAAAGGGCAGGTGTCCACCGGCAACGATGCCCGCCGCCGATGCCAACGCGGCTAGGGCCAAGGCCAGGGTGAGGCGCCGGGCGTCCAGGACCCGGCGGACGAGATTCCGAAAGCGGGTGTCGATGAACGATTCAAGACCAGATTCGAACTTGAGTTGCGCTCGCGTGAACCGCACGCCCAAGTTGGCGAGCAGACCGCTGAGATGGCCTGCATAGACCAAGGTCACAGCGCCGAGCCCCAACGCAATGGCGGTCCGCCGATCCGGCGCAAAGGCGATGGCGGCGACGACCAGCGTGACCAGCAAGGTCATGCCGAACTCGCCTAGCGGCATCCGCTGCCCGCTATGGCCGAGATGCGCCGGCAGCACCATCTGGCACTCGATCATCGAGAACACGAGGCAGAAAATCACGGTCGCCGCTATGATCGCCATGAGTTCCCCGACGGCGCCGACGCTGAACAACAGCGGCGTGAAGGCGGCCATCGTGGTCAATACCCCAAAAGTGACGGGGACCAGCACGTTCTGCGCACCTTCGATGGCGCCCGCGAGCTGCCCGGCACCCCGCCGATGGGCGACATAGACGCCTTCGCCAACGACAACGGCATCGTCCACCAGCATGCCCAGCGCCAGGATGAAGCCGATGACGGAGATGGCATCAATCGAATAGCCGAACCAGTAAATCAGGAAGATGGCGCCGAGAAAGGCGATGGGGATGCCTGCGGCCACCCAGATCGCCAAGTGGGGCCGCAGAAACAGGGCAAGCAGAATCAGAACCAGCAACAGCCCTTGGAAACCACTGTCAACCAGGGTGCTCAGCCGGTCGCTGACTAGCACGGATTCATCGTTCCAGACCGTCAGCTCAACGCCCTCCGGGTACCTGGAGGCGGACTGGCCGACGAATTGCCGCACGGTTTCGCTGATGTGCCGGAGATCCTGATTGCCGACCCGGGCGACCTGGATCAACGCGGCTGGCTTGCCGTCAAAACTGAGGGTCTGGCCGGTATCCTCGAAGCCGTCCACAACGCGCGCGACCTCACTGAGGTACACCCTGGTGCCGTCGGCACGGGTGGTCACCACCAGTTTTTCCAGTTCAGGTCCCCAGTACGCCTGACCCCGAGCCCGCAGCAGCACTTCATCGGAGCGGGTCTTGATCGAGCCTCCGGGCAGGTCGATGGATCGTTTGCGCACCGCCGCCGCCACCTCGTCGAAGGTCAGCCCATTGCGCAGCAGCGACTGCTGGGAGACCTCCACGGATATTTCGTAGGGCCGGACGTTGGCGAGGTCAGCGTGGGTAATGCCCGGCAGCGCGAGAATGTCGTTGCGGACGCGCTGCCCGAGTTCCTTGAGCGCCCGCTCGTCGGTCGGGCCGGTAACGGCGACTTCCACGACAATGGTGGTCAGCTCCAGGAACCTGACGATCGGCTTTTCGGTTTCTTCGGGAAACGTGTCGATGGCGTTGACTTGGTTTTGGACCTCATCCAGGACTCGGGCGTTGTTCGCATCGAAGAACAGCTCCACGTTGGTGGTGCAAAGCCCTTCCCTAGCGATCGAGTTCAGTTCCTTGACCCCGGTAATGCCTTCAAGGCGCTCTTCGACTCTCGCGCAGACCCCGGTTTCGACCTCTTCGGGCGCGGCGCCCAGGTAGGGCACGGTGACGCTGATGATGGGGACTTCAACGTCGGGATACATCTTCACCGGAATCTGGAGCAGCGCGGCCAGCCCCGCAATCACCGCAAATCCCATCAGCAGATTGGCCGCCACTGGATTGGTGGCGAACCAAGCGATCATCCGCTTCATGGAGAAGCCGAAGCCGCACCCCGGCCTATGGGGCGGACGGGTTGTCCCTCGACCGGACTGTCGATGGCGGAGAGACAGATCGTCTCGCCGTCTTCGATGCCATCTCCAATGTAGGCTGCCTCGTCCGCGACGCGGATTACCTCCACATCGCGGAAGACCAGGCGATTGTCCGCGTCCACGACATACAAGCGATTTCCGGTGCGCAACGCCGATCTTGGAATGACCACCACATCCTCGACGGATTCGCCTTCGATTTCCGCCTCCACGAACAGACCCACGGTCAGGGGCGGCACATCGGCGGACTGGTCATAGGGCGATTTGACCTGGGCGATCAGATTGACCATGCGGGTTCGCGGATCGAGTTCGCCTTCCGTGCGCACGACGCGGGCCTCCCAAGTGCGCTCAGCGCCGGAGAAACGGGCCTTCAGAATCGCTTTTGGCATCGGTGCGTCGTCGTTCTGCTGCCTTCCGAGCGACAGCGGCAGAAATGCGAGGTCGTCGTCGTGCACGGGCAGGCGCACTTCGGCGAAGTCTATTGAGTAAAGCGTGGCAACGGCTTCGCCCCGATTGACGAATTGGCCTGCATCCACCCGCTCGGTTCGAACGCGGCCATCGTACGGGGCGATCAGCCGGGTCCGCTCGAGGTCGCGCTCGGCGCGGGCCACCCGGACCTTGGCCTCCCGCAGCGAAGCGCGGGCGATGGTCAGCCGGTTGCGTGCGCCATCAAGCGTGGATTCGCTCACGGATTCCCGTTCCGCCAGTTCCCTTAGGCGCCGGTATTCCGTCCCCGCATTGAACAATTCGCTGCCGATGGAGGCCAAGTGGGCGCGGGACTGTTCGAGCGCGGCTTCGTAATCGATGCGCTCGATCTCCACTAAAACCTCGCCCTTGCCGAAAAAACCGCCCGACACCATGGCCGGCGACACGGCGGTGACCCTGCCCGCCACCTCCGCCACCAGATTGCTTTCGGTCTTCGGAAGAACCTCGCCGTGCGCGGTTACCCGCATGCGCACGGTTTGCTTCGAAGCCGTCATCGTGCGCACGGCCACAGGCTGCGACGCCAGGGACATGGGCTGCGTTCTAGGGCCGGTTGCGGCGATCAGCAGGGCAAGCGCCAAGCCGCCGACGAGCACGGCGATGGGCCCGAGATTCCTTCGGATCATGGACATGGGAGGCAAATATTACGCTGTTGTTCACGTGCCGTCCTCCTACCCGTTGCTATACTGCGCCGCATTCGAACGGGGGAGGCTCATGCTGCAGGGACGGATCGAGGGCAAGTGGATCGATTGCTTCGCCCGGGTCTTCAGCCGCTGCAAGGTGCAGGCGGGGGAGGAGGTCGCCATTCTCTCGGAAACGCAGTCCCGCAGCATCAATCGAGAGCTGGCGGAGCTCGCGCTGCTGCGCTTGGGCGCCAAGCCATTTCACCTGATGATCCCCACGCCGCCGCAGACCGCCCCGGTGCCGGTTCGCTCGACCGGCGCATCGGACGTGATCCAAGGCGGGGAAGCGGTGATCAAGGGGCTGGCGGCGGCGGGATTCGTGGTGGACTGCACCGTGGAAGGGCTGTTGCACGCGCCCGAACTGCCGCGGATTCTGGGCGGCGGCGCCCGTGTGCTCATGATCTCCAACGAACATCCGGAGGCGCTCGAGCGGCTGGAGCCAGATGCGGCGCTGGAAGCTAAGGTGAAGGCGGGCATGCGCAAGTTTCGCGCCGCGCAAGGCCTGCGCGTGACTTCCAAGGCGGGCACCGATTTGGCCGTCAACCTGGCGGGCGCGGTGGTGGGCGGCGGTTGGGGCACCGTGTCGCGCCCTGGGCTGATCAGCCATTGGCCGGGAGGGCTTTGCCTCTGCTTCCCCGCCGCCGACACTGTCAACGGCACCCTGGTCCTTGACCGGGGCGACGTCAACCTGACCTTTAAGCGCTATGCGGATCAGCCGATTGCGCTGACCATTGAAGACGACTACGTCACGCGCATCGAGGGCGAGGGCGTCGATGCGGACCTCATGCGCGCCTACTTTGAGGCTTGGCAGGACCAAGATGCATACGCCACGAGCCACCTCGGCTGGGGCATGAACCCGGCGGCGCGCTGGGACGCGATGACGATGTACGGCAAGAACGACTTCAACGGCACCGAACTGCGTGCCTTCGCTGGCAACTTCCTCTACTCCACCGGCGCCAACGAGGTGGCGGGGCGGCACACGCTGGGCCACTTCGACCTGCCGCTGCGCGGCTGCACCCTTACCCTGGACGGCGAAACGGTGGTGCTTGACGGCCAACTGCAGGGCGAGCTCGCGTAGTTTCTGTGCTGGGATGATCGTGCAGGAGGTGGACGCTCCAATCGTCACGAAGGGCGGGGTTTTCGAAGGCACCCCTGTTCCCTCTTACAAGGAACACGGCAACGGCCCGGTGCTCCTCTTCCTGCATGGCCTAGGCGGCAACCGCCACTGCTTCGACCGCCAGTTGGATGCCTTGTCCGGTCGCTATCGCTGCGTGGCCTGGGACGTTCCCGGCTACGGCGGATCGGCGCCGATGGCAGCCATGACCTTTCCTGACTTGGCGGCGCGGTTGGATCATTTGATTGATGTGCTGGGCACGGAGCCCCATGCCGTCATAGGGCACTCCTTCGGCGGCATGATTGCCCAAGCGTGGCTGCGCCTTGGCGGCGCCTGCGGCAAGCTGATCCTGGCCCACACCAGCGCGGCCTTTGGCAAGCCGGGCAGCCGGTGGAACGAAGACTTCCTCAAAGCTCGTCTGAAGCCCATTGACGAAGGCTTGGCGCCGCGCGACTTCGCCCGTCAACTGATCACGTCCATGTTCTTCGACCGCAGCAAAGCCGCAGCCATAGAGGCGGCGGTCCGGACCATGGCACCGCTTCCGGCGACAACCTATCGGCAAGTGATCGAGTGCTTGGTGGCGTTCGATGAGCGCGCCCACTTGGAGCGCATCCGCACGCCCACGCTTTGCCTTGCCGCCCAGCATGACCGGACAATGCCCCCGAAGAGCGTGGCCGATATGGCGCAGCGCATTCCCGGCGCTAAGTACCAGTGCCTGCCGGATGCCGGCCACTTAGCTTACGTGGAGGCACCCGAAGCTTTCACCGCAGCCATCGCGGCTTTTGTGGCGCACTGACGTGGCCTCTTTGCAGGAACTGCTCGGCATCGCCCGCGAGTTGGGACGGGGCAAATTTCTTGGCCGGGCGGCGCAGTACGATGCCGCGGCGCGCTTTCCGACCGAAAACTACGCCGATCTGCGTGCCGCGGGCTTTCTCGGCTTGGTGATTCCCGAAGCCTACGGCGGCTTGGGGGTGGACTACGCGGGCTATGCGCAGATATCGGCGGAACTGGGTTTCTGGTGCGGCGCCACGGCGCTCACCTTCAACATGCACACCTGTTCCATGCTCTGGTCCGGCCGGCTGGCCGATGACCTGCCGATGAGCGGTGAGCAGCGCCGAGCCCACGAGGCGCGCCGGGCGGCCATCTACGGCGGCGTGATCGAGGAGGGCCACCTGTTCGCGCAGCCCTTCTCCGAACCCAACAGCGCCGCGGCCGCCGGCAAGGCACCCTTCGGCACGGAGGCCGCGCCGGTGGAAGGCGGCTTCGTGGTCAACGGAGGCAAGCACTTCGCCTCCCTATCCGGGCACGCGGACTACTACGGCGTGCTTTGCACCCTAACCGGCGAGACCGCGCCGAATGCCGCCAACACCCTCTACTTGGCCATTCCCGGAGACGCGCCTGGGTTTTCGATCAGCGGCGACTGGAACGTGCTCGGCATGCGCGGCACGGTCTCCAACAACCTCGAGTTCAATGACGTGTTCGTGCCGGCCAGCGCGCAGCTTCTGCCGAGTGGCCTGTACTACTTGGCGGCGCGGGATTGGCCGCACATGTTTCTGACCCTGTGCCCCACCTACATGGGCATCGCCCGCGCCGCCTTCAGCTTCACCTGCCAGTACCTGCGCGGCGAAGTGGCGGGCGGACCGCCGGCTGGCGCGAGCCTCGCGAGCCCGGTCAAGCAGTTCGCCGTGGCCAACATGCGCATCCGGCTGGAGCAAACCGAGGCACTATTCCAGAGGGCCATAGGCGAGGCCAAGCACCAACCGAGCAAGGCAGAGCGGCTGCGCGCCTATGCCGCCCAGTACACGGTGATGGAGAACGCCAACGCCCTGTGCGCGGAGGCCATTCGGGTCTGCGGCGGACGCGCCATCTTCAAGAACCTGCGCTTGGAGCAACTCTACCGCGACTCCCGCTGCGGCTCCCTGATGCTGCCGTGGACGCCGGACATTTGCGTCGAGCGGTTGGGAGCGGAGAGCCTCGAAGCGCCGTTGGAATGACTTGGCTCAGCAATCCCTGTCAAGGCGCTAACCTTCAATGAAGAGCCTAGGTGACTGGATTCGCCACAACGCCGAGTGGGCGGGCGAGCGCCTCGCGTTGGACCTCGGCGAGGAACGCTACACCTATCGGCAGTTGGACCGAGCGGTGGCGCTGCGGCGCAATCTACTGGTGCAGGTGCTCGAAGCCGAGCCCGGCGACCGGATCGCCTTTCTCGGCTTCAACGCCTGTGAAGTGCCGCTGCTGCTGTTTGCCTGCGCACGCGCTGGGTGCGTGTTCATGCCGCTCAACAACCGGCTCGCAGTGCCGGAGCTGCTGGCGATCGTGGCCCACAGCGAAGTGCGGTATCTATGCGTTGAGGGGGAGTTCGCCCCGGTGGCCGCCGAGATTCAGGAGGCCCTGCCGAGCTTGCAGTGCTTCAACATGGACACCGACTATCCCGGCTTGCTCGCCCGCGCCGAAGAGCGCGACAACGATGACCTCGCCACCTTGGATGATCCGGTGCTGCTGATCTACACATCGGGAACCACCGGCCAGCCGAAGGGTGTGCTGCATACCCAGCGGGCCCTGTTCTACAACGCGCTCAATGCCATTCACGCCCAGGAAATGAGCGCTTGCGACCATGTGCTGAGCGTCCTGCCACTGTTCCACTCCGGGGGCCTCAACATCCAAACTTCCCCGGCTTTCTATGCTGGAGCCCGCGTCAGCCTGTTGCGCCGTTTTGACGCCGGGGAGACCTTGAGGGCCATCGAGACCCTGCGGCCGACGTTGTTCCTGGCTGTTCCGGCGGTAATTCAAGCCTTGGTCGATCACCCCCGCTGGACGCACACCGACCTGTCGTGCCTGCGCATGGTGGGCACCGGTTCATCCACGGTGCCGGACGCCCTGCTCAACGCCTGGCACGACCGGGGGGTGCCGGCGACGCAGATCTATGGCCTCACGGAAAGCGCGCCGACCGCCATTTGCCTGCCCATCGCGGACGCCCATGCCAAGCTGGGTTCGGCTGGCAAGCCCGCCATGCACTGCGAAGCTCGCATCGTCGATGATGACGGACGGATCGTTGAGGGTTCCGAGCCCGGCGAAATCCAGCTTCGAGGGCCGAATCTCTTCACGGCGTACTTCAAGGAACCCGAACTCACGGCAAGCGCTTTCGACGGCGGTTGGTTCCGCACCGGCGACATCGGCCACCGCGACGCGGACGGCTTCTACACCATCGACGACCGCAAGAAGGACGTGATCATCTCCGGCGGCGAAAACATCTACCCGGCAGAGATCGAGAACATCCTGGCCGACATGCCCGAACTCGCCGAGTACGCCGTGGTGGGCGCTCCGAGCAAGCGCTGGGGCCAGGCGCCGGTGGCCTGCATCGTGCTCCGGGAAGGCGCATCGCTCGATGAGCGCCAACTGCTGGCCCGTTTCAACGGCCTGCTGGCCCGCTACAAGCATCCCCGATCAGTGCTCTTCCTCCCCGCGCTGCCCCGCAACGCCATGGGCAAGGTGCTGAAGTACAAGCTGCGGGAACAGTTGAGCGAAGGCGGCCCATAAGGCGCATCACCCAAGCTCCCGCTCCGCCAAGGCGATGGCTTCGAACTCCTCCTCCGGCGCATTGGCCACGAGGTGGTGGCGGCTGTAGAAGAAGAAGTAGGCGACCATGGCGAGGTAGAACGCCCCGCTCCAGATCGCCGCATCTTGGTTGGCTAGGAAGGTGGACAGGAAGGCCACCACGGACAGCGCCAGCGCAACCCCTGCGGTAAGGGTGCCGCCGGGCGTGCGGTAGGGACGCTCCAAATCCGGCTCCGTTCGGCGCAGCACGATGTGGGAGAAAGTCATTAGGGCGTAGGAGATGGTGGCGCCGAACACCGCCATGGTCAGCATCAGGTCGCCTTCGCCGGTGAGCGACAGCAAGAAGCCCAGCAGGCCGGGCACCACCAAGGCCAGCACAGGAGCCTTGCGTCGGTTGGTCACCGACAGCGCTCTTGGCAGGTAACCGGCCCGGGACAGAGCGAACACCTGCCGCGAATAGGCATAGATGATGGAGAAGAAGCTGGCGATCAGGCCGCTTAAGCCCACCCAGTTCACGAAGGCCGCCAAGGCCGAGCCTTCGCCGTACACGGCCTCCAAGGCCCCGACCAACGGGGCGCCGTGGTCCTTCATGAAGTCAGCCCCCGCGCCGCCCGGCGCCAGCGCCAGCACCAAGGCGCCGAACAGAATCAGCACCAGCATGGCGGTGATGATGCCCCGGGGCATGTCCCGGGCCGGGTCAGCCGCCTCCTCCGCTGCCAAGGGCACGCCCTCGACGGCCAGAAACAGCCAGATGGCGAACGGCAGCGCCGCCCAAACGCCGATGTAGCCCTCGGGCAGAAAGGCGCTGGCGCCGGTGGCGCGTTCATTGACGGCGATGTCGAAGAGGTTGGCGGCATCGAAGTGGGGGGCCATGCCCACCGCGAAGACGCCAATGGCCAGCACCGCCAAGAGCGAGATGACGAACATCGTCTTCAGCGCTTCGCCAACGCCCCACAGATGGATGCCGACGAATATCAGGTAGCTGCCTAGGTAAACCACCCAACCGTCAATGCCGACCAAGGCGTTGACATAGCCGCCGATGAATACCGCGATGGCGGCGGGGGCCAGCGCGTACTCCAGCAGGATGGCGGTGCCGGTCAGGTAGCCGCCCCAAGGGCCGAGCGCCCGGCGGGCGAAGCTATAGCCGCCACCGGCAGTGGGCAGCGCGGCGGAGAGCTCCGCCAAGGTCAGCACCATGCACAGGTACATCGCGCCCATGACCAAGGTGGCGATCAGCATGCCGCCAAAGCCCCCTTGGGCCAGGCCTAGGTTCCAGCCCGCGTAGTCCCCGGAAATGACGTAGGACACGCCAAGGCCAGCGAGCAGCACCCAGCCCGCGGCGCCCTTCTTGAGCTGACGAGCCGCCAGGTAGTCGGCAGGCACCGATTCGTAATCCACCCCGCCAGTGGGGCTCGTAGGCGCATCCGTGGTGCGTTGATCCGATTCGATTGCCATGGCCGTTTGCCCTACTCAGCGACTCTCCGGGGCTTGGCCGCAGATAGCGGAAGAGCAGCTAGGCTTGCAGGGGCCATTAAACTTGGTCGCGTAGCTGCCCTTGCAGCGCAGTTGATCAGGACGCCCTACTCGAACAGCTCCCCCCCGCAGGCCGAGGCCGTGGTGCCGTGCTTTTCGAACGCCTTGATCACGTTGGCGCCGGCTCGCCAGCGATGCACCTCGTCCGGGCCGTCCACCAGGCGTTGCGAGCGAATGCCGGTGTACCAGCGGGCCAAGGGAGTGTCGTGGCTGTAGCCGAGGGCGCCGTGGAGCTGGATGGCGGTGTCCACCACTTGGTGCACCATGTTGGCCAGGAACACCTTGGCGATGCCGTTCTCCTGGCGCAGGTCCATGCCCTTCTCCGCCTTGTAGGCGATGTGCAGCAGCATCAGGCGGGCCTTGTAGATTTCCGCGGCGCAGTCCGCGAGCATCCAACGCACGCCTTGGCGGTCGGCCAAGCGCTTGCCGAACGTCTCGCGCTTGACCACGTGGGCAGCGGCTAGGTCGAGCGCCCGCTGCGCCATGGCCACGTTGTGCATGCCATGCCGCAGCCGCCCGTAGGCCAGGCGGTGCTGGCCCATGTTGAAGCCTTGGCCGCGGCCGCCGAGCAGGTTGTCGCGCGGCACCCTTAAGTTTTCGATCTTGACTTCGGAGTGGGAGCCGCCCAGCTTCAAGCCGAGGTCGGTGTGCGGCTGCATGGTCTCGATGTTGCGCAGAATCTGGTAGCCCGGGTTGGGCAGTTCGACCAGGAAGGTGCTGTAGCGCTCGTGGCGGGGCGCGTCCGGGTCGGTCTTGGCCATCACCAGCGCGATGTCCGCCACGCTGGCGGATGAGCTGAACCACTTCTCGCCGTTCAAGACCCACTCATCGCCCTCAAGCACGGCGCTGGTTTGCATGCCCGTCGCGTCGGCGCCCGCCGCCTTCTCGGTCATGGAGTAGCAAATCCGCTTCTCGCCGTTCAGCAGGGGCTTGAGGAAGCGCTCCCTCTGGTCCTCCGTGCCGTGCTCAAGCAGGGTCAGCATGGTGGCGTCATCCGGCCCTTGGGTGTTCAGCGCCAAGGCACCGAGGAAGCTCTCGCCGAGCTCCATCTGCACCAAGGCGTTGGCCAAGGGCCGCAGCCCCATGCCGCCATGCTCCTCGGGCACGAAAGGGCACCACAGGCCTTGGCTGCGGGCCTTGCTGCGCAACTCGGCCAGCACCTCCTCGAAGTTGTCGGCGGTGCATCGCGCCTCAGCCGGATGGCACTCCTGCTGCACGAACTCGCGCACCTTGTTGCGCACGGCCTTAGTGGCCTCGGGTATCTCAAAGTCGATCATGTTGGGTCCGGTAGTTGAAGGATGGGGAAGGGCAGCAACATAGCAGAAGCCTTGGCGGGGGTGTAGTGGGAGAGTGTTGTGGTCACCCCTCCTCCGGCGCAAACACCAGCAGGGCGTTGCCCGGCTCGTGGAAGTACAGCCCATAGCCTGAATTCACCACCAGATGCCCGTCGCCGACCGCTGGGCCGCCGCCGCTCATGCCGCCGCCACGGGCGGTCAGGCCATTGACCGCGTCCACCGGCGCGGTGGTGTCGAAATCCCAGAGCACTTGGCCGTCAGTGGCCGCGTAGGCACGGACGTGGCCGTCGAGATGGCCGGCGAACACAACGCCCGGGATGGCGGTGAGGGCGGCGGAGACGCCGGGGTCGCAGAAAGGCCGGTCCGCTCCGCAGAGGTTCTCCTGCACATGGCGCCACATCAACTCGCCTGACGCTGGATCGACGGCATGCACGCCGGGGCGGGCCAGCGCCGGGTCGAGCACTTCGCCGGCGCGGGTGTCGTTCATGTCGTTGATGGGCACGTAGAGCAGGCCGTCGCCAGCGGCCATGCCGAAGTGAACGCCGCCTTGGCTGCTGCCCCGCCCGACGCGAGTGGACCACAACAGGGCGCCCTCGCGGTCCGGGTCGAGGCCGAACACCATGCCGCTCTTCTGGCCTGCGGCAAGGACCGTGCCCTGTTCGCCTTCGACCAGCACCATGCTGGCACCGTAGTCCACATCGGGCCCGTCCTCTTCCGGGCAATTCGGGTTCTCGGCCATCATGCAGGCGACGTTCCAAGCATCGCTGGCCGTGGTTTGGCGCTGCCAGGCCCGCTCGCCGGTGGTGAGGTCGATGGCTATGATCGCGTCGCTGTTGCCGTCGGCGGGCGATGAGTAGTTCTCGCCGGTGCCGAAGTAGGCTAGGTTGCGGCGCAAGTCCACGGCGGGGCTGGTCCATACTGGCGCGCCGGAAGGTGCGAGCACCCGGGTGCCGGCGCTGGTGATGCCCACTTCAGCCGGCGGGTTGGGAATGGCCGAGTGGGACCAGATCACTTCGCCGGTGGCGGTGGCCAAGGCCACCACCTTGCCTTGGAAGCTGCAGCACTCGTAGTCGATGTCAGCGGCGGAAACCACTTCCAGGGAGGAAACCGGCACCAGCAGCTTCTCTCCGGCCAACGCCGGCGCGCCGGTGATGGTGGCGCTGGGGTGGTCGTCCACCTTGAGGGACCAGAGCAACTCCCCCGTCAGCGCGTTGACCGCATAGGCGCGGGCCAGGATGTCGCCGAAGAAGGCCGTGGGCGCGCCGGCGTCGTCCTCGGCATCCTTCAGGACAACGGCCGTGCGCACCTCCGCCGAAGCTTGAAAGGACCATCTCTCGCAACCCGTGTCCAGATCGAAGGCGTACACGGTGCCGTCCTGGCTGCCGACAAAGACGGCGCCCATGGCGATGGCAGGCTGCGATCGGGTGCGCAGTGCGTTCGGAAAGGCGAAGGCCCACTTCAGCTTGAGGTTCGGCACGTCCTCGGCTTCGAACCCGGCTAGGTCGGCATCGACGAAGCGACGGGTGTCGTGGCCCCAGCCGACTTTGGGCACCGGGCTGGAGCGGTCGAACGCAGCCGCTTCGCCGGTGCAGGCGGGTGCCCGGGCGGCGACTGTCTCGGAATCGAGGCGCGCGCGGGTGATGTACTCGGCGATGTGCGTTCGCTGCTCGTCGCTGAGGTGGGCGGATTGGGGCTGCATGATGCCGTCCGTCATGGAGGCGTAAACTGCCTTGGGGGTCATCATCTCCAAAAAGGCCAAGTGCGGCGACTTGCTCACCCCGCCCTCGTGGCAGAGGGCGCAATGCTCGGCATACAGCGCCGCGCCGGGCATTTCCTCGCGCGGCCCAAAGTCGTCGCTGGTGGCTTGGAACTGGTCCGTTGAATCGAGCGTGGTTGGCTCCTCGGCCTCGGTCGCCGCTTGGCCGGATTCCACGTCCGGCTTTGGGGATTCGGTAGCAGGGCCGCACCCCGCTAGGCTGAGCAACAGGAGAACGAAAAGCGGCGGTAAGGGGGAGCGGATCATCGCGGGCACTCGGCTTGGGAATAGGGATAGTCTAATCCAACACCAACGCAGGGTTCCCAATCGAGGGCAGGACGGGCTCGAAACGGTAAACTAAAGGTAATTATATAGATAAATCAGCAAAATCCCTTGCCCCTTGATTCCGTTGAATATATAATAATCAGCAAATCAACGGGACACCGACGATGACACAACGAGTAGCCGAGACCTTGAGCGTTCCCCAGCTTTACCGCGCCTTCCCCGATGACGCATCCTGCCGTAAGTGGCTTGAGGGCGTTCGCTGGCAGGGCGAGCCGGTCTGCCCCCACTGCGGCGGGCTGGACGACATTAAGCCGCCCCCGCCGAGCAAGCCGGGGCACTGGTGGTGCAAGCCCTGCCGGAAGCACTTCACCGCAACCACCGGCACCTGCCTCCATTCCACCAAGATTCCCTTGCAGGACTGGCTGTTCGCCATCTACTCGGTGCTGACGGCCCGCAAGGGCGTTTCGTCCCTCCAGTTGAGCAAGGAGCTGGGCATCACCCAGAAGTCGGCGTGGTTCATGCTGCAGCGCATCCGGGAGGCTTGCGACAAGGGGGACTTCAGGATCGGCGGCATCGTCGAAGTGGACGAGACCTACATCGGGGGCAAGGAGTCCAACAAGCACGAGTCCAGGAAGCTCCGTGCGGGACGCGGCCCGGTCGGTAAGTCCGCCGTGGTCGGAGCCAGGGAGCGTGGTGGCAGGGTCAAGGCCAAGCCCGTTGACCGAACGGACGGCGCAACCCTGATACCCTTCGTGGAGGGCAGCGTGGAGCCCGGCTCCACCGTGTACACCGACGACGCTGCGGCCTACGCCGCCCTGCCGTCCGTAATCAACCAGTTCCAGCATGACACCGTGGCGCACGGTGCCGGGGAGTACGTCAGGGGCGATGTCCACACCAACTCGATAGAGGCGGTCTGGTCGGTGCTCAAGCGGTCGATCACCGGGACTTGGCACAAGGTCAGCCCGAAGCACCTGGCCCGCTACGTCAACGAGACGACCTTCCGGCTGAACGAAGGGAACTGCGAGGTTGACACCATCGACCGCATGATGGCCCTGGCCTTCGGCATAGGGGGCAAGCGGCTGCGGTACGAGGACTTGATAGCCGACAACGGGCTGCCGTCAATGGCCCGCCCGGTGTCGTGACTAAACACCAGAGGATAATCCCAATGAGCGAATCAGACCCGAACGTTGCCAGCCCGTCACCTGCTATCGATACTAGCAAGATAGTCGCAGAGGCTGTCGAGGCACTCCACATAGCCTACGTTAAAGGGATTCGGGCTAACTACGACGAGGCGTTGAGCCTCGCTAGAAAGCGCTTCAAGCGCGATGTCGGGGTAGGCGTGGGGGCCACCCCTGAATAGTATGTGAATCGCCCCCTGCAACGCGGCAGTCCGACCGCGCAGTTTCTCAAACTCCTCCCGCGTGACTGGATCCCCCTTGGTTTCCGGCATTGATGCCTCTCGGTTCCTGAGCGGCCCCGGACTCTAGCACACAAAGCCTTGACAACCCCATCGGGTTGATAGGATAGTTTCCCCGTCAACTGCTGCGGAGCCCGCATGTCGGGTTGCCCGCTGAATACAACAGCCTAGCCCGGCAAGGGGGTTGCTCCCCGCGCCTGCGAATAGGCGGGGACTTCATCGTTTCGCGGTGGTTGACAACGGCCCGGCACCAGATTGGTGCCGGGTGGAAGCGGCTCCCGGCCAAGCCAGTAACTTGACCGAGAGCCTTACCGCGCAATGAGGTTGGACCCGCAGCGCGGCGGCGTCAGTCTATCTGGCCCCGTCATGGATTGATATAGCGAGCCTCATTGCGCCCCATTTTGGAGCGACAGTATGGCTTTTCGTCTTCCCATGGCGGCGGCAGTTGCCGTCATGGTTCTGGTTTCCCCATTGGCCGTTCATGGGCAGCATCCCGTCTATGCGGACTTGGGCGTCTCCCGCGCCGAATTGCGGGCGATGATGGAGGAGGAGGGGCTTAACCCCACCTTGAACGAGCGGGGCCAGTTCGAGGGCCACCCGGTCAATGACCTGCTGGTTTGGTCCCCGCACATCAAGGTGACCATGTACGGGCCGGACGAGGCCCTGACCGCCATTGAGGTCTCAACCCGCCCATCGACGGATCAATCCGAGGCTTACTGGCAGGGCTTCGTCTGCCAAGGGGTTCTGGAGGCCGTGTTCCCGGAGTGGGCCAGCAGCGACAAGTGGCTGGAGCGCACTCTTGGCGCCTTTGCGTCAGGAACGGCCAAGGATGCCGTTTCATTCCGGCGCGGCGACATCAAGGTTGCGGCCTTCCTGGACAAGTTCGGCCTGCTTCTGAGCGTCGAGGGGGTAGAGTTGCAAGCTTCGGATGACGGCCTGCCGCCCGCCTACTCGCCGTAGCCCGTACTTGTTCGATCAAACATGCTATACTTCCTTTCCGTAATACGACTCTGGCAGAGTGCGAAATGACAACGAACAACGGTCGCAACAAAACTCTCAACGAAGCCGATTTCGTGGCAATTCGGAACATTGTCCGCACGGAGGTGCGCGAGGAAGTTCACGAGCAGCTTTTCGGCTTGGAGTTCACCGAGCACGTCGGCAACATCGTACTTGGCGCAGTGGAGGTGAAGCTGGAGGAAAAGCTCAAGCCCATCAAGGATGGATTGCAGCAGGCCGTGGATGGCATGAGGGCCGCTTACACTGACCGAGCCGCTGGATAGGGTCATGAATCGACAGGCAGAGGGAATGACCCCCGAGGACCATGAGCCGACCACCTTGGAGCGGTTCGAGGGCTTCATGCGCCAGATTCTCAGCGCCCCCAGCGACGGCAAGCCCAAGAGCGAGAACCGTATGCCGTCCAGCGAGGAGTTGAACCGGCGCTATCGGTTCGAGCCGCGCTCCTAGATCGATTTCCTTGCCAATGCGGCATGGGGTTGTCTACAATCCCGGCCGCCATGACGGACGAACAGATCAGCGACTGCTACCGATCCTTGGGCAAGGCGTTTGCCGAGCGGCGCGACCTGCTCAAGGTGATGGAGGATCGGGAGCGCAGGCTGAAAGCCTTCGCCCAAGCCCTGACCACCCTGCTTGACAGTCCCCTGCATGAGGGTTCCAACGAAGTCATGGACGAGGCCAGTGATCCTGTGGAGGATTGGCGGTCCCTGCAGGTCGAGACCGTTCGCCTTAGGGAACTCAACCAAATCCTTGCCGATTGAGCCGCGCTCCTAGCCCCTGATTCAGCCCCGTCAGCAGCCTCGTTCATGGGCGTTTGCTGATTTATCTATATAATTACCAAACTAAAGCCATGAACATCCTGATCACCGGCATGAGCGGCTTGATCGGCGCGGCGGTGCGGCGGCAAATGGCACCGCGGGCGCGGCTGTCGGCGTTGAATCGGAGTGCGGTGGAGGGGGTGCCCACGACGCGGGCGGACTTGGCGGACCTTGAGGCCATTCGGCCTGCCTTCGATGGGCAGGAGACGGTCATCCACCTGGCGGCGAAGGCTGGCGAAAACTACAGTTGGGAAGAACTGCTGCAGACCAACATCGTCGGCACCCGCAATGTCCTTGCGGCGGCGCGGGATGCGGGCTGCAAGCGGGTGGTTTTCGCCAGCAGCGGGGCTACCGTGGCGGGCTGGGAGCTGGAGGAGCCTTACAAGGCGCTGGTCGAGGGCCGCTATGGCGAGGCGCCCGAGCGCTGGCGGCTTATCCGTCACGATGAGGCAGTGCGGCCGCGCGGCGTTTACGGCGCCACCAAGGTCTGGGGCGAAGCCTTCTGTCGCCATGTGGCGGATAGCTCGCCGCTGTCGGTGCTGTGCGTGCGCATCGGCTACGTCAACGCCGAAGACCGGCCTGTCCATCCGCGCCACTTCGCGGTGTGGTGCTCCCAGCGCGACATCGCTGCCGCCATCGAACGCTGCGTGGATGCGCCGCTTGGCCGCCAATTTGATGTCCTGTTCGCGAACTCCCGCAACCAGTGGGGATACCGGGATCTGTCCCATACTGAGGTGGTCTTGGGATTCGTGCCGCAGGATGCAGCCGAAGATCACCGTGGAGGGCGCGTCAAGAGCGGTTCTTAGAGGTGGACACCCTGTGCCGTGACTGCGGCGAGAGGCCGCGACCCGACGCCGAAGCCTGCCCGGCCTGCGGCTCAGGGCGCATCGTGCGGCACCAGGAACTGCACGGCCTTGCCATCGCCCACCTCGATTGCGATGCCTTCTACGCCACCATCGAGAAACGCGACCGGCCGGAGTTGCGCGACGTACCCGTGATTGTTGGCGGCCGCCACCGGGGTGTGGTGGCGGCCTGCTGTTACATTGCCCGCACTTACGGCGTGCATTCGGCCATGCCGATGTTTCAGGCTTTGCGGGCTTGCCCGCAGGCAACCGTCATCCAGCCGGACATGGCGAAGTACGCAGCCGTCGGGCGGGCGGTGCGGGCGATGATGCAAGACCTTACGCCCTTGGTGGAGCCGCTGTCGATCGACGAAGCGTTCATGGATTTTGCGGGCACCGAAGCGCTGCTCCGAGCCGGCCCGGCCGAAACCTTGGCTGCCTTGGCGCGGCGGGTGGAGAGCGAGTTGTCCATCACGGTGTCCATCGGCTTAAGCTACAACAAGTTTCTGGCCAAGATCGCTTCAGATCTGGACAAACCGCGGGGCTTTGCGGTGATCGGCCGGGCCGAGGCCCGCAGCTTTCTCGCCGGCCAGTCGGTCAGCCTGCTGTGGGGTGTCGGCCAAGCCATGCGCGAACGTCTCGCGCGCGACGGCATCACGCGGATTGGTGAACTGGCCGAACTCGGTGAACAGGCGCTTACCCTGCGCTACGGCCAAATCGGTCGGCGGCTCGCCCTCTCGGCCCGCGGCGAGGACGACCGCCGGGTCAGCCCCAACCGCGAGGCCAAGAGCCTGTCGTCGGAAATCACCTTGGATCGGGATATCGCCGAGTTGGACAAACTGCGCCCTATTCTCTGGCAGCTTGCCGAGACCGTGGCGCGTCGTTTGAAGAAGGCCGGCCTAGCCGGGGAAGGCGTCACCCTGAAGCTCAAGACGGCCGACTTTCGCACGCTCACCCGCAGCCGCCGCCTGAACGGCGCCACGCAATCGCCGGAAGTCTTGTTTCACAGGGTGGAGCCGCTGCTTGCCGCCGAGGCGGACGGCCGCGCCTTCCGTCTGATCGGCATAGGCGCGCAAGGCCTGGTCGAGGCGGACAGCTTGGTTCAAGGCGACCTGTTCGGCGGCACTGACCCGGCGGGCGGCCGGATCGATGAGGCGATGGACGCGGTTAGGGCCCGGTTTGGCCCGAAAGCCATCGTGAAGGGCCGTGGCCTCGGCGTCACCCTCAAACGGCAGGGGCCATCCAAGATCGAGTGACGGGCCGCGCAGCCTTAGTTTCCGGATACCCGGTCGAACACCCGCACTGCGCTCAATGCGTCACCGGCGGACTTGATGTCGATGGTGATGGCCAATTGACGGCCGCCATTGCGCAAGCGCATGGTCTCGGTGGCGCTCGCATCATCCGCCCGCGAGGCGATGACCAGGCCTTCCTCGGTCCAGCCCGCGTTGACTTCCCAGAGTCCGCGCCGCCGCTCGCCCCAGGAAACGTCCCGGTAGGTGCCGTTGGCGTAGCGAATGCCCATCGACAGGGAATCCTGCTCAATGATCATGGACTTTGAGGCCAGCACCGGAAAGTCGGCGGTGACGAAGGCGAGCATGCCCATTCGCCGCCGCTGCCCCATGCGGCCCATCTCCACGAGCGCCCGGTCGGCCTCGGCCTGCAAGCGCCGTTCGTTGGGCGGCGGGTCGCTCAAGGCCCGGTTGATAACCCAATGGCCGTTCAGGTCGAACCCGGTCGGCGCCTCGGGGTCCAACGGGACGCTGCCACAGCCGCTGAGCGTCAGCAGCCATGCGCTTCCCAGCGCCCAACTTGCGATTCTGTCCATGTTCAGCCCCTCCGCCAATGTCTGCTTCGGCCACCGTCCGGGTTAACATCGGACGGCAGATGTTGCAGCGAAAAACAATCCTATCAGCGTTCGCGGCCCTGCTGATGGTGTTTTGCGTTCCGGCGGGCGTGGCGGACCTGCCGGAAGCGTTTTCGCGCCCCTGGTGCACCTACCGGACGGCGCACTTCGAGTTGCTGACCGATCTGCCCCGGCGCCGGGCGGTGGCCGAGGCCAAGGCGCTGGGCCGCTTTCGGACGTTGTTCATGGCGCTGTTTCCCGAGGCCCGGACGCATACGGGCGTGCCGGTGCGGATGCTGATCGTTCGACGGGCCCAGCACTTCACCGAAGTCACTGGCACTGCGGACTTCGCCGGCATCACGGTGCCGTCCCTAAGGGCCTACCAATTGCTTATCGGCCCGGCCCAAACCAGCCCCCTCACCGACACTGGGCGGCATGAGTACGCCCACTACCTGATGCGCAACCAAACCGAGCTGCACTATCCCCTTTGGTACGAGGAAGGTCTGGCCAGCTACCTCAGCGCCGCCGACCTTAAGCGCAACCCGGTTCCGCTCGGCTATCTCGACCCGCGCGTTCGGTGGGGCAAGGCCCGGCCATCGGAAGTGAGTTTCGAGGAAGTGGTGGAGGCCGACTCCGTGGCGGATTGGCCACCGCAGCGCCTGACCGCGTTCTACGAAAAGGCCTGGCTGATGGTCCACTTCATTCGTCTGGGCCACTATCTGGACTATCCCGACCTTCGCCCGGCGCTGGCTCGCTACTTGGCGCAGCCCGAGAGCCCTCAGCCGGGGAGCGCGAGGGGCCCGCCCCTCGCAGGAAAAGGCAACTTTGCCTCTGCTTTCGCGCTCACCCCCTCGGGCATGGGCGCACTGATCAAGGACTATTTGCGCCGTCCGCGCCTCCGCAACGAATTTGTGCAGTTGCCGAACAGCGAAGAGGAGGCGGTGCAGGCACCGGCTCAGCGGTGCTTGGACGAAGCCGAGGGCCGGCTCGAACTGGCCCGCAGCATTGTCCATCGAAATCCTCGGCTGGCGGCGAAGGCCTTGGAACGCCATTCGGGCGGCGAGGTGGACGCGGAATGGCTCACGGTCCAATCCGAGGCTTTGTCCGCCGTTGACTACGAGCGGGCGATGGCGGTGATTGAACATGCGCTTGAGCTAGACCCCAGCCATGCCGGGGCCATGGCCCAGTTCGCGCACCTGAAAGTGCAGCGCTGCCCCCTGTCGAGCCATCCGGATTGCATGCGCAACTGGGCGGAGGCGGCGACGCTGTATCGGCAGGTGCGGGAGCGCAACCCGCACCGCTACGATGTGGCCTACGGTCTAGGGGTCGCCTATCTGCACACCGGACGCGCCGAACAGGCCTTGGACCACTTGCGCTTGGCCCACGCGCAGATGCCTTGGGCCGCCGAAGCCAACTTCTATCTCGGTGAGGCCTATCGCATCATCGGCGATGAGCGCGCCGCCGGGCATCTGCGCAAGGCCCATAGCTGGGCGACCGATCCGGACTGGCGGGCTCGGGCGGCGGTGGCGCTCACTCGTTTGCCTGGAGCGTCCTTCGAAAGACGCTAACTGCGCGGGCCGGAGGCCCGCGTCTGCCTGCCATGCAGGCTGAGGATCGGCGCGGACCCCGAGACGCCGCCGAGTTGGGATTCGAGGGCGGAGCCGTTGACCAAGCTCTCGGCAAAGGCGCGAATGGTCTTGTGATCGTAGCTGTTGCAGGCGTCTTCAAGGGCATCGAGGGCGGGGCGCAGTTCCGGCCAGGGCACGAAGTGCTCCTCGGCACGCATGATCTTGCGGTGGTCGGTGCCGGAGACGTCCTCGCCCACCAAGAGCTCCTCGTGCAGCTTCTCGCCGCGGCCTAGGCCCGTGAAGAGGATTTCGATGTCGCCGTCGGAATTGGCCTCGGACTTTATTGAATAGCCCTTGAAACGGGCCATCCGGGTGGCGAGATCGACGATGCGGATCGGCTCGCCCATGTCGAGCAGGAATACATCGCCTCCCTTGGCCATGCTCGCCGCCTGCATCACCAGTTGCGCGGCCTCCCGGATGGTCATGAAGTAGCGCGTGACCTCCCGATGGGTCACCGTGATGGGGCCGCCTTTTTCAATCTGGTCGAGAAACAGCGGCACCACCGAGCCCGACGAATTCAAGACGTTGCCGAAGCGCACCATGGAGAAGCAGGTGTCCTCGGTCATCGGCTGCATCGCCTGCAGCGCCATTTCGGCCAACCGCTTGCTGGCGCCCATCACGCTGCTGGTGCGCACTGCCTTGTCCGTGGAGATGAGGATGAAGTCCTTAACGCCGGCCCGCATGGCCTCCTCGGCAGTGTAGAGCGTGCCGAAGGTGTTGTTCTTGAAGCCCTCGATCACGTTGTTTTCGACCAGGCTGACGTGCTTGTAGGCGGCGGCGTGATAGAGGGTCTCAACGCCGTAGTGGGCTAGGCTGTGGCGGATGAAGGCCCGGTTGGTCACCGATCCGAGCACCGCGGCGACCGGCACGTCGAGGTGCTCAACCATGCAGATTTGCTCCACCTCCCGCTGCACTCGGTAGAGCTCGTACTCCGAGTGGTCGAGCAGCACCAACCGCTTGGGCGCTTGGCGGACGATTTGACGGCAGAGTTCCGAGCCGATGGAGCCGCCCGCGCCGGTGACCATCACCTGACGGTCCGCCACCGACGATTTGAGCAGATGCGGCAGCGGATCAATCTCGGTGCGGCCCAGCAGATCCTCGATTTGCACGTCGCGCACTTCGGCCAAGCGTCCGCGCTCGAACTGCAGTTCGTCGATGTCCGGCACGAGGCGAACGCGCAGACGATAGGGCTCCAGGAACTGCAGGATCTTGGCCCGGCTCTCTGACGAGGCGGAACCTGCCGCCACCAGCACCTGGTGAGCATCGGTTTGCCGCACCAGCGCTTCGAGCGACTTGGGCGAATGCACGGTGAGGCCGTCAATGGTGCGCTTGTAGAGGGATCTATCGTCATCGATGAAGGCCTTGGGCTCGTAGCGCCCTTCCTCGGCCAGCGCCCGGGCCAACTCCACGCCCTTGCGCCCGGCGCCGTAGATGATCACCGGCTCGCGCTCCGCCGCCCGGGCGGTGCGCCATTGCAGCCAGTGGCACAGGGCGAAGCGGCTGCCCGCAACATAGAGGGTGGCCAGCAAGCCGAAGATGATGGGCACCGACCGGGGAAAGCCCGGCAGGGGCGCCATGTAGGCCACCGCAGTGACGGCCGCGGCGCCGACTGCGGTGCCCTTGATGACCGGCCAGAAAGCGCCCTTGCCGATGTAGCGAATGACCTGTCGATAGAGGCCCAGGCTGATGAAGACCGGCACCGAGACCAGCGAGGCGGCCAAGAAGGCGGGCCAGTAGTGGGCGACCTCGGGCTGCCACTCGCCCAGCCGGAGCGCGATGGCGGCCCAGAGCGCCAACGGCAGCACGATGCCGTCGGCAAGCGCCGCGAACGCCTGCTTGAGGTGGCGCGGGAGACCCAGGAACCAGTCGCCGATCAAGATGTCACCTCGTTGGTTGATTGCCTTCCGGCAGCCCTTGGTCTGGCAGCCCGCGGTCTGGAAGGCCGGCCCGCAGGAGCGGGGCGGCCACCGCCAAGGGCAGGGCGGCGGCCAGCAGCCAGAGCCAGCCGTAAGCGGGCCGGGTTTGTGCAAGCCATGCCAGCGGCAGCAGCCACAGCAGGCAGAATCCCAAGAAGGCTGAAGTTGTCCATAGTTGGCCGCGCCGCGCAACTATCACTTGGTATAGATGGCTTCGATGCGCTTCGGTAAACCGTTGACGCGTGGCTATTCTGACACAAAGGGTATAGGTGGTGTCGAACCAGAGCCAAGTGAGCAGAATCAGGCAGGCCGCTGCGGATAGGATGCCCTGGTCGATCAGCCCCACGGTGATGGCGGCGAGCAGCAGGCCGAGGCAGAGGCTGCCCACGTCGCCCATGAAGATGCGGGCCGGTGGCCAGTTGAAGCTGAGAAAACCCAGCGTGCCGCCCGCCGTCACCCACAGCAGGTCGCCCAACCAACCCGGTGCGCCGCCGCTTAGGAACTGGACGGCTAGGCAGAAGAACAGGCAGGCGGAGCCGGCCAGGCCGTCGATGCCGTCCATGAAGTTGAAGAGGTTGGTGTGCCAGACCGCAAGCACGAGCGCCACGGCCAACATCACCAGCGGCCAACTCGGTGCGAGCGCCCAGAGCGCCAGCGCCGCGGCCAGGCAGTGAACGGCCAAGCGCGGCGGCCATCCGAGTTCGCGCAAGTCGTCGATCAGGCCAATCAAGCCCACGCCGCCCACCGCCAAGGTGAGCCCGGCAAAGCGCGGTTCCTGCGTGGCCAGCCAACCGAGCCAAGCCAGGATGGGCAGGGCGAAGCCGAGGCCGCCCAAAGTGGGGGTTGGCTTGATGTGGAAGCCGCGGCGATTGGGCTCAGCCACCCAGCCGTGCTTGGGGGCGAGAAGCAGCAGGCTGCCCTCGATCGCGATTGATGCGAGGAAGGCGCCAGCCACCAGAACTACTGCGTCGCTGCCCATCGCCAAGTCTTCTCCAGCAATTCACGCGCCGAGTGCGGCGGACGCCAACCTAGCGACCGCATGGATGGCGCGGCATCCACCCGCAGCGGGTCGAACAGGCGCGACACCGTCGCCGCCAGGCCCAGCGGGCGGGCCACCGCCTTGACCAAGCTGGCCGGAACGAAAAACTGCCGGTTGGGCCGTCCCGCCAAGCGGCGCAGTTCGCTTACCAAGTCCGTCGTTCGCCATTCCTCCTCGTCGCGCACGTGGATGAGAGTGGGTGGATTGGCGGCGCGCGCCAAGTGAATCAGCAAATCCACCAAGTTGTCGAGACCGAGTAGGGAGCGGCGGGCGCAGGCATCCGCCAGTGGCAGTGGCCAAGGCGAGGCGCACAGCTTGAGCAGGCGGGCAAAGTTGCCCTTCACGCCCGGACCATAGACCAAGGGTGGGCGCACAATGGCCAGCGGCGGTCCGCCCGCTTGGTGGGCGCGGAGCAGCCCAAGCTCAGCTTGCGCCTTGCTGTGCGCGTAGTGGCCTTGGGGCGCGCGCGGCGCGTCCACGCCCAAGGGCGCTGCGGCGGTGTCGCCAAGCGTCTTTATGGAACTGAGCCAAACGAACGTCCGCACGCCAGCGGCGGCGCTGGCCCGGTAAAGGTCAAGTGTCAGATCTTGGTTAACTGCCGTGAAGTCGGCCTCGCGAGCCTGCGCCGCCTTGTCGTGGGCGATGCCCGCCAAGTGGTAAACGAGATCCGCCCCGCGCAGCCAATCGGCCAATGCCGGCCCGCACAGGGGCAGGCGTTGGCCGTCTGGGCGAGCGTCGGGGCGGACCGCGATGCCTTGAGCGGCAAGCGCCGGGGTCAAGGCAGTGCCGATGAAGCCGGACGCGCCGCTGACGGCGGCAAGCGTCACAAATGGGCCGAAGGAGGGTTCATCCCCCTTTAATACCCTATTGATCGGTGCATCGCATCCGTCTTTTGTGGAAGAACGGCGCTACGCGCCGTCGCGCCCTCGATTGGAGGTGCCCTAGGGCGCCGCTTCAACCTCGATGCGCTCCATGTTGTTGCTCACCGTGCTTTCGCCGATGCCGCGCACCTTGACCAGTTCGCTGGGATCCTGGAAGGCGCCATTGGCCTCGCGGTAGGCAACGATGGCTTCCGCCTTCTTCATGCCCACGCCGTCCAGCACTTCGGCAATGGTCACCGCATCGTCGGTATTGATGTTGACCTTCATCAGGCCAGGTTCGGCGGCGCTGGCCCAGTGGGCCGCAGCCAGCGATACCACGAGGGTCACGAGGGTAATGAGCTTACGCATAATGGTCTCCCTTTCGGTTGATCAGTGTTTGGGATGCCAAAGTCTAGGGAGGCCATTCAAGAAAAACTGTAGGCCAAATCCCCAACGCTTGTAGGAAATTGTCCCGCTGTCGCTGCAAATCGGCCACTTTCTTGCCCAGTTGCCCTTCGCTGGCGCCGAGGCAGCGAAAGAACCCCATGTGCTAAACTGATTTGCCCGACGGGTTGCCCGGAGAAGGACCTTGGCCCTCCCCGACTACAGCCTCGCCGCCGAGCGCATTCCGCAGCATGTGCCCGCCGTGCTCGAAGACGCCGAGCGCAAGCGGTTGAAGGCGCGCATTGCCGAATTGCTCAAGGATCGGGATGCCGTGCTGGTGGCGCATTACTATGTGGACGGCGATGTGCAGGACTTGGCGGAGGAGACCGGGGGGTTCGTTTCCGACTCCTTGGAAATGGCCCGCTTTGGCCGCGACCATTCGGCCACCACCCTGATCGTCGCCGGCGTTCGCTTCATGGGCGAGACGGCGAAAATCCTGTCTCCCCACAAACAGGTTTTCATGCCAACGCTGGAGGCCGAGTGCTCATTGGACCTCGGCTGTCCGCCTGACGATTTCAAGGCCTTTTGCGAGGAGCACCCGGAGCGTACCGTGGTCGTTTACGCCAACACCTCCGTGCAGGTGAAGGCGCTGTCCGACTGGGTGGTGACCAGCAGCATCGCCCTGCCCATCATCGAGCACCTGGCCGTCCAGGGCGAGAAGATCCTATGGGCGCCGGACAAGCACCTTGGCCGTTACATTCAAAGCCGCACCAACGCCGACATGCTGCTGTGGAGCGGCGCCTGCGTCGTGCACGAGGAGTTCAAGGCCAAGGCCCTGCACGACCTCAAGCGCATCTACCCGGACGCCGGCGTCTTGGTGCACCCGGAATCCCCGGCTGCGGTCATCGGCATCGCCGATGCGGTGGGCTCCACCAGCCAAATCATCAAGGCGGCCGGAGAACTGCCCCACGAACTGTTCATCGTCGCCACCGACCGGGGCATCTTCCACAAGCTGCGCCAACGCAATCCGCACAAGCGCTTCATCGAGGCGCCCACCGCCGGCGAAGGAGCCACCTGCCGAAGCTGCGCCCATTGTCCCTGGATGGCGATGAACGAGCTCAGGCAGCTCGCGGAGACCTTGGAGGACGGCGAGCGCTTGGCCGCCAACGAAATTCACGTCGAGCCGGAGACGGGGCGCCGAGCGATGCTGCCGCTCGAGCGGATGTTGGGCTTTTCAGCCGATTGAGCTGCTGAACCGAGTACGTTCCCGGCTTGAACCCCGACCAGCGGAAGTCCGTGCGCGTCTTGGCCTGTCGCGCGAGGCGTCTTAGCGTCAGGGCTTCAAGAACACGGAACGCTTCATTAGATGTTCATTTGGCAGGCCTATTCAAAAGTCCTTGATTTGCCGTTGATCGGTCGGGTTTTTGGAGA
>VYDB01000014.1 GCA_009843635.1 Gammaproteobacteria bacterium
AACCCCATTTTCGCACGCAAAGCGCCAGCGGGCGGACTCCTTCGGCGAGTCCCTCCGATCCTTATCAGGGAATCAAGGGATCAAACTCTGAACTGACCCCCGAATTCACAATCCCTCCGATTCCTAGTCCATGTGGCCTTTTTCAAAGTGGCCCATTCCGCCGATGTAAGATGCGCACCCAACCGCTCATGGAACGGCTTCAACGCCCGATGAATCCAATGCAATGAACTTTCCCGCAAAAGGGCCAACAGTATCTTTGGGCACGGCTACCCTTTAGATTGCTCTTGCACGCTCCGTCGCAACTTTGCCTGAAACTGTTCGAGCGAAATTCCGGAACGTGCTGATACGTCAGGTAAAACAAACGTTGCAAGACGCACCAAGAGATTTCGCAAACGACATCAACATGAACGCCATAACTCGAGCATCGCATGCCGCTTTTGGTTTTTTTGACCCTCACCCTCGCAACTCCTCGCTGTGGGTTTCGTTTTCAGAGTAGCCCATCACCGTGCTGGGTGATCTTTTTTCAAAGTTGCCCATTACCGCATAATCCACCCATGAAGGCGGACATCGAATCAGTCAAGACGTTTTTTCTGGCGCTGCAGGGGGACATTTGCGCCGCCCTGGAAGCACTCGACGGCACGGCCCGCTTCTCCTTGGAGCGGCTGCCGCAGCCCGGCGGCGGTTTCGGGCAGCCACGGGTGCTACAGGAAGGTCCCGCCATCGAGAAGGCTGCGGTCCAATTCACCCACAGCGTCGGCGATGCCCTACCGCCCGCGGCCAGCGAGCGCAACCCGCAGCTGGCCGGTGCCCCCTTCCAAGCCGCCGCCATCTCGGTGATCGTGCATCCGCGCAATCCCTATGCGCCCACCACCCACATGAACCTGCGTTTCTTTCGGGTGGATGCCGATCCGCCAGCTTGGCACTTCGGCGGCGGCTTCGACCTGACCCCTTGCTACGGCTTCATCGAGGACTGCGTGCATTGGCATCGAACCGCCGCCGAAGCCGCCGGCGCGCATTACGCCCGCATGAAACAGGCCTGCGACGCATACTTCCACCTTGGCCATCGCGGCGAGAGCCGGGGCATCGGCGGGCTGTTCTTCGACGATTGGCGCACCGGAGGCTTTGCGGCCAGCTTGGACTTGGTCAGGGCCATCGGCACGGCCTTTCTGCCCGCCTACCAACCCATCTTCGAGCGCCGCCACTCGCTCGCCTATGGCGAGGCGGAGCGGGAATGGCAGCTTTACCGACGCGGACGCTACGCCGAATTCAATCTCGCCATCGACCGGGGCACACGCTACGGCTTGCAAAGCGGACGGCGGATCGAGTCGGTGCTGGCCTCCCTGCCCCCGCTGGTCCGCTGGAGCTACAACCATGCGCCCGCCTCTGGCACCCCGGAGGCAGACCTATTGTCCTTCTATCTGCAACCGAAGGACTGGCTAGGCTTGTTCGGCGACGCTTAGGTGCACACTGGAATTGGCCCGCGTTTAGCCCAAAACGTCGATTTCACCCATTTTCCCGTTGAGGGGCGGTCGAGCGGCCTAGCGGCACAAGCGCTTAGGACGGGTCTTGGGTACCCTCCAATCCGAGCTCCTTGAACAGGGCTTCCAATTCGGCGTCGCTCACGGGTTCATGTGGGGAATTGGAGATGCTGCTCTCGTCCGGGGTGTTGTTGGCGTTGATGTGGCCCCACCCAAACAGAATCGCCCCCAAGGCGACTACTGACGCCGCGAAGTACAAGCGGTGGTCCCAGGCATCCATCCGCTCTCGCCTATCCAATTCGCGGTCAAGCAATATGCGGCGCTCTTGCTGTGAAAGTGAAGGGTTGGCCGCTTCGATTTCGTTGAGCACTTCCCGTTCTCGCATTGTTGACCAAGGCTGGGTTTTCCGAGCAAGTGCAACCTTCACGTTAGCCGCTCGAACTGCCAACCACACGAACCAACTTGCCATCGCAACAAAAAACGCTGCTCCACCCCACCATACAAGCCCATCTACATACTGTCCGAAAAAGCCGTTGTCGCCTACCCAAAACAGCACGGCCCCAACACCCATGGGTAAAGTCCACCGGGCTATGGTGTCCTCGGAAGCTCGTTGATTCCAGCGACGATGCCCCTCTTGTGTCTGTTTGTATCCTAGTTCTTCCGGGGTAAGCCCAGCATTCGCCGCTTCCAACTTGCCGAGCAGTTCTCGCTGCCGATCTTTTCGGTAGCCCATTACACGGTCACTCCTTCAAGTTCCAATTGTTGGCCTCGTTGGGCAAATTGTTCAAGTGGTCTTGTAGTTGGTCTAGAGATTCGAGCGTCGCGGCCTGTTCCTCTTCCATCTTACCGATTGCTGCCTTCAACGCGGGACTAAGGCTGTTTTGGTGGTCGCTAAGCTCACTGCAGCTTTCATTCGATGGGCGTTGAGGGCCGGACTCAAGAGAGCATAGGATTTGGGCATTGGCGATAACTGCCAATGCTCCCGCCGTCTCGGCAACGACACCCGCCGTAACGGCCAAAGCCGCGATATCAAGGGCGACGGTGTTGATCATTTGGATGCCGTTGAAGCCGAACGAAAAGGTTTGGTCGAATCTCGGCAAGATGGTGCTATGGAGTTGCACCCTCTCTTGAAGCTCAGTAATCGCCTGGGTCTGGTTACTCTGATCTTCGCCCAACCGCTGCACCAACTCGATAAGTTGGTTCGTCACCTCCAACAGTTCCTGATTGGCATCCGGTGAGTGGGCTGACGCGGGCCAAGCCAATAGCGTGATGATGGCGAAGGTGGCGACGAAGGTGGTTGGATTCATAGGTGTACTCTCTGCTTAGGGAAGGTTTGAACAAGAGGACATTTGCCCCTGAGTCGCGGTTGGCTTCGATTTTTTGATTCAGTGAGCATAACGACCGCAGGCAATATACCTTTGGTCTATCGGGGATGCCCAGAACTGAACGTCCCGGGCGGTTTCGGGCACCTTCACAATGTCCCCGGTCCGGGGAATCAATTAGAGGTTCCTCAAGCGCCCGTTCAAGGCGCCACCACCTCGAGCCGGTCCTCGACCGAGGCGACGCCCTTGATGGAACCAGCGATCTCCAGCGCCCGTTCGCGCATCCCTTGACTGGTCACCCGGCCATGCAGGCTGACCACGCCACGTTTCACTTCCACGTTGAGGCGAAAGCCGTTGACGTTCTTGTCGGCCATGAGCTGGGTCTTGACCTTCAACTGGATGGCCGAGTCGTCGGTCAACTCGCCAACGGTGCGCGACTTTCCGTCGCGGTAGCTTTGACAGCCGGCCACGAGGGCCAGGCACAGGAGCGCGCAGGCCATCCCCCGCCCCATTCGCCGGAGGTTGCCCAGCCAAGCAGGCCCTTGCCGTTGGGTGCTTTGGGCACGGCCTGAAAAGGCGGAGTGGAGGCGTTCAATCTTCATATCCCAAGCTCTCCTTGCCAACGCAGATGCACGATGGCGTATATTCTAAATCTTTGCGACACCTACCGGGAGACTAGAGTCCAACCATGCACGACCACACCATTCTGGCCGAAGGCCTGAAGTTCCCCGAGGGGCCCATCGCCATGCCGGACGGCAGCGTCATCGTCGTGGAGATCGCCAGGGGCACCCTTTCCCGGGTTCGAGATGGCCAAGTCGAAGTCATCGCCGACCTGGGCGGTGGCCCCAACGGCGCCGCCATCGGCCCCGACGGGCGTTGCTACGTCTGCAACAACGGCGGCTTCACCTGGGTGGAGCGAAGGGGGCGGCTGTTCCCGGCCGAGCAGGCTACGGATTACGGCGGCGGACGGATCGAGGCGGTCGACTTGGCTGACGGCCACTCGGAGGTGCTCTACACGCACTGCGATGGGGAACCGCTCAAAGGGCCCAACGACATCGTCTTCGATGCCCAAGGCGGGTTCTGGTTCACCGACCACGGCAAGACCCGCGCCCGGGACCGAGACCGCACCGGGGTCTTCTACGCCGCTGCGGACGGTTCATTCATCGAAGAGGCCATCTTTCCGTTGGAAGGCCCCAACGGCATCGGCCTGTCGCCTGCGGAAGACGAGCTCTACGTCGCGGAAACCCCCACCGGGCGGGTCTGGGCCTACGAACTGTCTGCACCCGGCAAGCTGCAGGGCGAACGGCGCGACCGACCTGATGGCGGCCGCTTGCTGCCCGGGCGCCAAGGCTACTTCCTTTTCGACTCAATGGCCGTGGATGCCGAAGGCAACGTCTGCGTGGCCACCATCGTTGACGGTGGGATCACCATACTCTCGCCCAAGGGCGAACCCGCCCGTCACGTCCCCTGCCCCGACCCCCTAACCACCAACATCTGCTTTGGGGGCCCGGACCTCAAGACGGCCTATGTGACGCTGTCTTCCACCGGCAAGTTGATTGCCATGCCTTGGCCGACGCCAGGCGCGCCGCTCAACTTCCTGCCGCGGCGATAGTCGCAGCCCTCCAACAACCCGCCCGAGGAGCGAATCATGAAAGTCATCATTGCCGGAACCTTGGACCTCGAGGATCCAAGCCAGGTCAAGGAGATGCTGCAAAGCGCCCGCCCGCACATCGAAGGCGCCCTTAAGGAGGAGGGCTGCATCGCCTACGACTGGACCGAAGACCATCTCGTCCCCGGCCGAGTGCATGTGTACGAGGAATGGACCTCGTCGGAGACGCTCGAAGCGCACCTGCAAGGCCACTGGTATCGGGACATGGGCGCGCACCTCGGCCGCTATCCCCGCAAGGCCACCAACAACGTGATCAAGAAGTATCGCATCGATCACGAAGAGCCCGTGTACGACGACACCGGCGTGGCCCGGGGGCACTTCTCCAGCACACCTTAAGCGGAGGTCCCGGCAGGAGACCCGGGCCAAGCCCATGCCGGCGATCTATCACGGCTGGTGGGTCGTGGCCGGACTATTCCTCATCCTGACCGTTTCGTCGGGCTTCGGCTTCTACAATCACTCCGTCTATCTGAATGCGTTGTCCGCGGACGGCGCGTTCTCGGTTGCCAATGTCTCGGTGGCCATCAGCTTCTACTTTCTCGCGGGCGGCATCGCCGGCATCGGCGTCGCCCGGCTGATCGACCGCGTCGAGGTCCGCCGCATCATGATTGTCGGCGCAGCCATTGCCGGCATCGCCTTGGCGCTACTCGGCCAAGCACGGGAGCTATGGCAGTTGCACGGCCTGTTCATGCTGTTCGGCATCGGCAACACCGGCGTTTCCATCGTCATCGCCACCACCCTGGTGACCCGTTGGTTCCCCGGCCGCAACCGCTCCATCGCCCTCTCCTTGGCCTCCACTGGACTGTCGTTCGGCGGCGTGGTCTTTACCCCCATGACCGCCTTGCTGTTGGAACGCATGGCGTTTGAATGGGTCGCGTTGGGGCTGGGCGCCGCCTTCTTCCTCCTTACCGCGCCGGTCGCACTGTTGGTCGCCCGGCTGCCGGACTCTGGAGCCGAGGGCACCACGGCAACGGATGAGGCTGGACGGTGGCGGCTGGGCGCAGCCTTGGGCACCCGCTTCTTCGTGCTGCTGACGCTGGCCTACATCCTGTGCTTCCTGGCCCAAGTGGGCGGCATCGCCCACCTCTACAACTACGCCGAGGCCGGCCATGGATACGCCATCGCGGCCCAAGCGGTACAGGTCTTGGCGATCATGAGCGTCATGGGCCGATTCCTTGGCGGCTGGCTGGTGACCCGCATCTCCATTCGCGCCTTCGCGCTTGCGTGCTCGGTGCTGCAGGCCGCCGGACTGGCCGGCCTTGCCCTTGCCCATGCGCCTTGGGAGGTGCTTCTCGCCGCTGCCGCCTTCGGCGCCAGCGTCGGCAACCTGCTCATGCTGCAACCCCTCTGGCTCGCTGAAGCCTTTGGCGTGAAATCCTACCCACGCATCTTCTCCGTCGCCAACGCCTGCGCACTGGTGGGCGTGGCCAGCGGGCCCCTGCTTCTGGGACAGGCCTACGCAGTCGTCGGCTACAGTGTTGCCTACTTGGCGGCGGCAGTCACCGCCCTAGCGGCGTTCGGATGCATGGCCGCAGCGGGACACAAGCCCGCCTCCCAAGCGGCTTCGGCCGGCAGCCACCCTGAAATCTGATGGATAGACACTCAATTTTCAGGGTAGCGCTAAGGCAGGCTTCACAGCATCCCAACATCCCGGTAAGATGCGGACAACTTTCGGAACACGCTTGTTGGGGGAGTACACAGTGCGAAGAATCATCGGTGGCCGCGGCTCGGATGAGGGCGATGAGCAGATCAACCTGACGCCCATGCTCGACGTGGTGTTCATCATGCTGATCTTCTTCATCGTCACCGCCACCTTCGTCAAGGAAGTGGGGCTGGACGTCAATCAGCCGGATGATGAAAAGCCCAAGACCGTAGACCCCGACAAGAAGAGCATAGTTGTGCGCATCAGCAACCGGGACCGCATCGTCATCGCCCAACGGGACGTGGACTGGCGTTCGGTGCGGGCCAACATCGAGCGGCTGCATGCGGAAAACCCGGAAGCGCCGGTGATCATCCAGCCGCATCCGGATTCCCAAACCGCCACCATGATCCACGTGATGGACTCGGCGCGTTTAGCTGGCGTGTTCAACGTTTCGTTGGCGTCGAACTGACACCTTAAGGCCAACCCCCAACCATTGCGCAGGCGCCCGACCGCGCTAACGAGACAACCTCAGAACAAGTACTGGCCGTCTAAGTTCGCGCATGCGACTAAGCCCCCGTATTGTACAGCTTCACAGCATCCGAACATGACGGTAAGATGCCAGCCAGTATTCGGAACGACCTTATTTGGTGGGAGTGCGCTGTGCGAAGAATCATTGGTGGCCATGGTTCAGAGGAAGGCGACGAGCAGATCAACCTGACACCCATGCTTGACGTGGTGTTTATCATGCTGATCTTCTTCATCGTCACCGCTACCTTCGTCAAGGAGGTGGGGCTGGACGTCAATCAGCCGGACGACGAGCCCATGAATGTCGATCCCAAAAAGAAGAACATCGTCGTGCGCATTAGCAACCGGGACCGCATCGTCATCGCCCAACGGGACGTGGACTGGCGCTCGGTGCGGGCCAACATCGAGCGGCTGCATGCGGAAAACCCGGAAGCGCCGGTGATCATCCAGCCGCATCCGGATTCCCAAACCGCCACCATGATCCACGTGATGGACTCGGCGCGTTTAGCTGGCGTGTTTAACGTCTCGTTGGCGTCGAACTGACGCTGTTGGTCCCAATGCTGCGAGGGCGCGAACGCGAACCTCCGGTTAGGGCTACAAACGTCCAACCAAGCCGATGATGGCACCCGTCAGGCAGGAAACTAATGTCCCTGAAATCAATGTCTTAGATCCTAAATCTAAGAAATCAGGTCGTCTTTCAGGCACTAGGGCGGAAAGCCCGCCGATCAGAATGCCCAGACTGCCAAAGTTGGTGAAGCCGCACAGCGCATAGGTCAGGATCAGGCGCGAATGGCCGCTGAGCTGAGCGGAATCCAGCGCGGCGAGCTGCAGATAGGCCACCAACTCATTCAACACCAATTTAGTGCCCAGCAAGCCGCCTGCGGCTTGGGCCTCACTCCAGGGCACACCAATCAGCCAGGCCACGGGGGCAAAGCCCCAGCCCATCGCGCGCTCGAGGGTCAATTCGGAACCCCCAACTTGAATATTGGAAAGCCCAAGGTTGACCAGCGCCACCAAGCTCACGAGCACGATCAGCATGGCCCCCACGTTCATCGCCAGACGCAGGCCGTCGGCGGTGCCGCGGGTGATCGCATCCATGGTGCCCGCATAGCTCAAGGTCACCGCCGCCTCGTCCGCGCCCGTGGTGTCGTCCATGGGAATCATCAGTCTCGAAATGAGGATGGCGCCGATGACGTTAATGACGGAAGCCACCAGAATGTGCCCCAATGCCCCGTCGATGACCTCCTGCAGCACACTGGCGTAGAGCACCATGATCGATCCGGCAATGGTCGCCATGCCGCAGGTCATGACCGAAAACAGTTCCGATCGGGTCAATTTGGCGAGATAGGCGCGAATGACCAAGGGCGATTCCGCCATGCCGAGAAACACGCTGGCCGCGCCAGCCGTGCCGACCGCGCCGCCAACGCCCAAGGCGCGGCGCAAAACAGCCCCGAAAGCGCGAATCACCGTTGGCAGGATGCGCCAATGCCAGAAGATGGCGACCAGAACGCTGAACACCAGGATCTGCGGCAGGACGCGGAAGGCGAAGAGATACAGCGCGCTTTCGACGTTGACCTCAAAGGGCGCCGGGCCGCCGCCCAGATAGCCGAACACGAATCCGGTGCCCGCTTGGGTGGCCTGCTCCACCGCGCGAACGAGGCCGTTCACCGCCAGCAGCATCTCGCTGATGACCGGAGCCTTGAGCAGCACCGCAGCGAGGGCGAACTGCATGGCCAGCGCGGTGGCCAGCATGCGCCAGTCAAGTCCTTTGCGGTTCTCGCTCAGCAGCCAAGCGAGGCTCAATAGGACAGCGATGCCGAGGATTGCCTGCATACGGCCATTGTGCGAGGTTTGGCCATCAGATGCGAACCTGAGTCTTGTCCAATCAGGAATGAGCCTGAAGAGGGGGCGGATTTCCAGCGGAA
>VYDB01000082.1 GCA_009843635.1 Gammaproteobacteria bacterium
GCGCTGGCAGTGCGTTCTGGGGCCGTGGGGGTGCTGGGGCGGGCGGGGGGATGGGGAGTCGTGCCGCGACATAGCCACCGAGAGCAGCGATCAGGCAGTCTTGAGCCTGCGCTATCGCTTCGTCCTCGGTCGCACCATCCGTCAATGCCTCTGGAATATCTGGAAAGGACACCAAGATCGTTCCATCCTCCTGCGGAGCCAATTCCACCGGCCAAGCAACACTCTGTTTCATTCTATCGTTCCCCTGACCAGATCATACCGCCAGCTACGAGAGTCATCATGCCGCCATCGCCGCCTGATAGCCCGACCGGCTCTCCAAGTCCGCCAGGTAGCGCCAGGCGGCGGGGGCGCTCGCTTCGGTCAGCAGCCCGAGCAGTTTGGCGACCATGAGGGTCCAGGCCATGATGATGTCGGCGTTGGTGAATTCGTCGCCGAGCAGGTAGGCGTTGTCCGTCAGGTGGCGCTCGGTTGCGGCAAGGCAGGGTTCGGCGCGCAACCGGGCGTCGGCCACCACGCCGGGGATGCGCTGTTCCGGCGGACGCAGGCGTTCGTGGTGCACCCAGTCGCCCAAGGGGCGGGCGAAACTGGACTCGGCGAACCAGCACCATTGCTGGTAACGGGCCGCTTCGGCGGTGCCGGGCGGGGGCTGCAGGCGACCTTCGCCGTAGCGGTCGAGCAGGTATTGGTTGATGGCGCAGGATTCGAAGATGGTGACCTCGCCGTCGGTCATCACCGGCACCTTGCCTTGGGGGTGCTTGGCGCGCCACTCCGGGCTTTGCCGGTAGGCGGGGGAGAAGTCGATGGCGACCGCCTCGTAGGGCAGGCCGAGCTCTTCGCACAGCCAGATGTTGCGCACCGAACGGGTGCTCTTGGCGTGATAAATGCGGATCATGGCGATTGTTCCCAAGGCATTTCCAAATCCCGCCGCTATACTAGCTCGCTTTTCCCTTAGGCGGGCAATCAAGGAGGATCGATGACGGCAAGGGTGGCTCGCGGTGGCTTGCAGGTGGCCGCGGAACTGGACGAGTTGGTGAACGAACGCATGCTGCCTGGCACGGGCGTGGATGGCGATGCCTTTTGGGCGGGCTTTCAGGCCGCTCTCGATGAGTTGGGGCCGCTGAATCGGTCGCTCCTGGCGAAGCGGGAGGCCTTGCAGGAGAAGATCGACGCTTGGCATCTGGCCCGCAAGGGCCAGCCGCTCGATGCGCAGGCATACCGGGCTTTCCTTGAGGAAATTGGCTATCTCGTCCCCCAGCCGGGCGAGTTCACCATCGCCACGGACAACGTCGATCCGGAAATCGCCGTTCTGGCCGGGCCGCAATTGGTGGTGCCGGTGATGAACGCCCGCTATGCGTTGAACGCGGCCAACGCCCGCTGGGGCAGCCTCTACGACGCCCTGTACGGCACCGACGTGCTGCCGGAGACGCCGGGCCGCGAAAAGGGCAGCAGCTACAACCCAGCGCGGGGCGAATTGGTCATCGAGCGGGCCGCCGAGTTTCTCGACGACACCGTGCCCCTGGCGGGCGCCAGCCACAAGGATGTGCGCCTGTACGGCATCGGCCAGGGCGAAGGCGGCAATGGCCTGCGCGCGGTGTTGGCGGACGGCGGCAACACTGGCCTGGCCGACCCCAGCCAGTTTCAGGGGCACGTGGGGGAAGATGAGCTGAGCGTCATCCTGCTGCGCCACCACGGCCTGCACATCGAGATTCAGATCGACCGCAGCCACGATGTGGGCGCCGCCCATCCAGCGGGCGTCAAGGACGTGGTGCTCGAGTCGGCGGTCACCACCATTCAAGACTGCGAAGACTCGGTGGCGGCGGTGGACGCGGAGGATAAGTGCCTAGTTTACGGTAATTGGCTGGGCCTGATGAAGGGCGATCTCGAGGAGCGCCTGGAAAAAGGCGGGCGCAGCATCGTGCGGCGGCTGAACCCGGATCGTGCCTACACGGGCAGCGACGGCGAACCCCTGACGCTGCCGGGGCGCAGCCTCATGCTGGTGCGCAACGTCGGCCATCTGATGACCTCCGATGCAGTGCTCGACAGCGCCGGCAGCGAGGTGCCGGAAGGCTTCCTGGACGCTTTCCTGACGGCCTTGGCGGCGGTCCACGACCTGCAAGGCGGTGGGCCGGTGCGCAACTCCCGCACGGGCAGCGTTTACATCGTCAAGCCGAAGATGCACGGGCCGGAGGAGGTGGCGCTCACGGCCTCGCTGTTCAGCCGGGTTGAGAGCACTTTGGGGCTGAAGGCGAACACATTGAAAATCGGCGTCATGGACGAGGAGCGGCGCACCACGGTGAATTTGGCCGCCTGCGTCTTCGAGGCGCGCGAGCGCATCGTCTTCATCAACACCGGCTTCCTGGACCGCACCGGCGATGAAATCCACACCAGCATGCAGGCCGGCCCCTTCCTGCCCAAGGAGACCATCAAGGCGCAGCCCTGGATCGCCGCCTACGAGGACGCCAACGTCGATGTCGGCTTGGCCAGCGGCTTTCGCGGCCATGCCCAGATCGGCAAGGGCATGTGGCCGAAGCCGGACGAGATGGCGGAAATGCTCACCGCCAAGATCGGCCATCCCAAGGCGGGCGCCAACACGGCTTGGGTGCCGTCGCCCACTGCGGCCACCCTGCACGCCATGCACTACCACCAGGTTGACGTGGGCCAGCGGCAGGCGGAGCTGGAGTCGCGCACGCCCGCTAGCCTCGATGACATCCTGCGCATCCCGCTGTTGGCGGGGGAGAACCTGTCCGCCGAGCAGGTGCAGGCGGAGCTCGACAACAATGCCCAGGGCATTCTCGGCTACGTCGTGCGCTGGATCGATCAAGGCGTCGGCTGCTCCAAGGTGCCCGACATCAACGACGTGGGGTTGATGGAGGACCGGGCCACCTGCCGGATCTCCAGCCAGCACATGGCCAACTGGCTGCACCACGGCGTTTGCAGCGAAGCGCAGGTCCAGGAGACCTTCGAGCGCATGGCGGCGGTGGTCGATGCCCAGAATGCGGACGACCCCGCCTATCGCAACATGGCGCCGAACTTTGCGGACAGCATCGCCTTTCAAGCGGCGAAGGACTTAGTGTTCAAGGGGCTGGTCCAGCCGAGCGGCTACACCGAGCCGATCCTGCACGCCCGGCGGCGGGAGGCCAAGGCCCAGACGAGCCATGATTAAGCTCTACGTCTTTCTGACCGCAGCGCCGGGTACCGACCCGTTCCGTCACCGGGGCGCAGCGGCGCTAGCCGAACTGCACCGGGTGGCGCCGACGGCGGTGGAGTACGTGCAGACCCGCGCCTCTAGCCGGCAGCTCACCGATGAACCGCCTGCGTTTGCGGGTACGGCCGAATTTCGCTTCGACTACGCGGCGCCCGCCGTGGAGGCGGCGGTCGATGTGGCCAAGTTGGCGAGCCTCTGGGCGGATGGTGCCAGCGTTGCCAAGGTCGTGGCCGGCCACGAGCGCACCATCATGCGTATGCCCGGCCACGTTCATGGCCAAGGCGTCAAGGGCGTGTTCCCCTTTGACCGCAAGCCGGACCTGAGCATTGACTACTTTCAAGCCTACTGGTGGCGCACCCACGGCCCCATCGCCGCCCGTACGGAAGGCGCGCTCGCCTACTTCCAGTGCCACCCGCTGCGCCATCTCTATGAAGGCGGAACGCCCGGCTTCGACGGCGTCACCGAACTGCACTGGCCGGACTTCGCCACCGCCGAAGCCGCCATGGCGTCGCGCCAAATGCGCGAGGACCAGTCCCAGGATGCACAGAACTTTGCCGACACCGGCTCCGTGCAGTTGTTCATGGCCGAGGAGGAGATGGTGCAACCATAAATGAAGGTCGGTTTCATCGGCTTGGGGAATGTCGGTGCCAAGTTAGCCGGCAGTCTGCTGCGCAACGGATTTGACCTAACGGTCCGGGACATCGACAAGACGGCAGCCGCGCCGTTGCTGCAGTCCGGAGCTTCTTGGGATGAATCGGGAAGGCGGGTCGCGCAGGGCAGCGACGTGATCGTCACCTGTCTGCCGTCCCCGGAGGTCTCGGCGCAGGTTCTCGAAGAGCCCGACGGCGTCCTCTCGGGAATCTCCGAGGGCAAGATCTGGCTCGAGGCGTCCACCACCTCGGCCGATGAAGTGAAGCGCCTCGGCGCGTTGGTGGCGGCCAAGGGTGGGATGGCCTTGGATACGCCCGTATCCGGAGGCTGCCACCGGGCGGCTACCGGCAACATTTCGGTTTTTGCCGGCGGCGAGCGCGGCGCCTTCGAGCAAGTGCTGCCCGTGCTGACGGCCATGGGGCGACAGGTCGTTCACACGGGTGCGCTCGGCACGGCGTCGGTGCTCAAGGTCATCACCAACTACCTCGCCGGCGTGCATCTGCTGTCCACTGGCGAAGCGTTCATGGTCGCCAAGCAAGCGGGCATCGACTTAGGTGTCGCCTACGAAGCAATTCGTGTGAGTTCCGGTAACTCCTTCGTGCACGAAACCGAAGGGCAACTGATTCTCAACGGCAGCTACAACGTCAACTTCACTATGGATCACGAAGTCAAGGACTTGAGCCTGTTCGACGAACTGGGCAGGTCGTTAGGCGTACCCTTGGAACTGTCCCCGGTTTGCGTCGCCATGGTGCGCGATGCGCTGCGCCGCTACGGGCCGCGGGCATGGTCCACGCAGGCGGTGAAGCGGCTTGAGGACGATTGCGGCGTCAGCCTTCGGGCGCCGGGCTTCCCCGCGACCTTGACCGATGATGAACCCGAAGCACTGGGTGCGGAAGTGGTGGCGCGGCAACGCACCGGGTCAACGCATTTGTGAGGCCGCGCTTAGCGCTGCCCGTCATCTTCGGGCAGTCGCTGCTAAACGCCCCTCACAATGCCTTCAACTCAATCAGCAGCTCAAGCGCCTGCATCGGGGTGAGGTTGTCGGGGTCGATGGACGCCAAGCGGGTCCGCAGAGGATCTTCGGGCGCCTCCTCCACAGGGGGCCGAACGAACAGGTCGCCTTGATCGGCGTTGGCGGCCGGTTGGGATTCCAGTTCCCGTAGCCGGGCTCGGGCCTTGTTGAGCACCGCGGCGGGCACGCCGGCCAGCCGGGCTACCTGGATGCCGTAGCTTTGGTTGGCGGGCCCAGGCTGGACTTCGTGCAGGAAGACCACCTGGTCCTTGTACTCGGCGGCGGTGAGATGCACGTTGGCGGTGGCGGGCAGGCTTGCGGCCAAGCCGGTCAGCTCGAAGTAGTGGGTGGCGAACAGCGTGAAGGCGCGGCGCGATTCGGCGAGGTGCTGGGCGGTGGCGGAGGCCAGCGCCAAGCCGTCGTAGGTGCTGGTGCCGCGCCCGATTTCATCGAGCAGGACTAGGCTCCGGTCGGTGGCGCTGTGCAGGATGTTGGCCGTCTCGGTCATCTCCACCATGAAGGTGGAGCGTCCGCCGCTGAGATCGTCGGCAGCGCCGATGCGGGTGAAGATTCGATCCACGGGGCCGATGGTGGCCGCCGCCGCCGGCACGTAGCTGCCGGTGCAGGCGAGCAGCACGATGAGCGCGGTTTGGCGCATGTAGGTCGATTTGCCGCCCATGTTGGGGCCGGTGATGATGAGCATGCGCTGACGGTCGTTCAGGTCGAGATCGTTGGGCACGAAGGGCTCGCTCAGGGCCTCGCGCACCATCGGGTGCCAACCGCCGCTGATGGAGAAGCCGGGCTGGCTGGTGAAGCGGGGGGGCGCAAAGCCTAGGCGCTGCGCTCGTTCGGCGAAGGCGGCGAGCACGTCCAGCTCGGCCAGGGCCTCGGCGGCGCGGCGCAGGGGCGCGGCTTCGGCGGCGAGTTCGACGAGCAGGGCGTCGTAGAGCGACTTTTCCAGTTGCAGGGCACGGGCGCGGCTGGTCAAGGCCCGGTCCTCGAAGGACTTCAGAGTCGGGGTGATGTAGCGTTCAGCGTTCTTCAGCGTTTGGCGGCGAACGTAGTCGGCAGGAACCGCGCTGGCTGCGGCCTTGGACGTCTCGATGTAGTAGCCGTGCACCCGGTTGTAGCCCACCTTGAGGTTGGCGATGCCGGTGCGCTCGCGTTCGCCGGCCTCGAGTTCCCGAAGCCAGTCGGCGGCCCGCTCGGTGAGGCTGCGCAGTTCGTCGAGTTCCGCGTGGTAGCCGCTGGCGATCACGCCGCCGTCGCGGATCGTGGCGGGCGGCGACTCGACCACCGCCCGGTCGAGCAGGTCCCGGACGCTCGGGAAGTCCGGCATCCGCTGCGCCAGTTCCGCTAGATGGGGGGCGTCCAGGGATTCGATCACTGCCCTGATGCCGGGGATTTGGTGGAGGGCGGTGCGCAATCGCGACAGGTCCCGGGGCGGTGCCGACTGCAGGGCGATGCGGGAGACGATGCGCTCCATGTCCCCGACTTCCTCAAGGCGCTTGCGCAGATCGTCTCGCTGGTCGGCCTCAAGCAGGGCGGTGACGGCGTTTTGACGCAGGCTGATGACCGCCTCGACGGTGGACGGCGCGTTCAGCCAGCGGCGCAGCAGGCGCGCCCCCATGGCGGTTCGCGTGCTGTTCATCAGCGCGAACAGGGTGCCGGATTCGCTGCCGTCCGTGCGCCTGTCAATCTCCAGGTTGCGACGGCTGTGGGGGTCGAGCTTGAGGAATTCGCCCTTGGCCACGGGCGTGATGCGATCGATGTAGGTCAAGCTCTGGCAGTGGGTGGCTTGGGCGTACTTCAAGACCGCGGCGGCGGCGCCGATGGCCGGGTCGTCGGGTGCCAAGCCGAATCCGCGCAGGTCGGCGGTGCCCAAGTGCTCGCAGAGAAAGCGAAAGCCGAGGTCCGCATCGAAGCGCAGGCCGTCCAGCGCCTGTTGGGGCAGGTCGCTCAACGCCTCAAGCTCCGCTGGCGTAAGGATTTCCGCCGGTTCCAGCCGGGCGATCTCGGCCCGCAGATCGTCTTCGCCGTCGATGGTTTGGGTGGCCAGTTCGCCGCGGCCCAGGTTGAGGATGGCCATGCCGTAGCGCCTTGGCGCGCCCCGGCCCACGGGGGCCAGCCCCAGCAGCGTGCTGTCGCTGGCGTTTTCGAGCAGCGCCTCCTCGGTCACTGTGCCCGGCGTCACGATGCGCTGCACACGGCGCTCCACCGGCCCCTTGGTCGTTGCCGGGTCGCCGATTTGCTCGCAGATGGCGACCGAGACGCCTAGGCGCACCAGTTTGGCGAGATAGCTTTCGACGGCGTGAAAGGGCACGCCGCACATGGGAATCGGCGCGCCGTTGGCGTGGCCGCGGCTGGTAAGGGTGATGTCGAGAAGCTGCGCCGCCCGCTTGGCGTCATCATAGAAGAGTTCGTAGAAGTCGCCCATGCGGTAGAACAGCAGGTGTTCGGCGTGTTCGGCCTTGATGCTGAGGTACTGCTGCATCATGGGCGTGTGGCGGGGGCGGTCCATGAGCGCCATTTTCACCCAAAGGGCGGATAGTGGCGAATCTTTGGAGCGAGTGGGTGAGCGCGATGGCTGTGCGACATTGGCTCCGGGGGCTGTAAGCGATCACCTATTTCGCCCGAACGCCGCTTTAGGTGTTGCCTTTGGCGCTTGCGGCATATACGGTCAAACCTTCATTTCAACGGCTTGGAAATCGCCATGGCGAAGGTAACTTCCGCGACCGCAGACGCGGCGCGCAGCGGCAATCGGGAACGGGCTTTAAGCGCCGCCCTCACGCAGATCGAGCGCCAGTTCGGCAAGGGCTCGATGATGCGGCTTGGCGACCGCGAGCGGGTCGCCATCCCCTCCATATCCACCGGTTCCTTGGGGCTGGACGTGGCCTTGGGCATCGGCGGGCTGCCCCGGGGCCGCGTGGTCGAGATCTACGGCCCGGAGTCGTCCGGCAAGACCACCCTAACCCTGCAGGTGATCGCCGAGGCCCAGAAGGCCGGTGGCGTGTGCGCCTTCATCGATGCGGAGCACGCCTTGGATCCCATCTACGCGGAGTCCCTGGGCGTGGATACGGAAGACCTGCTCGTCTCGCAGCCGGACACCGGCGAGCAGGCGCTGGAGATCGCCGACATGATCGTGCGCTCCGGGGCGGTGGACGTGGTGGTGGTGGATTCGGTGGCGGCGCTCACCCCCAAAGCCGAAATCGAAGGTGAGATGGGCGACTCCCACGTGGGCTTGCAGGCCCGCCTGATGAGCCAGGCCCTGCGCAAGATGACCGGCTCCATCAAGCACTCCAACACGCTAGTGATTTTCATCAACCAGATTCGCATGAAAATCGGCGTGATGTTCGGCTCGCCGGAGACCACCACCGGCGGCAACGCGCTGAAGTTCTACTCCTCTGTCCGCCTGGACATCCGCCGCATCGGCGCCGTCAAGGATGGTGATGAGGTCATCGGCAACGAAACCCGGGTCAAGGTGGTCAAGAACAAGGTGGCGCCGCCGTTCCGGCAAACCGAATTCCAGATTCTCTACGCCAAGGGCATCAACCGCATGGGCGAAATCCTGGAGCTCGGCGTGCAGCAGGGCATCATCGAAAAGTCCGGTGCCTGGTACGCCTACAACGCCGAGCGCATCGGCCAAGGCCGCAAGAACGCCGGTGATTTCCTGGAGGCCCATCCGGAGATCTGCGCGGAGTTGGAGGCTTCCATACGGCGCCAGTTGCTTCCGGAGCAGGGTGCTGACGAAGCCGCCAACGAAGCGGATGCCCTATCCGGCGCGGCCAACTGAAGGGGCGGCGTCAAAGCAAGTCATGGCCGGTGCCGAGGCCGGAGAGCATGATCGGGCGCAAGGTTTGGCCCTGCGCCTGCTGGGGCAGCGTGAGCATGGCCGCGCCGAACTGCAGGCCAAGCTAACCGCCAAGGGGTGCCCTGCGGCGGTGGCCGCCGAAGTGCTCGAGGCCTTGCAGGAGAACGGTGCCCAAAGCGATGAGCGCTTTGCCGCCGCGCTCGCTCGCCGCCGTGTCGAGCGGGGATATGGGCCCTTGTACATTCGTGCGGAGCTCAAGGACCGCCAAGTGGACGAAGGCTTGGCGGAAGACGCGTTGAACCAGCCGCCCGCCTACTGGTCGGAAGTGGCGACCCGAGCCTTGGCCAAGAAGTTTCCCAACCGCGATGACAGCGGCACCGGCACCCCTGCCAAGGGTGCCAGCTACGCCGCCCAAGCCCGCTTTCTCTCCCGCCGCGGGTTCCCTTCCGAACTGATCTACCGCCTGCTTGAATCAAGGGATCCGCTTTAGGGGCACTGCTTCCGGAGCTATACTTGCCGCCTTTTCCGCAGGCGAGTTCCCATGAAGACCGCAGAGGTGCGCCAGGCGTACCTGTCCTACTTTGAAGGCAAGGGCCATCGAGTGGTTCCGTCGAGCACGTTGGTGCCTCGTGATGACCCGACCCTGCTGTTCACCAACGCCGGCATGAACCAATTCAAGGACGCCCTGCTCGGCCGGGAGGATCCCGGCTACAAGCGAGCCGTCTCCTCGCAACGCTGCGTGCGGGCCGGGGGCAAGCACAACGATCTCGAAAACGTGGGCTACACGGCCCGCCACCTGACCTTTTTCGAGATGCTCGGGAATTTCAGCTTTGGCGACTACTTCAAGGAAGAGACCATCGCTTGGGCTTGGGCGTTCGTGACCGAGGAACTCAAGCTGTCGAAGGATCGTCTTTGGGTCACCGTGCACCCCACCGACGATGAAAGCCGCTGCCTATGGCGGGACAAGATTGGCATTCGGCCGGAGCGCGTGGTGGATCATGGCGACAACTTCTGGGCGATGGGCGATACCGGCCCCTGCGGCCCTTGCACCGAGATCTTCTACGACCACGGCCCCGAAGTGCCCGGCGGCCCGCCGGGTTCCGCCGATGAGGACGGCGACCGTTACATCGAGGTTTGGAACCTGGTGTTCCCCCAGTTCGACCGCGCCGCCGACGGCGAACTTACTCCCCTGCCCGCGCCGGGCGTCGATACCGGGATGGGGCTTGAGCGCATGGCCACGGTGCTGCAGGGCGTGCACAGCAATTTCGAGATCGATCTCTTTGCGGGCCTCATGCGGCGGGCCGGGGAATTTGCCGGCATCCGCGGCCGGGCGGCGGTCCTGGCCAATCCGTCGCTGCGGGTCATCGCCGACCATCTCCGGTCGAGCGCCTTTCTCATCGCCGACGGCGTTGCGCCGGGCAACGAAGACCGGGCCTATGTGCTGCGCCGCATCATCCGCCGGGGATTGCGCCACGGCTACAAGCTGAAGATCCAGGAGCCCTTTTTCCACCAACTGGCCGACCATCTGGCTGCTGAAATGGGCGAAGCCTATCCGCTGCTGGTGGAGAAGCTGGCTGACATCAAGCGCACCTTGCTGGCCGAGGAGGAGCGCTTTGCCGAGACCTTAAGCCAAGGCATGGAACTGCTTGAAGGCACGCTGGCGGGCCAAGACGACGATTGCATTCCGGGCGAAGTGCTCTTCAAGCTGTACGACACCTACGGCTTTCCCACCGACCTCACCGCCGACATCGCCCGCGAACGGGGCTTGGCCGTTGACATGCCGGGGTTCGAGGCGGAAATGGAGCGCCAGCGGGAGCGGGGCCGAGCGTCGGCGCGCTTCGACTTCGCCTTGGGGCAGAAGGTGCGGGTCGACTCCAAGGTCGATTTCCTGGGCTACGACGGCTGTGCCGGCCAGGGCAAGGTCGTGGCCCTGTTCGATCCGGCGGGGGATGCCGTCGAATTCATCGGCGAGGGCGCCGAAGGCATTGCCGTTCTCGACCAGACACCGTTTTATGCAGAATCCGGCGGTCAGGTGGGCGATACGGGCGCCCTCGGCAACGGCGGCATCCGCTTCGAGGTCTCGGACACCATCACCGCCGGTGAGCAGCACCTGCACATCGGCAAGATGGCCCAAGGCGAACTTCGCGTGGGCGACCCCGTGGCGGCGGAAGTGGACGCCGAGCGGCGCCGGCTGATACGCGCCAACCACTCGGCCACCCACCTGCTGCATGCGGCCCTGCGCCGAGTGCTCGGTGATCATGTTCAGCAACGCGGCTCCTTGGTGGACGCCGAACGGCTGCGCTTCGACTTCTCCCACGGCCAACCGGTCAGCGATGCCGAGGTCGAAGCCATTGAGCGGCTGGTGAACGACCAGATCCAAGCGAACAGCGAAGTGGCCACCCGCCACATGAGCTACCCGGAGGCGATCGAGAGCGGCGCCGTGGCGCTGTTTGGCGAGAAGTACGGTGACCAAGTGCGGGTACTGGCCATGGGCGGCGACTACTCCGTGGAACTGTGCGGCGGCACCCACGTGGCCCGCACCGGGGACATCGGCCTGTGCAAGGTCACCAGCGAGTCCGGCATCGCCGCCGGCGTGCGCCGCATCGAAGCGGTCACCGGCAATGCCGCGCTGGCGCGCATGGCCGATGCGGAACGACGCTTAAGCCAGTTGGCCGAGGCTCTCAAGACGACCCCCTTGGGCCTGCATGAACGGCTGCTCGCCGTGCTTGACGAAAACCAGGCATTGAAAAAGTCGTTGCGAGACGCCACCGATCGCATGGCGAGGGACGAAGGCAGCGGCCTTGCCGAGGAGGCTGCGGACGTCAACGGCATCAAGGTGGTCGCCGCCGAAGCGCCGGGCGACGCCAAGGCGATGATGAAAACCCTCGACTTGCTCAAATCGCAGCTCGACCGCTACGTCATCGTGCTTGGGCAGGCCAACGGCGGCAAGGTGAGCTTGGTGGCCGCCCTTTCTGCGGACCTCACCGACGTCTTCCAGGCGCCGGAATTGGTCAATGCGATTGGCGTGGAAGTGGGCGCCCGTGGCGGCGGCCGGGCGGAACTGGCGCGCGCTGGCGGTGGCGACCAGGTCGACCGGCTCGCCGGGGCCTTGGCTGGGGTCGCCGACTGGGTCCGGGAACGGGTGGCCTAAGATGACTCTCATCGTTCAGAAGTACGGCGGCACCAGCGTCGGCAGCATCGACAAGATTCGTGCGGTTGCCAAGCGGGTGGGGGATGCGCGTGATGCCGGGCACGAGGTGATCGTGGTGCTTTCGGCGATGGCGGGTGAAACGGATCGCCTGCAGGACCTCGGTTCATCGATTTCGGCGCGGCCAGCTCCGGAGGAGATGGACGTGCTGCTGGCCGCCGGGGAGCAGGCGTCAATTGCCCTGTTGGCCATGGCGCTCAAGGACCTCGGCCATCCCAGCCGTTCCTACTTGGCGCACCAGGTGGGCATCCGCACGGACGCCGACCACCAGCGGGCCCGGATTGAACAGATCGATACAGCCGCCTTGCGCGAATCGTTGGCTGCGGGAGTGACGCCGGTGGTGGCGGGCTTTCAAGGCATCGAAGGATCTTCGGGCCGGCTCACCACCTTGGGTCGCGGCGGTTCGGACACCACCGCGGTCGCCGTGGCGGCGGCGGTTGAGGCGCACGAGTGCCAAATCTGCACCGACGTGGACGGCGTGTACACGGCCGACCCGAGGATCGTGGCCGACGCCCGCCGCCTTGATCACGTCACCTTCGAGGAGATGTTCGAATTGGCCAGCCTCGGCTCCAAGGTGCTGCATCCCCGGTCGGTTGAGTTCGCCGGCAAGTACGCGGTGCCGCTGCGCGTGCTGTCGAGTTTCGCGGCGGGCGGCGGCACCCTCATCACCGTGGAGAGCGAATCTATGGAACAGCCCATTGTGTCCGGCATTGCCCATGCGCGCGACGAAGCCAAGATCACCATGTCCGGGGTGCCGGACGTGCCCGGCGTTGCGTCGAAGATCCTCGGCCCGGTGGGCCGCGCGCCCATCGACGTGGACATGATCGTGCAGAACACCGGCGCCGACGGCCTGACCGACTTCACCTTCACGGTGAAGCGCGGCGACTATGCGAGGACCTTGGAGTTGGTGCAGCCGGTTTGCGCGGAACTCGGCGCCCGTTCGGTCTCCGGCGATGACCAGATCGCCAAGGTGTCGGTGGTCGGCGTCGGCATGCGCTCCCACGCCGGCGTCGCGATGCGGGTGTTCGACACCTTGGCAGCGGAGAACATCAACATTCAGATGATCTCCACCTCGGAAATCAAGATCTCGGTCGTCGTCGCGGAACGCTACATGGAACTCGCGGTTCGGGCCCTGCACGCGGCCTTCGAACTCGACGAGCCGAAGGATTGAACCATGCCCTATGACGCGACGCTGGTGGGCCAATCCACGAAGCCCATCCACCACGAGGTGGATGCCCGGTGGATCATGTCCTATGCGGCGGGGCTCAATGACTGCAACCCGGCCTACTTGGGCACTGATCGCGCCAAGGTGGTGGCCCATCCGCTGTTTCCGGTCTGCCTGGAGTGGCCGACCATCCTGAGCAGCCGGCACATGCCCGGCTACGACACCCTGACGCCTGCCGAGGCGGCCCGGAGTGTCCATGCCGCACATGATCTGCACATCTTGCGGCCCATTGCGGAAGGCGAAACCTTGACCACGCAGGCGACCGTCACTGGCATGGAGGCCATCAAGCCAGGCGTCGCCGTCACCACCCGGCTTGACACCCGCAGCGCGGACGGCGAATTGGTGGCGCGCACTTGGCAACTCGGCATCGCCAGGGGCGTCGCCCTCAACGGCACAGGCAGGGCGTTTGAACCGCCGCCGCCCCGCCCGTCGCTGCCATCGCCTTGGCGCCAACCCCAGCGCTTGCCCATCCCCGTCGCGGCCAATGCCGCCCATGTCTACACGGAGTGCGCGCGCATCTGGAACCCGATCCACACCGACCGCCGGGTGGCGTTGGAGGCTGGCTTGCCAGACATCATCCTGCACGGCACGGCGACCTTGGCGCTGGCGGTCTCCAGGCTGGTGGATGAGTTCCTTGATGGGGAGCCCGGCCGAGTGCGACGCATCGGTGGCCACTTCAGGGCCATGGTGTTGATGCCTTCGACCATTGTTCTAGAAGTGCTCGGACGATCCGCGGACACCCTGTTCTTTCAAGTGTTGACCGCCAGCGGGGAGCCTGCCATCAGCCAAGGCTTCTTGAGCTACGGCGGGGCATGAGTCCCATGGCGGGCCTCTCGGCGCTGGCTTTCGACAACCGATTCACCCGCGAACTGCCGGCGGACCCCATCACGGGCAGCGCTCGCCGGCAGATTCGCGGCGCGCTGTACTCGCGGGTGTCGCCGACGCCGGTGGTGGCGCCGGAACTGCTCGCCTACGCCATCGAAGTGGCCGAGTTGATCGGCCTTTCGGAGCGGGACTGCGCGTCGGATGCCTTTGTGCAGGTGTTTTCCGGCAATCGGGTGCTGGCCGACATGGACCCCCACGCCACCTGCTATGGCGGTCACCAGTTCGGCAACTGGGCGGGCCAGCTTGGCGATGGCCGAGCCATCAATCTTGGCGAGGTGATCGGGCCCGAGGGCCGTCAAACCCTGCAGCTCAAGGGCGCAGGGCCGACCCCCTATGCCCGCACCGCCGACGGCTTGGCGGTGCTGCGCTCCTCGGTGCGCGAATTCCTGTGCAGCGAGGCCATGCACCACCTCGGCGTTCCCACCACCCGGGCGCTGAGCCTGGCGTTGACCGGCGAGAGCGTCGTGCGGGACATCCTGTACGACGGGCACCCGGCACCGGAGCCGGGGGCGGTGGTTTGCCGGGTAGCGCCTTCGTTTACCCGCTTCGGCCACTTCCAGATGTTGGCCGCCCGGGGTGAGACGGACCTGTTGCGGGCATTCTTCGACTACACGGTGGCGGCGGACTTTCCCCATCTGTTCGATGGCGAGGCAACCGGCGATGCGGATCTCCCCTTGGCCTGGTTCACCGAAGTCTGCGAACGCACCGCTGCCATGGTGGCGCACTGGATGCGGGTGGGCTTCGTCCACGGGGTGATGAACACGGACAACATGTCGGTGCTCGGCTTGACCATCGACTACGGCCCCTACGGCTGGCTGGAGGACTACGACCCGAACTGGACCCCGAACACCACCGACGCCGCCGGGCGCCGCTACCGGTTCGCCCACCAGCCGGCCATCGCCCAATGGAATCTGCTGCAGCTCGCCAACGCCATTTGTCCCCTGGTGGGCGAGGCGGCGCCCTTGGAGCAGGCGCTCAAGGACTTCGAGACCCGCTACATGGCCCACTGGCGCGCCATGATGAGCGCCAAGCTTGGCTTTGCGTCCCTGGGCGAGGCCGACACCGGCCTGCTGGACGAACTCGATGCCGTCCTCCAACTGACCGAAACCGACATGACGTTGTTCTACCGTGCCTTGGCTGACCTGTCGCCCGATCTTCTGGATCGCGATGTTCCGGACAGTGACGCCGCGTTGGTGGACCACTTGATGCGGGCCTACTACCGCCCGGATGAAGTGGCCGGCGAGCGGCGCGAGCGCATCAACGCTTGGCTGCGCGCCTACTTGATGCGCACCCGCCAGGAAGGCCGCCTCGCCGCCGAGCGCCAGGCGGCTATGAACGCGGTCAATCCACGCTACGTGCTGCGCAACTACTTGGCGCAACTGGCCATCGACCAGGCGGAGGCGGGCGATGCGTCCTTGATCCACGAGCTGCAGGACGTGCTGCGCAACCCCTACGCCGAGCAGCCCGGCAAGGACCAATTTGCGGAAAAGCGCCCGGAATGGGCCCGCACCCGCGTCGGCTGCTCCCAACTCTCCTGCAGTTCCTAAACCAACGTAAAGGAAATCCCATGACCACTCTCAATGAAATTGCCCCGGCGTTCATCGACATGGCGCACCGCATCGTCTGGTGCTCGGCGGCCACCGTCGATGCCAAGGGCCGTCCGCGCGCCCGGGTGCTGCACCCCATCTGGCAGTGGGACGGCGCTGAATTGACCGGCTGGATCGCCACCGGCCCCACGCCCATCAAGCGGGCGCACTTGGCGACCAGCCCGCACGTCTCCTGCAACTACTGGTCGCCGAACCAGGACACCTGCGTCGCCGAATGCCACGCGGAGTGGGCCTTCGACGATGCCACCAGGCAAATGGTCTGGGATCTGTTCGCCAACGGCCCGGCTCCGGTGGGCTACGACCCGTCCATCATCCCCGGCTGGGACAACGCCGCCTCGCCCAACTTCGCGGCCCTCAAGCTGCGCCCTTGGCGCATCCGCGTGATGGCTGGCGACGTGATGATGAAGGGGGAGGGCGCACCCTTGGTTTGGCAGGGCTAGAACTGCTCCCCCCTGGCTAAGCCGGCTGCTATCGCCCCCAGATCCACGGCGGCGGGTCCGCCGCGGGCCAGGACGTGCTCAATACGGGAGCGCACGAAATCGTCCCACGGGGGGTGCGGCAGGATGTAGAGCCGATCCTCTTCGATGGACTGCACCACGGCCTCGGCGATTTCGGCGGGCGCCTTTCCCTGTTCGAGCAAGGCACGGCCGACAGCCATCGCTTCCGAGGGGGCGTCGGACGAATCGCTGCGCAGTTCGGTCGGGCGATTGCGCTCGGCGTCGTAAATTTGGGTGTTGACCAAGCCGGGGCAGAGCACCGAGGCGCCGATGGCGGCATCTCTAGCCTTGAGATCGTTGTAGAGGTTTTCGGTCAGGACCAAAACCCCATGCTTGCTGACGCCGTAGCTGCCCGTTGCGGGCATCAACGCGGCCAGCGAGGCGGTGTTGACGATGTGCCCGCTTTCGCCGTGCTCCAGCATGTGCGGCACGAAGGCCCGCAGGCCGTACAGCACACCATGGAGGTTGACGCCGAGCACCCAGTCCCACTCGGACTCCGGCAGTTCCCAAACGCCGGCGTTAGCGCTGCTGGTGCTGACCACCCCGGCGTTGTTGCATAGCACATGCACCTTGCCGAAGGCGTCGATGGTTCGCTCGGCCAACTCGAAAACGCTTTCCCGGACCATGGTGTTGACCGGCACGCCGATGACTTCGGCCTGGCGCGCTTCAAGTTGTTCCACCGCCTGGCTTAAGGCGTCCTCCTCGATGTCGGCGAGCACCACCCGCATTCGAGCGGCGGCGAACCGTTCAGCCAAGGCGAGGCCGATGCCGCTGGCGGCGCCGGTCACCACGGCGGTCTTGCCTGCAAAGTCCTTCATGATGTCGTTCCCTTGTTGGTGGTTTGTGGGTCGTTGAGGAGGGGCTCAAACCGCGTCAGTATAGTGGTCGCCTCGGAGGTATGCCCAAATGCGCATCTTGAGTTGGAATGTCAATGGTCTGCGCGCCTGCACCCGCAAGGGCTTTCGCGGTTTTTTGGCTGATTGCGGCGCTGACGTCCTGGCCTTGCAGGAAGTGCGGGCTTTTCCCGAGCAGCTCGATGCCGACGTGCGGGCGCCGGAGGGTTGGCAGGCGGCATTCGCCCCAGCGGAGCGGCCGGGCTACAGCGGCGTGGCGCTGTACAGCCGCCAGGCGCCGGATCGCATTGAAACCGAGCTTGAGCCGCGCTTTGACGTGGAGGGCCGCTTCATCGCGGCCCACTTTGGCCGCCTGGTGGTGGCGAGCGTCTATTTCCCCAAGGGCAGCGGCCGGGAGCGGGACAATAGCCGCGTGCCCTACAAGCTCGACTTCTACCGCGCCGTGTTTGATCGCGTTGAACGCCTGCGCCGCCGGGGGCCGGTGTTCGTCGCTGGCGACTACAACACCGCCCACGAGGCCATCGACCTGGCGCGGCCCAAGGGCAACGTGAAGAACAGCGGCTTCCTGCCCGAGGAACGGGACGAGATCAGCCGCTGGCTTGATGCTGGCTGGGTGGACACCTTTCGCGCCCGCCACCCCGATGCGCCTGGCCACTACACTTGGTGGCGGCAGTTCGGCGGCGCCTGGGAACGCAACGTCGGCTGGCGCATCGACTACATCTTGGCCTCGCCGTCGGCAAACAAACGGGTGCAACGGGCCTTCATCTGGCCGCAGGCCACCGGCTCCGATCACTGCCCGGTGGGCGTGGACATCGCCTAAACTTGAGCCCGGAAACGCACGAGGAGGCTGGTTCATGGATGTGCGCACGTTAATGCGGCGGGCGGCGGAACACTACAGCGGCTTGGAGGCCGTGGCGCACGGCAAGCGCCGCCTGACCTTTCGGGAGTCCTGGTGCCGCTCTTTGCGGCTCGCCAACGCCATGCTCGGCGCTGGCCTCAAACCGGGCGACCGGGTGGGAGTGCTGGAGGACAACTCCATCGAGGCGGCGGACCTCTTCGGTGCCGCTGCGGCGGCCAATCTCGTGCGGGTGCCGCTCTATCCGCGCAACGGACGCGACGCGCATCGGCACATGCTAGGACACACGGGTTGCCGGTTGTTGATCGTCAGCGCCGCCTATCGGGACGAAGTGGCCGGCTTGGCGGATGAACTGCCCGACCTAGCTCATGTCTGGGTGCGTGATGCCGGCTATGAACGCTGGCTGGCCGACCAATCGAATGCGGATCCGAACCCCGACATCGGTGAGGACGACCTGTTCATCATCCGCCACACCGGCGGCACCACCGGCAAATCCAAGGGCGTTGCCTACACCCATCGGGCATGGCTGGCGGCGGGACGGGACTGGTTCTACACCTTTCCGCCGGTGGAGCCCGGCGATAAGTGCCTGCACCTGGGTCCCATCTCTCACGGCTCGGGATACCAGTACCTGCCCATGTGGCTGGCGGGCGGCTGCAACCTGATGCTTGATCACTTCGATGTGCGGGAGACCCTGGACGTGATGGAACGCGAGCGCATCGCCTTCGGCTTCATGGTGCCGACCATGGTCAACGCCATCGTGCAGGACAACAGCGCCCGTGGCCGCGACTTTTCCGGCTTGAAGTGCGTGCTGATTGGCGCAGCGCCGATCCAGGACGCCACCGCCTTGGCCGCTCGCGAGGTCTTTGGCGACGTGCTCTACCAAGGCTATGGCCAGACCGAGGTGTTGCCCGTGTCGATGATGGGGCCGCGCCAGTGGTTCGCGGAGGTCGAGGGCTCAACGCCGCTGCGGGCTTGCGGGCTGGCGCTGCCCTTTGCCGAGGTGGCGATCTGGGATGAGCGCAACCAGCCGCTGCCGACCAACGAGGTGGGCGAGATCGTGGCCAAGTCCGACGGCATGATGACCGGCTTTTGGAACAACGAGGAGGCGACCCGGGAGCGCTTGGTCGATGGCTGGGTGAAGACCGGCGACTTAGGGCGCATCGATGCCAACGGCTATCTCTACGTGGTGGACCGGGCCGATGACATGATCATCTCCGGCGGCTTCAACATCTGGCCGGCGGAAATCGAGAATGCGATCGCCCATCATCCAGCGGTGGTTGAGGTGGCCGCCTTTGGCGTCCCTCACCCCAAGTGGGGCGAAACGCCGCATGCCGTTTGCGTGGTCAAGGATGAAGGCGACCTGACCGCTGACGAAGTCATCGACATGGCGGCGCGGGAGCTTGGCTCCTACAAGAAGCCCGGCGGCGTCACCATCACCACCGAACCCCTGCCGAAGAGTCCGGTGGGCAAGATCAAGCGCAAGGACCTGCGCGAGCCCTTCTGGGCCGGGCAGGACCGGCGGGTGTCGGGCAGCTAGTTTGCTAAGATGCGTGCTTCTTTTCTGCAAATTGAATCTGAGGGGGAGTGCGGATCATGGCTCATGACTTGGTAGTGCGTGGCGGGCAGCTCGTGGACGGCGCGGGGGGTGAACCCCGGCTTGGCGATCTGGCCATTGATGACGGGCTGATCACGGCGGTCGGCGAAGTTTCGGGGCGTGGCAGGCGGGAAATCGATGCCCAAGGGCACATGGTGACCCCCGGCTTTGTCGATATCCACACCCATCTCGACGCGCAGATCGGCTGGGACCCGAACCTGACGCCGGTGAGCTGGCATGGCGTCACCACGGCGCTGATGGGCAACTGCGGGGTCACCTTCGCCCCCTGCAAGCCCGCCGACAAGGAGCTGCTGGCGGGCATGATGGAAACCGTGGAGGACATCCCCAAGCACGCCATTCTGAACGGCCTGTCCTGGGATTGGGAGGACTACGGCGGCTATCTGGATGCCATCGACCGCCTGGATCCCGCCATCAACATCGCCGGCATGGTCGGCCACTGCGCGGTGCGCTTCTACGTCATGGGCGAGCGGGCGGTGGAGGAGCAGGCCAGCGAGGACGAAAAGCGGCAAATGGCCGACATCGTTGCCCACTCCATCGACCAGGGCGCGGTGGGCTTCTCCACCAACCGCTATCCGCCCCATGTGCTGCCGGACGGCCGCTCCATCCCCGGCACTTTCGCCGACCCCGACGAACTGATGCAGATCGCCAAGGCCATTGCGCCGCGCAATGCGCTGATGCAGAACGTGCTCGACTTCTCCGACCGGGCGTTCAGCGCCGGCCTGCTGCGCGACATGGCCCGCACCACCGGCAGCCGGGTGCTGTTCAGCTTCGGGGTTTCCGCCAACCCGGAGTCGGGCAAGACGGCGGCTCGGTTCGTCGAAGGGCTGTGCGAAGGCGGCTTGGACATCACCGCCATCTCCCAGCCCCGGGGTTCCGGATTCGTCCTGTCGCTGCAGTCCATGCTGCCGGTCAAGGGTTCGACCTGGAAAAGGCTCTCGGCCATGGACCTTGACGGTCGGTTGGCGGCCATCCAAAACGCCGAGACCCATGCCGCCCTGGTTGCGGAAGCCAAGGCGCCGGACGCGACGCGCATTCCGATGGACCAGGTCTTCTTCATGGGCACTGGCGAGGTGCCGGACTACACCGCCAAGGACGAGGAGAACCTGCAGGCGATGGCGGATGCCGCTGGCGAGCACTGGTCACAGACCTTCCTGCGGCTCTCCAAGGAGACCCAGGGCCAGGGGCTGTTTACGCTGCGCATGTTCAACCGCAGCCTTGAGGCCTTGGCCGATCTCTTCAGGAGCGAGCGGGTGTTCCCCAGCTTGGGCGATGCCGGCGCTCACGTTTCGCAGATCATGGATGCGGGCTGGGCTACCTTCGTGCTCTCCCATTGGGTGCGCAAAACCGGCCTTTACAGCATGGGCGAGGCGGTGCGCCGCCTCACTTCAGCGCCGGCGCGCATCGTCGGCCTGAAGGACCGGGGGGTGTTGGCGCCGGGCCTGCGCGCGGACGTGAACGTCTTCGATGCCGATACGGTGGCCGAGTGCCAGCCGCAACTGGTGCGTGACTTCCCCGGCGGCGCCCCGCGCTTCATTCAGCGCGCCAAGGGCTATCGCGCCACCATCGTCAACGGCGAGGTCAGCGTTCTTGAGGGCGAGCACACCGGCGCCCGGGCCGGCCGCGTCCTACGCCACTCGCCCTGACCGAAGCGAAGGGAGCGGAGCTGGGCATGGCGGGGTTGAATGACGAGCTGACCGCCGCCCTAGGGCGCTTGGACACGCCCACGGTCTGCAACGCCTTGGAGGTGGTGGCGCCGGAGCGTCGCGGCCACGGCTACACCACCGCGCCCCTGGTCTGCGTTCGACCGGAGTTGGGCTCGCTGGTGACCGTCGCCCGCACCGCGACCATCCGCGCTGCCCATCCTGGCCAAGGCACACGTGGCGGCCGCACCGCCATCGACTACTACGCCTACATCGACGGGGGTCCTAAGCCCTGCGTGACCGTGATTCAGGACCTCGACGGTCCGCAACGCGCCTACGGCTCGTTCTGGGGCGAGGTCAACAGCAACGTTCACAAGGGCCTGGGCTGCATCGGCGTCATCACCGACGGCAGCGTACGCGACCTCCCGGACATCGCCGAGGGCTTCCAAATGCTGGCCGACCGGGTGGGACCGTCCCATGCCCACGTCCACGTGGTGGACTTCGCCTGCCCGGTGACGGTGGCGGGCATGGCGGTGGCCGACGGCGATCTCATTCATGCCGACCAGCACGGCGCGGTGGTCGTTCCTTGGGAGGTGACGGAGCAAGTCGCTGAAGCCGCAGCCCAAATAGCGCGCCGCGAAGCCGTCATCATCGGCGCGGCCCAGAAGCCGGGCTTCAACATCGACCGGCTGCGGGAGGCGTTTGGGCAGGCGGCGAAGGCGGGTTGATGCGGCGGCGTTTCAGTGTTGGTCGCGGTTGGGCGGTGCTCAACGGCTAGTCCCGCGCTTCCGGCGACGCCACCCACTTGAGGGCGTTTTCCAGCAGCTTCCTGAAGTTCGGATTGTCAAAGGCCGTCGGGCTGTCGCCCACGTCGGACGCCACCACCGGGCTGGCCTCCACGGTGTGCGCCCAGACCATCAGGTCGCTGCCGGGGGGGTGATTCCAGTTGGCTTGCTCCTCGGGCGGGGCCAAGGGCGGGGGGGTGAAGTTCTCGGCGACGAAGTCGTAGTCACCGCGCATCAGGGGGGTCACCCCTTGCTCGAAGCCCGCGGTTTTCAAGTAGATTTCGTCGGTGATCTCGAAGCCGTCCTCAAGGCCCTTCAAGACGGGGTGTTCGCATTGCGGAACCAGCTTCAAGGTGGGGTTGGGGTGGGGGCCGTGACCACCCCGGTACCCGGAGCCCGGCACGGTTTGGCCGTCGAGCTCCCCGGATTGCAGCATGAACGAGGAGCCGGAGATGCGCCGCCACAGGGGCCAGAGCGGCCAGGACACGGTGGCGTGATTGAGCAGCACCAAGCCGGTGCCGCGCTCGACGAGGGCCTCGATGCTGGCGCGGTAGTCGGCGGGCGGCAGGCCGGTGTCGCCTGCGCCGTCGTGCAGCAGGCCGATGCCGGGGATGCCGGACATGTCGTAAAACAGCACGCAGTCGTAGTTGCCGACGTGCTCGGGCTTCAGGACCACCTGGGCGGCGGGCTGCTCGACCAGGGTGGCGGTCACGCCGGGCATGTCGGCGAACATCGCCAAAAAGCAATTGTGGTCGTAGTCGTGGCCCTTGCTGACGATGAGAACGTTGACGCTATCCATGGACGGCTTCCTTGTTAGCATATGGCTTGGATTCAAAAAGCATAACCCAAGGGAGGGAAACATGGACCCGATGCAGGAACTGGTCGAAATCGAGGCCATTAAGAATCTGCGCATCCAGTACTCGCACTATTTTGATGGCCAGCATGTCGATGCGCTGGCGGACCTTTTCACGGAGGATGCGGTCTGCGAGTTTGGCCCGGACTATGGCGGCGACTGGGTGGGCAAGGCCCAGATTCGCGAGAATTTCCAGCAGTGGTCCCTGGGCGAGGGCGACCCCTACAGCGTCCTGCACGCGGTGACCAACCCACTCATCCGCCTGATCGACGAGACCACCGCCCACGGCCGTTGGTACCTGCTGGACCTGCGCACCACCGAGGGGGTGGACAATCCGCTGATCCTGTTCGGCATCTACGACGACGTCTATCGCAAGGTGGACGGCAACTGGCTGATCCACCGCACCCGCATCGACTTTTTGTGGCCGAAACGACACATGGGTGAGCCCCGGAGCTTGTAAAAACGCCCATGCTGAAGTCCGACTTCGCCTATGACCTGCCTGCCGAACTGATCGCCCAGCAGCCGCTGGCGCAGCGTGACCAAGCACGGCTGCTGCACTTAGGCCGGGATCGGGTGACCCACTGGACCGTGGCGGACTGGCCGGAGTTGCTCAGCCCCGACGACCTCGTGGTGGTCAACAACACCAAGGTGATTCCGGCCCGGTTGCAGGGTGTCAAGGACAGTGGCGGGGCGGTTGAGTTGCTCGTTGAGCGCATCGAGGACGAGCGCACCGCCCTGTGCCAAGCGCGCGCCAGCAAGCCCTTGAAGCCGGGCCGCTGGCTGGCGGTTGGCGGCGAGCGCTTGGAGTTGGTGGAGCGGGTGGGGGAGTTCCACCGGCTCCGCTTCCCGCAGCCGGTCATGGCGTTCCTGCAGCGGCACGGCACGACGCCGCTGCCGCCGTACATCGACCGCGCCGCCGAGGCCGCCGATGAAGGCCGTTACCAGACGCTCTACGCCAGCGCTCCGGGCGCGGTGGCCGCACCGACCGCGGGCCTGCACTTCTCAGAGCGCCTGCTCGATGAGGTGCGCCGGCGCGTTGCGGGCATCGTGGAAATCACCCTGCACATTGGCGCGGGCACCTTTGCGCCGATGCGGAGCGAGGACCTCGACGCCCACCAGATGCATGCCGAGCGCTATGAAATCTCCACTGCGGCGGCGGAGCAGATTCGCGCCGCTGCACAAGGCCGTGGCCGAATTGTCGCGGTGGGCACCACCGTGGTGCGGGCGTTGGAGACCGCCGCTGCTGAGCCAGGCGGCCTGCGGGCGGGCTGCGGCGAGACTCGCCTGTTCATCAAGCCGGGGTTTCGCTTCTCCGCGGTCGATGCCCTGCTCACCAACTTCCACCTGCCGGAATCGACGCTGTTGATGCTGGTTTGCGCCTTTGCCGGCCAGCGGCGGGTGCTCCAGGCTTACCGCTCTGCCGTAGCGGCCGGCTACCGCTTCTTCAGCTACGGCGACGCCATGTTCACCGAGCGGTTTTTCGATGTTTGAAGTGCTCGCCCGATGCGGCGCCGCCCGGCGGGGACGCCTGACCACCGCCCATGGCGTTGTGGAAACCCCGGTGTTCATGCCTTGCGGCACCTACGGCTCGGTCAAGGCGATGACCCCGGAGGCGCTGGCGGCGGCGGGCACCCAAATGCTGCTCGGCAACACCTTTCACCTGATGCTGCGCCCGGGCGATGAGCGCATCGAGCGCTTGGGCGGCTTGCACCGGTTCATGAATTGGCCGGGGGCAATCCTCACCGACAGCGGCGGCTTCCAGGTCTGGAGCCTCAAGAGCATGCGCAAGATCGGTGATGAGGGGGTGGTGTTCCGTTCGCCGATCAACGGCGATGAGATGCGCCTGACCCCGGAGCGGGCCATCGAGGCGCAGCGCCGCTTCGGCAGCGACATCGTCATGGTGCTCGATGAATGCACGGACTATCCGGCAACGGAGGCCGAGGCGAGGGCCTCGATGGAACTGTCGGCGCTTTGGGCCGAACGCAGCCGTGCGGTTTGGGAACGCTCCGAGGTGGGCGAACGCCGTTTGTTCGGCATCGTCCAAGGCGGCATGCATTCGGGGTTGCGCGCCGAGAGCTTGGACCGCTTGACCGATATCGGCTTCGACGGCTATGCGGTGGGCGGCTTGTCCGTCGGCGAGCCCAAGGCCGAGATGCAGGCGGTGCTCGAGGGCCTCCTGCCGCAGATGCCGGAACCTAAGCCCCGCTACCTGATGGGGGTCGGCACGCCGGAGGACCTTTTGCTTGGCGTGACCCTTGGCATCGACATGTTCGACTGCGTGCTGCCGACGCGCAACGCCCGCAACGGCCACCTGTTCACCAGCCGGGGCGTGGTGCGCATCCGCAACGCCCGCCACCGGGACGCGGACGAACCCTTGGATCCGGAATGCGCCTGCCCGACCTGCAGGGGCTACTCAAGGGCCTACCTGCACCACCTCGACCGTTGCGGCGAGCCGCTCGGCGCCATGCTGATGACCGGGCACAACCTGCACTACTACCATGGCCTGATGGCGCGATTGCGCGCCTGTATCGAAACGGGTACATTGCCCGGCCTTATCAAGCGCTTGCAAGAGGACTGGAGCCAAGATGAACCTGTTTGAAACCACCGCCTACGCGGCGGAAGCCGGCGGCAGCGCTGGCTACCTCAACCTGCTGTTTCTCGGCGGCTTTGTCCTGATTTTCTACTTCCTCCTGATCCGCCCGCAGAGCAAGCGCCGTAAGGAGCACCAGGCGTTGATGGCGGGCCTCGCCAAGGGCGACGAGGTGGTGACCGCGGGCGGCATCGTCGGCCAAGTCAGCAAGGTGGAGGACGACTTCGTCAAGGTCAAGGTGGCCTCCAACATGGAGCTGCGGCTGCAAAAGAGCTCTGTCAGCGCCACCCTGCCCAAGGGCACCCTCAAAACCCTGGATGAGGGGTAGTGCCCTGAGTTCGAAGGGGTAGTTGATGGTTGGCGAGCGCCTGCTCGGCTTGTCCCCGGCGAAGCAGCGGGCACCGAACACCTACCCTTTAGGCCGCTACCTGTTCGTGCTGGTGGTGGTCACGCTTGGCGCGCTGTACGCCGCGCCCAACGTCTTTGCGCCGGACCCGGCGCTGCAGGTCAAGCCGGAGGATCCTGATCGCGGCTTGAGCGCCGCCGCGCTGGAACAAGCCAGCACGGCCTTAGCGGAAGCCGGCATCACTTTGAAGGCCGCTGAACTGGAGGACGGCTCCGGGTTTCTGCGCTTGGTGAACGACGGTGACCAACTGCGGGCCCGGGAAGTTGTGATGCAGGCGCTTGCCGGCGGTGAGGACCACCACATCGTCGCCTTGACCCGGGCCTCCACCACGCCTCAATGGCTGGCGGACCTTGGCGCCACGCCGATGTCCCTGGGGCTTGACCTATCCGGCGGCGTCCACCTGCTGCTGCAGGTCGATATGGAGAAGTTCGTCGGCGACCGCATGAGGAGCATGGAGGAGACCGCCCGCGATGCCCTGGTGGCGGCGCGCATCCGCTACGTTGGCCGCAATTGGGTGGACGGCACCGAGCTGCGCATCCCGTTTCAGAGCGCCGCCCTGCGCGACGAAGCGGCGGAGTTGCTAACCGAGCAGTTCGAGGGCTTTGAAATTTCCGAGACCGACGTCGATGGCCGCCCGGCGCTCGAATTTACGATGGTGGATGAGTACCTGCGCCAACTGGAGGACGCGGCCATCTCCCAAAACCTGCAAAGCCTGCGCAACCGGGTCAACGAACTGGGCGTGTCCGAGCCGCTGGTGCAGCGCTTGGGCCGGGAGCGCATCGTGCTCGACCTGCCGGGCATCCAGGACAGCGCCGAGGCCAAGCGGATCATCAACAAGTTCGCCAACCTGGAGTTCCGCTTGGTGGCCCTGCCCGGCGACCGCGCCTCGCAGACCGAGACCCTGGACTACCGGGGCACCCCGACCACCCTGCTGCGGCGCAACATCGTCACCGGCGACCAGGTCACTTCCGCCAGCCAGGACTACGACCCGGAGACCAGCCTGCCCCAGGTGAGCATCGGCCTCGACAGCGATGGCGGCCAGCGCATGAACGACGCCACCAAGGACAACGTGGGCCGCTCCATGGCCATCATCTTCATTGAGCAGAAGCCGCGGGCCCGCACGGTGATGGTGGATGGCGAGGAGGTGATTGAGCGCTACACGGTGGAGGAGCGCCGCCTGATCAGCGTGGCCACCATTCAGTCGGCCTTGGGCTACAACTTCCGCATCACCGGCTTGGAACTCGGCGAGGCGCGCGACCTGGCCCTGCTGCTGCGCTCCGGGGCGCTGGCCGCACCCATGTACATCGTCGAGGAGCGCACCGTCGGCGCCAGCCTCGGCGACGAGAACATCAAGCGCGGCCAGCAGTCGGTGGTGGTCGGATTCATCCTGGTGATGATCTTCATGCTCATCTACTACCGTGGCTTCGGGCTGGCCGCCGACTTGGCGCTGATCGCCAACCTGACGCTGCTGGTGGCCGTCATGTCGGTCCTGGGCGCCACCCTCACCCTGCCCGGCATCGCCGGCATCGTGCTCACCGTGGGCATGGCGGTGGACGCCAACGTGCTGATCTTTTCGCGCATCCGCGAGGAGCTGAAGCAGCGGGCGCCGCAGCAGGCCATCGCCGCCGGCTTCGACCGCGCCCTGCTGACCATTCTCGATGCCAACATCACCACCTTCTTCGTTGCGATCATCCTCTTTTCCATCGGCAGCGGCCCCGTCAAGGGCTTCGCCGTGACCTTGGCAGTGGGCATCGTCACCTCCGTGTTCACCGCCATCATGGGCACCCGGGCGCTGGTCAACCTGATGTACGGCGGCCGCAACTTGAAGGCCGTAAAAATATGAAGTTCCCGGAGTTCAATTTCGACTTCATGGGCCGCCGCAAGCTGGCGGGGAGCCTGTCGATCGGCTTGATCGTGCTGTCGCTGGCCTCCTTGACCTTCAACGGCCTCAATTTCGGCCTCGACTTCACTGGCGGCACCTTGGTGGAGGTCGGCTTTCCCGAGAGCGCCGATCCCGAAGCGCTGCGCAGCCAACTCGACGACGCCGGCTTCGTCAACGGCGTGGTGCAGCACTTCGGCTCCGAGACGGAAGTGCTGATCCGCATGCCGCCCCAGGCAGAGGGCGATCCGGCGGGCCTTGGCGACCGCATTCTGGACACCATTCGTCAGCAGGCGCCCGGCGCCGAGATGCGCCAGTCCAACTTTGTCGGCCCAGTGGTGGGGGAGGAACTGGCCGAGAGCGCCGGGCTCGCCATTCTCACCGCCCTGGCGGTGGTGATGCTCTACATCCTGTTCCGCTTCACCAAGCAGTTCTCGGTTGGCGCCGTGGTGGCCCTAGCCCATGACGTCACCTTGGTGCTGGGCCTGTTCTCCCTCCTGCAATGGACCTTCGACCTGGCCGTGGTGGCGGCGGTGCTGGCGGTGGTGGGCTACTCGCTTAACGACACCATCGTGGTTTCGGACCGGATTCGGGAGAATTTCCGCACCCTGCGCAAGGGCGCGCCCGTCGAGGTCATCAACCGCTCCCTCAACCAGACCCTGGGCCGCACCTTGGTGACCTCCATGACCACCCTGTTCGTGCTGCTGGCGCTGCTCATCGCCGGCGGCGAGGGCATCCGCGGCTTTGCCGCAGCGCTCACCTTTGGCGTGGTGATCGGCACCTACTCGTCAATCTACATCGCCGCCAACATGCTGTTGGTGATGAACATCTCCCGCGAAGACCTGGTGGTGCCAGAGAAGGAGAGCGCCAAGGAGTCCTATCCCTAGCCTCTTAGGTGTCCCCGCAGGCAGGCCACCATCAACTTGTAGCATCTGGGGTTGGCCGCCACGATGTCGCCGCTCTCGAAGTGCCGCTCCCCGCCTTCAAGATCGGAAACGAAGCCGCCGGCCTCCTTGACGATCAACGATCCGGCGGCGATGTCCCAGGGCGCCAAGCCCATTTCCCAGAAGCCGTCGAGCCGTCCGCTGGCCACGTAGGCCAGGTCCAGCGCGGCCGAGCCTTGGCGGCGGATGTTTCGGCAGCTATCGGTGAACTCGGCCACCGCGGCGTTGAAGACGCCCAGCCGGCCCCGGGCGCCGGGTGGCAGCCCGGTGGCGACCACGGCATCGCGCAAGCGGTGGGTGGCGCTGACCCGGATGCGCTTGCCGTTGAGTTGCGCGCCGGTGCCCCGGCTCGCCACCCACTCCTCGTTGCGCACTGGATCGACGATCACGGCGTGCTCGATTTGCCGTCCGCGCCGTGCCGCGATGGAGATGGCGAAGTGGGGAATCCCCTGCAGGTAGTTGAGCGTCCCATCCAACGGATCGATGAGCCAGGTGAATTCGGCGTCGGCGCGGTCTTCGCCGCTGCCTTCCTCGGCCAGCACCCCATGGTCCGGGTAGGCGTCGAGCAGCGTATCGACGATGACCCGCTCCGCCTGCCGGTCGATGCTGGAGACGAAGTCGTTGGGGGCCTTTTCCTCCACCTTGAGCTCATCGAGCCGGTCCATGGCCTGCAGGAGGATTGGTGAGGCGCGGCGGGCGGCCCGCAATGCCATGTTGGCCATCGGCTGCATGGCCGGGTAGCCTACTGCAATATGAGCCTGAACAACATCCGCATCGTGCTCGTGGCGACCAGCCATCCGGGCAACATCGGCGCCGCCGCTCGGGCCATGAAGACCATGGGGCTGTCACAACTGGTGTTGGTCAATCCCCTGCGCTATCCCGACCCCCAGGCCGAGTGGCGGGCGGCTGCGGCCACCGACGTGCTGGACCAGTGCCGGGTTTGCGCGAGACTCGACGAGGCGATCGCGGATTGCCATTGGGTGGTCGGCGCCAGCGCCCGGCCAAGGCGCATCCCCTGGCCGGTGGCGGATGTCCGCACCTCAGCGCGGAAGCTGCTCGCCGAAGCGGGCGCCGGCCAGGTGGCGGTGCTGTTCGGGCGCGAAGCGGATGGTCTCAGCAACGAGGAGCTGCAACGCTGCAACGCGCATCTGCGCATTCCCGCCTCCCCGGACTATCCATCCTTGAACTTGGCCATGGCCGTGCAGGTGGTCGCTTACGAACTCTTCGCCGCCCAAGCGGTGCCGGCCGAACCCGAGTGGGACCGGCCCCCGGCCACTGCCGCAGAAGTTGAAGCCATGCTGGCCCACTTGGAGCGGCTGCTGGTGGCCACGGACTTCCTCGACCCTGACAACCCAGGCCAAACCCTGACCCGCCTTCGCCGCCTGGCCGCCCGCGCCGGCCTGGACCAGACCGAAGTGCGCATGCTGCGCGGCATCGCCACCCAGTTGGAAAAGCGCAGCGCCGTTCCTGCGCGACGACGCCCTAGCTCGGCGTAGGCCCTTCGTTCGCCAGAGCCTCGGCGCGCTGCTTCAAGCCATGGGCGACGCTGTTGAATCCCCGTTCGACGGCCCGGCCAGCGACAGCCACCACCAAGGGCGTCAGCAAGCCACTGAAGGCGTCCGTCGTGACGTAGCGGCACTGGCTCTCGCCTAGGGCTTCAAGCCGCTGTTCCCGCAATGCGTAGAGCAGGAAGCGAGTGCCCATGGTGGTGTACCACGCCAGCAGGCGGGGCGGCTCGACGGCGCAGACAACTTCCGTCTGCTTCAGGCGAATGGGCCCCATCTGGACCCGCATATCCACCCGAGAGCCCCTCTTGAGGTCGGTTTTGACCGAAGGCGTGAACGGATTCCACTCACCGTAGTCCTCCACCGCGGCGAGCACCTGCCAAGCGGTCTCGATGGGCGCGTCTATGGTGATCTGGTCGGAACGCAGGACGTGGTTGAACATAAGTCAATTTCCTCTAACGCCTATGGTTGCGCCAGCCACCCCTCCGAGAGCGCCCAGAGCCGCTCGGCGACCGAGGCATCGAGCGCATCGGCGGAGGGTTGGCTGACGGCGCAGCGATCATAATAGCGCCCGCCTTGCACATCGGCATCCGTCGCGCAGAAGAGGGTGGTCTGGGCGCCTTGCAGCGGCGACAGCAGCGCCACCTTCGCCGGGGCAGCCATCAGCCACTGAATCGGCCGAACGCGGCTGTAGGACTCAAGCCCGCCAGCGACCAGATTGGTGTACACCGAGCCCGGATGCAGGGACAGCGCGCGAAAATGTCCCGTCCCGCCATGTCGGCGATGCAGCGCCTGCGCCATGTGGATCAGCGCCAGCTTGGATTGGCCGTAGGCGTCCCAGGGGTTGTGGTTGGCGAATGCCGCAAGCAGGCGATCGTTGCGGCCCCGCACGTGTTGATGCGAGGTCACGTTCAGCACCCGGGCGTCGCCATCCGCCTCCGCGCTGTCGATGAGCAGGGGCAGCAGCAGGCTGGTGAGATGGAAGGTGCCGAGGTAGTTGATGCGCCAGTGGATTTCCACGCCGTCCGCCGAGCGTTCCACTTGGCGCCGCAACGCCAGCAGGTCGTGGAGGATGCCGGCATTGTTGATCAGCACGTGCAGTGCGCCGAAGCGCTCACGATACCAATCAGCAAAGGCGCTGACGCTGTCGCGGTCGGCAAGGTCCAGCGTCCGCGCCGTCAAGCTGCCGCCACCGGTGCCGAGTTCGGCCCGCAGCGCTTGCTGCAGCGAGTCGGCGTCGCTTCGTCCGGTCGCCACGACTTGAGCGCCCCAACGGGCCAACTGAAGGGCGACCATGTAGCCCATGGAACCCTCTGATGTGCCGGTCACGATCACCTGCCGGCCGGTCATGTCCACGGGCTTGGCCATGGGCTTCGGACCGAGGAGCCGGGCTAGGTGCAGTGCGCCGTCGCGGATCATGGTGGGGAGGTGCGTGCTGGCCATGGTTGGTCCTTAGGTTGCGTCGGGCGTGAATGGGCGCAGCAGCGCCTCGCTGGCCGTCCAGAGCCGGGCTCCGTTTTGCGCGTCGCTGGCCTTCGGCGAGGGGGCCTTCTCGCGCATCATGTGCAGGTAGAGGCCGGTGCGCTCGCCAGCGGCATCGGAGCAGCAGAGGTAGGTCACCGGCAACGCGGCCTTGGTTGGGCTTAGGAAAAAGGCCCGCATGATCGGGGCGAGCACCGGCTTCAGCAACAGCGGCGCCTCGCGGGCGATGTTGGAATTGATCGGCCCAGGGCAGAGCGCATGCACTGCAACGCCGATTTGTCCGGTCGGATTCAATCGCCGGGAGAGCTCCTGAGCGAAGGTGCATTGGGCCAGCTTGCTCTGTCCGTAGTGCTTAAGGCCATCCTTGAAGGGATAGTTGACGAATGCGCCGAGACGGTCGAAGTCGATCGGCTCGGCGCCGCGATGGGTTTCGGAAGACACCAGGACGATGCGTGGCGCCTCGCTGCCGCCATCCGCAGGCTTGAGCAGGCCGTCCTCAAGCAGGCGCCCCACCAGCGCCCGGTTGGCCAGGAAGTGCACCGCGAACATCAACTCGAACCCTTGTTTGGACTGGCTGGCCTGGCGTGGCATCAGGCCGGCGTTCAAGACCGCGATGTCGATGCGAGGCGTGGTGGCGCGCAGTTCGTCGCACAGCCCGTGGACGCTCGCCAGATCGGCCAGATCCACCTTGAGCATCCGCACCTCGCCGGAGTCCGAGCGGCGTTTCACGTCCTCGCCAGCTTCGGGATGGCCGCTGCGGCAGGCCATCAGCACGGTGCCGCCGCGCTGCGCCAGATCGATGGCGACGGCCTTTCCGAGCCCGCTGTTGGCGCCGGTCACCAAGCAGAACTTGCCGTCGATGCGCCGGCTCTTGGGCACCGGCTCGATGGCCGGCCTTTCCGTGGCCCGTTGGCCGATGGCCGCGCGCATGGCGCTCATGATGCTCTTCATGGGGACCGCTCGCTTGGAATGCGGTAGCGCGCCCGATAGGCGGCGAAGCCATCCCCTGCTTCGGTGCCGCCCAGGCCAAAGTCGGCGGCGTTGTAGATGTGCTTGCCGTGGCGGTGCTGCGGGTTGCGCTTCAGGGCCAAGGCGGCGGCGCCCTGCGCCTCAGCACAAAAGGGGATGCCGGCTTGGCGGTAGATCCGTTCGAGCTGCGCCTTTGGGTCGCGCAACAGGTCGCGGTAGAGCACATCCACGAAGCGAGCCGGGTCGGTTTGGCATCGCACCGCCTCGGCGCGCTCGATCATCCGGCAGACTTTCGCCGTCCAGTGGCGGGCAATCGCCTTGGCATCGACCCGGTCGCTGAACACCCCCCGTCCATGGGCCACCATGCTGAGGAACGAGGCCAGGGCCACTTGCGGGTCGCGGTGGGTCTGCACCAGGGTCAAATCGGGGAAGGTCTTGAACGCGACGTCCAGATGTTCCAGGTGGTGGGGTGTCTTCAGCACCCAATGCTTGGCGGGCCGTTGCCAGTGCAGGACCTTTAGCAGGGTCCGCAGATCGCGGTAGGCCGGCGCATGGTCCTGCCCTTCCAGCCAGGTCGCGTAGCTTGGGACGCGCATCGTGGCTTCGGCGGTCTGGCTCATGAACGACAGGTCGAGCAGCAGGATGTCCTCCTCCGGCGCATCGTGGTCGATGGGGTGCACGGCAAAGAAGGCGGGCGCGAGGTAGGCGATGGTCCGTTCGGCCAATCGGCCCCGCCGCAGCCGCCGGTCGAACCCCCGGTCGCCCTCGCCGGGCAGAGGCGCGGGATTGAGGGCCTCCCAGGACATCAGCGCCCGCATGTCGGGATGCGAGGCCACCAGCCGGTGCAACGCGGTGGTGCCGGTGCGCTGCAAGCCGGCGATCAGCACCACCTTGCCCAGTTCCAGGTCATGGATTTGCGGATGGCGCTTGAGCATCTGCTGTGCCCGCAGCCGGTTCGCCAAGGCGCCCTCGATGCGTTGGCGTTGCAGCAGAACGCCGGTGGGCGTGAGTTCGGCCTCGTCGTTGATGGCACGCACCAGCACCCGCAGCGCCGTCAGGCAGCGTTCGTCACCCAGATCCTCCAATCCCGTGCGCCGACGGGCATTGGCCAGCATCCGGTCGGCATCGAGCCGCCGCAGCGAACCGGCGCGCGGCGTTCGGCGCGCCAAGGCGTTGAAGGCAGCCACGGGCCAGGGCCGATAGGGGCGGGCGTAGTCGGTCGGCGTTTCGGCAATGGGTTTCACGAAGAAAGGGGCGCTTGCCGCAACATGGCGAGGTCGCCGAGCTTGACCACGCGGGTGACGGGTTCGGGATGGGCCACCGCCCGCACCCAGCGAAAGCACATGGTGCCCGACCGATGGCCGGCGGTTTCGATCCAGTTCGGAAGTTCCGGATCTTCATGGGCCACCACCAGCCGGATGCTGCCGTCGGCCTCATGGCGCGCCAAGTGCTTGTTGGTGTGAATCCGGTGGTAGCGGTAATCCAAGGACTCCATCCAGTAGTTGTTGAGCTGGAAGTTCCAGTACTCGCAATCCGGCGGCACCACTTCGATGACCAGCGCCTCGTCTTCGGCCAGCGCCCAATGGCTGTGGTAGTAGGCGATGTTGGGATCGCCGCCGGCGGTGTTGGACACGTCCTGATCGAAGCGGGGCAGGGCGTTGCTGTGGCGCTGAAAGCCCTGCGCCCACTTGGCGAACATCAGGGGCGCGCCCGCCACCAGCAGGCCCGCTGACTTCAGGCCCTCGTCCAAATGCTGGGGCGTCAAGGGGGCAGGGCGCTTGTCCTCCGCTGCGCAGTTGATCCGCTCAATGGTCAGTTCGGCCGGTTCTTCCCGTTCGCGGTCGGCAAAGGTCTGACGCACGATCAAGGTGCCCGTTTCGGACGTCATCGGCAGCCAGTTGCTGGGCTGGGGACGTTGGCTCAGGACCAGCTCGAAGCGTCCCTCGGCGTCCAACTCGATCTCGGTGGCGTCGATGTGGCCCGTGGGCGGCAGGCCGCCACTCTGCCCATAGCGGCCGACGTGGGTGCCGAAGACGAGGTAGGTCACGGTATTGCGCCGCCCGGTGATGCGGTACTCGTAGTCCCCGTTGATCGCCGCGGTCAGGTAGTGATTGTCCGGGTTGTCAGCGCCGAGCTTGACGGTCTCGTGGGCCACGCGATGCAGCACCGGGGCGTTCGGGTCGGCGTGTTCGACGAAGGCCATCAATCCCCCGCGCGCCAAGCGGCTGAGATAGCGATAGCCCTCGGCTTGGTTGAAGGCGTCCTGCGGCGTGCCGGGAAAGCTCAGCGAGGCCCCGGCGGCCTTCAGGGTGTCGCAGAATTCATCCCACGCCCGCCCACTGACCACCCGCTCGGCGGCGAGGTCGTCGGGCGTCTTGCCGGTGAGCCTTCTCGCAAGCAACAAAAGCCTGCGGAACGCCGCCAGCAATCCGATTGCGAGCTTCCTCACGTCGCCCGTAGCCCCGACACCACTTCCACCACCCGCCGTGCCGCGTAGTCCACCTCCTCCTCGGTGGTGAAGCGGCCGATGGTGAAGCGCAGGCTGGCGTGGGCGATCTCGTCGGGGACGCCGAGGGCGCTGAGGACGTAGGATGGCTCTATGCTGGCGGACGTGCAGGCGGAGCCGCTGGAGACGGCGACGTCGTCGAGGGCCATCAGCAGGGTTTCGCCGTCGATGCCGGCGAAGCCGACGTTGAGGTTGCCGGGCAGCCGCCGGTCCTCGTCGCCGTTCAGCACCGCGCCGGGGGCTTGCTTCAAGTGCGACCACAGGCGCTTGCGCAGGGCCAGGATGCGGGCGTTTTCGGTCTCCATGACCCGGCCCAGGATGGCGCACGCCTCGCCCATGCCCACCACTTGGTGGGTGGCCAAGGTGCCGGAGCGCATGCCGCGTTCGTGCCCGCCGCCGTGCATCTGCGGACGCAGGCGCATGGGCGGCTCCCGGCGCACGTACAGGGCGCCGACGCCCTTGGGGCCGTACATCTTGTGTGCCGACAGGCTGATCAGGTCGATGGCCATGGCCTGCACGTCCAAGGGGAGCTTGCCGGCGCTCTGGGCGGCGTCAACGTGGAAGCGAACCCCGGCGGCACGGCAGATTTGGCCGATGGCGGCGACATCGTTGACGACGCCGATTTCGTTGTTCACGTGCATCAAGGAGACCAGCAGGGTGTCCTCGCGCAGCGCCTCGGCCACTTGATCGGGGCGGATGATGCCGTCCGCCGGTGGCACCAGCCAAGTGACCTCGAAGCCTTGGGCTTCAAGGTGGGCGCAGGTGTCGAGCACCGCCTTGTGCTCGATGGCGCTGGTGACGATGTGGCGGCGGGATGCGCCTTCGGCCAAGCCCTTGATGGCCAAGTTGTCCGATTCGGTGGCGCCGGAGGTCCAGACGATTTCCCGGGGGTCGGCGTTGAGCAGCCGGGCCACGTCGGCGCGGGCCGCCTCCACCGCCTCTTCGGCATGCCAGCCGAAGGTGTGGCTGCGCGAGGCCGGGTTGCCGAAGTTGTCCTCCGCCAACAGGCAGGCGTTCATCTTGGCCGCCACTTGGGGGTCCACCGGCGTGGTGGCCGAGTAGTCTAGGTAAACTGCTTTGCGCACTTAAGCTTCGCCTTTCCGGTGAGCCAGTCCAGGTCCTGCAGACTGTTAGGCGAGTTGGCTCAGAATGACCTCTTCGGCACGGCGGTCCTGCCGGTGGGCGATGGACTGCACCTCCCGGCGCTGCACCAAGCTGGCCAAGGTGACCCGCTTGAGGAAGCCGTCGATTTCCATGGACAGGTCGCTCCACAGGTCATGGGTGAGGCAGATGGTGCCGCCTTGGCAGTCGGCGGTGCCGTGGCAGCGGGTGGCGTCCACGCCCTCGCCGACCGCGGCAATGATCTCGGAAACACTGATCGACTCCAAGGCCGCTCCGAGCCGGTAGCCGCCGCCCGGCCCGCGCAGGCTCTCCAGCAGCCCAGCGCGCTTCAAGCGGCCGAAAAGCTGTTCCAAGTAGGACGGCGAAATGCCCTGCCGCTGTGCGATGTCCGTCACGCTCACCGGCCCCGATTGCCGGTGCAGCGCGATGTCGAGCATGGCGGTGACCGCATAGCGGCCCTTGGTCGTCAGGCGCATGGCGTCATGCCCCCTGCCCACTGTGCGATGATTGCGCTTGAGTATGCAATAGCCAGCCCAATGCGTCCACTTCAAGCGCCGGGGTGCTGCTCTTGAGTATCGTCGGTTTGTAGGGAAAACGGAGGACCATGACAATGAAAGTGGAATCAACCACCCATGGCCGGGTGGCCCTGGTCACCATCAATCGCCCTGAAGTCCGCAACGCCGTCGATGGAGAGACGGCCGAGGGCTTGGCCGATGCGTTCGCCCGCTTCGATGGCGACAGCGATCTTGACGTGGCCGTGCTGACCGGCGCGGACGGCGTGTTCTGCGCGGGTGCCGACCTCAAGGCCGTCTCGGAAGGCCGGGGCGCGCCGAAGCTCAAGCCCGAGGGCCGCGGGCCGTTGGGCTGCACGCGCATGCTGCTGTCGAAGCCGGTGATTGCTGCGGTGGAAGGCTTCGCCGTGGCGGGCGGCTTGGAGTTGGCGCTTTGGTGCGACCTGCGGGTGGCCGCCCAGGATGCGGTGTTCGGCGTGTACTGCCGTCGTTGGGGCGTGCCCCTGGTCGATGGGGGCACCATCCGCTTGACTCGCCTGATCGGTCACAGCCATGCGCTGGACCTGATTCTCACTGGCCGCGGGGTGGCGGGGGAGGAAGCCAAGGCCATGGGCTTGGCCAATCGGCTGGCGCCGCCGGGCCAAGCCTTGGCAGCGGCCCTGGCGTTGGCGGAAAGCCTCACCGCCTTTCCCCAGCTTTGCCTGCGCAATGACCGGATGTCCTCCTATCGGCAGTGGTCGCTGCCGCTCGATGAAGCGCTTGAGGAGGAGACCCGCCTGGGCCTGGAAGTGCTCGCCTCCGGAGAGACCCGGCGCGGCGCCTCACGCTTTGCGGCAGGCAAGGGACGCCACGGGGACTTTGAGGCCATCTAGCGCGTATAATGCGCGTCCCGAAAGCAGGGCCGAAGGTCCTGTGCCGAAACGCACCCTTACCTGTTTTGAGCGGACATTGCGGAGACCTCTATGGCCGTGGAGCGCACTTTATCCATCGTCAAGCCCGATGCGGTGGCCCGTAACCTCATTGGCGAGATCTACTCGCGCTTTGAACGCGGCGGCTTGAAGATCGTCGCCGCCAAGATGATGCGGCTCGACAAGCCCCGGGCCGCAGGCTTCTACGCCGAACATGTGGGCAAGCCGTTTTACGAGGGGCTGTGCGCCTACATGACCTCCGGCCCCATCATGGTGCAGGTCTTGGAAGGCGAGGACGCCATCGCCTTGAACCGCCGGCTGATGGGTGCCACCAACCCGGCGGAAGCGGCGCCGGGCACCATCCGGGCGGACTTCGCCGAATCCCTGGACGCCAATTCGGTGCACGGCTCGGACGCCCCGGCGTCGGCCCTCCGCGAGATAGCCTACTTCTTCGAACCATCGGAGATCCTCTCCGGCCCTTGAGGCCGCCCCGATGCGCAACCTATTCGACTACGACCGAACGGGGCTCGAAGCGGCCTTTCAAGCGGCGGGGCACAAGGCGTTTCGCGCCCGCCAGATCATGAAGTGGGTCTATCACCGCGGTGTTCGGGATTTCTCCGCCATGACCGATCTCGCCAAGAGCCTGCGCGCCTGGCTCGGGGAAACGGCGACCCTTGCGGTGCCGGAAGTGCGGTCCCGGCGCGACTCGGCGGACGGCACCATCAAGTGGGCGATGGGCATTGGCCAAGGCGATGCGGTGGAGACCGTGCTCATACCGGAAGCGGGCCGCAACACGCTGTGCGTCTCCTCGCAAGCCGGCTGCGCGCTGGACTGCAGCTTTTGCGCCACGGGCAAGCAGGGCTTCAACGGCAATCTGACCACGGCGGAGATCATCGGCCAGGTTTGGCTGGCCAACGAGGCGCTCAAGGCCGAGGGCCGGAGCGTGAGCAACGTGGTGCTCATGGGCATGGGCGAGCCGCTGCTCAACTTCGATGCGGTGATCCGCGCCGTCAATCTGATGATGGACGATCTGGCCTTCGGCATCTCCAAGCGCCGGGTGACGATTTCCACCGCCGGCGTCGTTCCGGCCATCTACGACTTGGCCGAGGTGAGCGACGTATCCTTGGCGGTATCCCTGCACGCGCCGGATGACGCGCTGCGTGACGAACTCGTGCCCATCAACCGCAAGTATCCCTTGAGGGAACTGCTCGCCGCCTGTCGCCACTACGTTGCGGGCCTCGGCGAACGCCGTTCCCTGACGGTGGAGTACACCCTGATCAAGGGCGTCAACGACAGCCTCGCCCAGGCGCGGGCGCTGGCGCGGCTGCTGCGCGGCCTGCGCTGCAAGATCAACCTGATCCCGTTCAATCCGTTCCCCGCATCGGGCTACGAGCGCCCCGGCGCCGGTACGGTGCGCGGCTTTCAAACCGCGCTCCTAGACGCCGGCTATGCGGCCATGCTGCGCACCACGCGTGGCGACGACATCGGCGCCGCCTGCGGCCAACTGACTGGTTCGGTCAATGACCGGACCCGGCGCCAGGCCCGCTATCTTGCGCGGTTGCAAGTGGCGCAGGCGAGTTGATCGTGGCCGAGGCAGGCGAAGGCCCCGGCGCGGCGCTGCAGGCGGCGCGCGAGGCGCAGCAGCTCAGCGTCCCCCAGGTGGCAGATCAGCTCAAGCTCTCTTCGGCGGTGGTGGCGGCCTTGGAGGCCAACGATTGGGATCGGCTGCCGGCGCAAGTGTTCGTGCGCGGCTACGTTCGCGCCTATGCCCGGCTGATGGGCTTGGATGACGAGGAATTGCTGGACAGCGAGCGGGGCGCCACGGGCGGTGAGGTCCGGGGTGAGTTTTCGGTGATCCACACGTTGGAAGGTCGGCGCGGCTTGGTTTGGTGGATCACTGGTGCCGTTGCCGCACTGGCCGCCGCCATCGCCGGCGCCTTGGCCATGTTCTCGGATCGATAGTCGTGGCCCGCCTAGTACGGGGCATGCGCGACGTGCTGCCGGACGAGACCCGGCGTTGGCGCGCGGTCGAAGAACAGATCGTCGATATCCTCGATGGCTTTGCGTACGAGGAATTGCGCCTGCCCTTGCTGGAGATGACCGAGCTCTTCGCCCGCAGCGTCGGCGCTTCGACCGACATCGTCGAAAAGGAGATGTACAGCCTCATCGACCGCGACGGCAACAGCATCTCGCTGCGTCCGGAGGGCACGGCTTCCTGCGCTCGGGCACTGCTGGAGAGCGGCCTGTTGCGCAACCAGGCGCAGCGGGTGTTCTACCGCGGCCCCATGTTTCGCCATGAGCGGCCGCAGCTGGGCCGCTTCCGCCAGTTCCACCAGGTCGGCGTGGAGGTCTTCGGACCGCCGGGGCCGGACGTGGACGCGGAGCTGATCCAGATCGGCACCGAGATTTGGCGGGCACTGGACCTCGCCGACGAGATTCAACTCGAGCTCAACACGCTCGGCGCACCAGCCGCTCGGGCCGCTTGGCGTGATGCCTTGGCCGCCTATTTGAGGCCGCACCGCGCGGCGCTCGATGCCGACAGCGCCCGCCGCCTGGACCGCAATCCGCTGCGCATTCTCGACAGCAAGTCAGCGGCCACCCAGGCGCTGCTGGCGGATGCCCCCAGCTTCGACGACTACATCGATGACGAAAGCGCCGAGCACTTCGAGGCGCTCAAGGGGCTGCTCGATGAGTTGGGCATCGCCTATGTGCTGAATCCGCGCTTGGTGCGCGGATTGGACTATTACGGCCGGACGGTCTTCGAATGGACCACCGGGCGCTTGGGCGCCCAAGGCACGGTCTGCGCCGGCGGACGTTACGACGGCCTCGTTGAGATCATCGGCGGCAAGCCGACCGCGGCGGCGGGTTTTGCGCTCGGGCTGGAGCGCGTGCTGTTGCTGCAGCAGGCGCTTCACGAGGCCGCCCCGGAGCCGCCGGTCGATGTCTATTGCTGCGTCCTGGAGCCGCGGTGGCAGGGCGTTGTCCTGGCTGCCGTGCAGCGGCTGCGGGAGGGACTGCCGGGGCTGCGCTTCCGCGTGCATGCCGGCGGGGGCAGCCTAAAGAGCCAGCTCAAGCGCGCCGATCAGTGCGGTGCCCGTTGGGCGCTGTTGTTTGGGGAAGATGAATTGAGGGACAATCGCATGGCGTGTAAGGATCTGCGCTCCGGCGCCCCCCAGGAGGTGCTGACCGCGCAGGCCGTCATTGAGCGTTTGCTCGGCGAGACGGCTTGAGCGGGATGGAGACGATCCGATTTAGGACGCAATCAGGAGTGCGGTGAGTGTCCGACTATCTCAGTGAGGAAGAGCAGCTTGAGCGGCTGAAGAGCTGGTGGAGCACCAACGGGACCAGCCTGCTGACCGGCTTGGCCTTGGCCGTCGCCGGGCTGGTCGGGTGGCGTTGGTACGACCATTCGACCACCGAGGCGCGGGAGTCGGCATCGGACCTCTATGAGACCTTCCTGGCGGCGGAAGGCGATGGGCGTGCGGCCTTGGCCGAACAGCTTGACCAGAACATCGAAGGCAGCGCCTACCAGGCGTTCACCCTGCTGCACAGGGCGCGCGAAGCCGTCGAGGCCGACAGCATCGAGGCGGCGGTGGCCTACCTGCAACGCGTCATCGACGCCGATTCCCCGAGTTCGCTCCAGGACCTGGCCCGCGTTCGCTTGGCCCGGTTGCATCAGCAGGGTGGCGACGGCGCGGCGGCGCTTGCCGTGCTGGCGGGCGTGCGCGGCAGCGGCTACCGGGGCCTGGCCCAGGAGCTTAAGGGCGACATTCACGTGGAGCAGGGGGAGCGCGCCTTGGCCCACGAGGCTTACCGCTCCGCACGCCAGGAGATGGGCGACGACCGTAACCGGCCGATTCTGGACATAAAGATCAACGACACCGCGCCGCCCGAGCAGCCCGAACCCCAAAGTGCGGAACCTGAGCCGGAGATCGCGGAGCCGGAGCCACAGCCACAGCCGGAGAGCGCGGAGGCCGTGCCGGAATGAACCAGTTGCTCGACAAAACTCCACTGCGCCGCTCCTCACTTGCCCGCATAGTGCCTTTGCTGGCCGTTGCCCTCCTAGCGGGTGGCTGCAGTTGGTTCTCCTGGATCCCCGGCATTGGCGGCAAGGACGACAAGGAGGACCAGCTCAAACCCGCCGAGCTGGTGAACTTTGAGCCCGAGGCGCGCATCAGGCAACTGTGGCGCACCAAGATCGGCAAGGGATTGGGACGCAAGTACCTGCGCCTGGATCCAGCGCCCCTGGCGGATCGGATCATCGCCGCCGACGGCTACGGCACGGTGGAAGCCAGGGACCGCTTTTCCGGCAAGCGCGTCTGGCGCGCCCGCATCGGCCAGGAGGGACGATCCGACCGCTCCCCTAGGTCGGGCATGGGGCGCTTCGTGCCGCGAGTCCAGTTCAAGGTCTTTGATCGGCGGGATCCCAGCTTCGTCAGCGGCGGCGTCGGCGTCGGCGACGGCTTCGTGCTGATCGGCACTACCGGCGGGGCGCTGGTGGCGCTGTCGGCAGCCGATGGCAGCGAGGTCTGGCGAACCCATGTGGGCGCGGAGATTCTCAGCCGGCCGGCGACCGGCGACGGGGCCATATTCATCCAAACCATCGACGGGCGGCTGCTGGCCTTGGAGCAGACCGACGGCAGCGTGCGCTGGAGCTTCGACAACCAGGTGCCGGTGCTTACCCTGCGCGGCAGCGCCTCACCGGTGTTCAACGGTGACATCGTCTATGCCGGCTTTGCCAATGGCATGGTCGGCGCCATCCGCACCGGCAATGGCGAACCCCTGTGGGAGCATCGGGTGATGCTGCCGGAAGGCCGTTCGGAACTCGATCGCATGGTGGACGTGGACGCCTCGCCCTTCATCAATGGCCCGCTGCTGTACGCGGTGTCCTACCAAGGGCGGCTGAAGGCGCTGCGCGTCGCCGACGGCGCCGCCGTGTGGCAGCGGGAAGCCTCAAGCTACTTGGACCTCGCCGTGGGATACGGCCAAATCTACGTGGTCGATGAAACCGATGCGGTGATCGCGATCGACGAGCAGACCGCCGAGGAGGTGTGGCGCCAGGAGGCGCTGTACCGCCGCAAGCTCTCCAACCCGGCCGCCTTCAGCAACTACTTGGTGGTCGGTGACGACGACGGCTACCTGCACGTGCTAGCCCAAAGCGACGGCCGCTTTCTGGCCCGCCGCAAGCTTGATGGCGACGGCCTGCGCTCCGGCATGGCGGTGGTCGATGGGCGCACCCTCTACGTCCTCGGCAATTCCGGCTCCCTGCACGCCATCGAGATCGAGGCTCGGTGATACCCCAAATCGTGCTGGCTGGCCGCCCTAACGTCGGCAAATCCACTCTGTTCAATCGGCTCACCGGCAGCCGGGATGCCTTGGTCGCCGACGTGCCGGGCCTCACCCGTGACCGGCGCTACGGCCGCGCCCAGTTCGGCGGCAAGCCCTGCGTGCTGATCGACACCGGCGGATTGGGTGCGGACGGCGAGTTTGCCGATCTCATCGGCGAGCAGGCGGAGATGGCGTTGGCCGACGCCCACTGCGTGCTCTTCCTGGTCGATGCCCGGGCCGGGCTGACCGCGGGCGATGAAGCCATTGCCGAGCAATTGCGGCGCAGCGGCAGGCGGGTGGTGCTGGTCATCAACAAGATCGACGGCCTCGATGCCGAAGCGGCGGGATCGGACTTCGCCCGCCTTGGCTTTGCCGACACCTACCGGATTGCAGCCAATCACGGCCGGGGGGTCGCCGCCTTAACCGCCTTCTTGGCGCGCCTTTTGCCGGAGGGGACGACGGTGCCGGAGACGGACCCGGATGCCATACGCACGGCCATCGTCGGCCGTCCCAACGTCGGCAAATCCACCTTGGTCAACCGGCTGCTCGGCGAGCAGCGCCAGATCGTCTTCGACCAGCCCGGCACCACCCGGGACGCCATCGAGATTCCCTACCAACGGCGGGGCGAGCGTTTTCTGTTGATCGACACCGCCGGGGTGCGGCGCAAGGGCCGGGTCGAGGGCGTCGTTGAGAAGTTCTCCGTGGTCAAGGCGCTCGATGCCATGGAACGGGCCCACGTAGTGGTGCTGATGCTCGACGGCGAGGAGGGAGTGGTGGATCAGGATCTGCACGTCCTCAAGCTGGCCGCCGATGCGGGGGCGGGGTTGGTGGTGGCCGTCAACAAGTGGGATGCGCTCGGCAGCGATGAGAAGCGCCGCCGGCAAGTGGCCCTCGACCGCCGTCTCGACTTCATCCCCTGGGCGCCGCTACGCTTCATATCCGCCCTGCGCGGCCAGGGGGTGGGGCGCTTGATGGAGGAGGTGGTGGCCGTCTTTCGCCGCGGCCGGTTCGCCGTCAACACCGCCACCCTCAACCGGGCCCTGAACGGCTTGGTTCGCGAGCACCCGCCGCCGTCGAAGCGCGGCCGGCCCATCAAGCTGCGCTACGCGCACAAGCTGGGCGAGCATCCGCCCCGCATCGGCATTCACGGCAGCCAAGCCGAAGCGCTGCCCGCCAGTTACGTGCGCTACTTGGAAAACGGCTTTCGGGAGGCCTTCGACCTGGTCGGCAACCCCGTCCGCCTAGCGCTGCGCAGCGGCGGCAACCCCTACGCCGGCAGAACCAACACCTTGACCCCACGCCAGCAGCGCAAGCGAACGCGCCTGGTGCGCCGCCGCAAGCTGCAGGATCGCAAGAAGAGCAAAGGTTGACGCGGGGTGTTGAAGGCAGAAAGATGTTGCGTTTCGCCGCCGAAGGAAAAGGATGACATGAGGGCAACGAATCTTGGATTTACTGGAAAACTCAATCAGCTAGCGACCGCCGTGTTGCTTACGGCATTGTGCTCCGCCGGTGCCCAGGCCTCGGATATCGAGCAGCAGTGCCATAAGCTGTACAGGCTGACGGACGTTTCCCACGCCATAGAACCGGGCATTCCGGTGGCTGCAAACGAGGAAATGCCCGCCCATTGCAAGGTGCGCGGGGTGGTCAATCGGGCCATTCGCTTCGAGGTCCGGTTGCCGATGGCAGGCTGGAACGGCCGCATGATGTTCACTGCCGTGGGCGGCTCGGCGGGGGTGATCGGCGATACCACCTCCCTGCTTGCCGACGGCTTCGCCATGGCGTCCACCGACACCGGGCATGAGATCAGCGAGGGCTTCGAGTTCTACCGGCAGCCGGAAGCGGCCATCGACTACGCCTACCGGGGCGTTCACCTAGCCACCTTGGCGTCGAAGCGGGTCATCTCCGAGTTCTATGGCCGGGACATCGACCACGCCTATTTGACGGGTTGCTCAAACGGCGGCCGGGCGGCGCTGATGGAGGCGATCCGCTTCCCGGACGACTACGACGGCATCATCGCCGGTGCGCCGGCCTTCCGGTTCCAGGAGTTCGCCTCCTGGATGATCGCCATGCACCGCCTGCAGAGCGCCCATCCCCTGACCGATGAATCCCTGCTGCTGCTCGACAATGCCTCGCGGGAAGCCTGCGACGGCATCGATGGCGTGGTGGACGGCGTGATCGACGACCCCCGCCTGTGCACCGCCGATGTGCTCGATCTCGATGCCTTGGCCTGCGCGGACGGGCAAGCCGAAGGCTGCCTGACCGAGGGCCAGATCGCCACCGCCCGCGGCCACTACCAAGACCTGACCAACGCCGCCGGCGAAGTGGTTTCCGCCGGTGTGCCGCCGGGTGCGGAGGCAGCCGGCGACTGGGCGTTCTGGATGCAGCCCCATGAACAATTCGGCGACGATTCCCCCATAGGCTCCATGGATGACATGGTGGCCTTGCTGATGCGCTACGAACCTGATTTCAACGTCGATGACTACGACCCGGCCGAAGACCGGGATCGGATCGCCGAGGTCACCACGCCCCTCGACGTGCGCACCGGCGATCTCTCCGAGTTCCGCGACCGCGGCGGCAAGCTGCTGATGTACCAAGGCTGGAACGACTATCCGCTGCGCCCGCAGCGGGCCATCGACTACCTGGGCAAGGTCGAGCAAGCCATGGGCGGGGCCGAGGCTACCAGCAGTTTCCTGCGCCTGTTCATGGTGCCCGGCATGACCCACTGCGCCGGCGGGCCTGGGCCTTGGCAGGTGGATTACGTCAAGCCGCTGGTGGCTTGGCGGGAGGAGGGCAAGGCCCCGGAGCGGATCGTCGGCACCCAGCCCGGCCCGGTTGAATTCGATCACTTGGCGCCGGACGCCAGGGCCGTTCAGCCGCATCGCTTCACCCGGCCCCTGTGTCCCTATCCTGAATACGCCAAGTACAGCGGGGACGGCGATCAGAACGACGAGCGCAACTTCGATTGCGTGAGCCCCTAGTTGCAGAGGAGAGCCTTGTGGCAGAAGAACTGGTTTTCTACACCAACCCCCAATCCCGGGGCCAAATCGCCCGCTGGATGCTGGAGGAGGTCGGCGCGCCCTACCGGGTGGAGCCCGTGCGCTACGGCGATGAAATGAAGTCGCCGCCCTATCGGCAGATCAACCCGATGGGCAAGGTGCCCGCCATTCGCCATGGCGACCAAGTGGTGACCGAGACGGCGGCCATTTGCGCCTACCTGGCCGACGCCTTCCCGGAAGCGGGCCTTGCCCCGCCCGCGGATCAGCGAGGCGCGTACTACCGTTGGCTCTTCTTCGGCGCCGGTCCCCTCGAGGCGGCGGTCGCCAATAAAACCATCGGCTTCGAGCCGAGCGCCGATCATGAGATGACGCTGGGCTTCGGCAATCTCGGCACCGTGATGGACGTCCTGGAGGCCGAATTGACCGCCCGGGAGTACATCGCAGGCGACCGTTTCACCGCAGCGGACGTTTACATCGGGGCGCACATCACTTGGGGCGTGAACATGATGCACACCTTGGAGAAGCGGCCCGCGTTCATCGACTACGCGGAGCGGATGAACGCCCGCCCAGCCCAGCAACGGGCCAGTGCGCTCGACGAGGAGCTAGCCTCGAAACTGGAAGTCTAGCCCTCGTTCAGGATCGCCATCACGGTCACCGGGTCCACCCGGTTGCCGTTCAGGCTCACCGACCAGTGCAGGTGGGCGCCGGTGACCCGCCCGGTGGCGCCCACCTCGCCGATCACTTGGCCGCGCTCGACCTCATCGCCTTCCGCAACCGCGATGGCGTTCATGTGGCAGTACATGGTCACCAAGCCTTGGCCATGATCGAGGAAGACGGTCTTGCCGTTGAAAAAGAGCTCGCCCGTCAATACCACTGCGCCGGGCGCGGGCGCGTGGATGGGCGTGCCGGTGTCGGCAGCGAGATCGAGGCCGGAGTGCGGATTGCGCGGCTGGCCGTTCAGCACCCGCCGATGGCCGAAGACGCTTGACACCCGGCCGGTCACCGGCAGCACAAAGGGGGAGAGGTCGAGCGGCCGCGCCGTGAAGCGCCGGTACTGCGCCAACTGCCGGGCAGTCTCCTCGCGGATGCGGACCAGATCGCTCTCCGGGGGATTCACCAAGCGCTCGTTGGCAATGGTCAGGTGCTCTTCGGGATACTGTTTGGCAGCGACTTGAAAGCGGTGGCTTTGGCTGCCGGCGGCACCCTTGAGCTGCAGCTCGTGCTCCCCAGGCTCGGTGTTGATGTGCAGGCCAACCAAGGCTTGGCCCCGGTGGATCATCACCGGCCGCTCCTGAAACAAAGCGGAGTCGAACCCCGTCGGCATCTCGAATAGATAGACCCCCCCAGGGACCGCATCCGCAGCCGCCCAGCAAGAGGCTGCAGTGCAAAACAAGGCCGCTACAGCAGCAATGAGCCGGCTCATGGAGTTCCCTCTAGTCTGGCCACTGCCGCGATATAGACGACAGGTGCAAAGAATGCAAGATACCCTCGCTCCGAGCCAGGCCTATTCAAAAGTCCTTGATTTGCCGTTGATCGGTCGGGTTTTTGGAG
>VYDB01000143.1 GCA_009843635.1 Gammaproteobacteria bacterium
AAAACCAACCGGAAACCTCAGCCAACCGCCGTCAGGACTTTTGAATAGCCCTGTCTTGGCGCTGGTGAAACTAACATAGTTGCGGGGTTGGTGATAAGGTGAGGGCTTCCAACCAACCCGTTGGATCCAACCGGAGTTTGCCATGCAGCCCCTGAACTCGCAGGCGCCGCTCATCGTCTATGTGGACTACAAGAGCCCGTACGCGTTCCTTGCGTTGGAGCCCAGTTACCAGTTGGAAGACGACTTCGGCATTGAGATCGATTGGCGGCACCTGACGCTGGATATCGGCAGCTTCCTCGGCACCGCCAAGGCCGACGGCAAGGGCCGGGTCTTGGAGAGCAACCGCAGCAAGGAGCAGTGGTCTTGGGTGCGCTACGCCTACCGGGACGCGAAGCGCACCGCCCGGCACCGCGGCTTGGTGCTCAAGGGGCCGCTCAAGGTTTGGAACTCATCGCTGGCCGGCATCGGCATGCAGTGGGCCAAGACGGCAGGACGCGAATGCCTCAAGCGTTACTCCTTCACGGTCTTCGACCGCTTTTGGCGGCGCGAGCTGGACATTGAGGATCCGGCCGTCATCGAAGCGCTGCTCGACGAGTCGGGCGTCGCCACCCCGGGCTTTCGCGGCTACCTTGAAGGCGAGGGGCGCGCCGAGCACGATGCCCTGCAAGCGCAGCTCCTGCCTGCCGGTGTGTTCGGCGTTCCCACCTATGTTATTGACGGGCAGCCGTTCTTTGGCCGCGAACACCTGCCTTTCGTGCGCTGGCACCTCGGCGGAAGGCAGGGCGAAGCGCCCGACGTTGCCTATCGGCCATTCTAGTGAGACTGATTGCTTACATTGACGTCAAGAGCCCCCAAGCCCGGTTGGCTTTGGGGCCGACCCTCGCCATGGCCGAAGAAAGCGGCTCAGTCGTGGATTGGCGTCCCTTCCATCTCAAGCCCCGACCGCCACGAAAGGAGGCGGATCCGACTTCCAGAGGCGCTCGGCATCGGCAGGCGCGGGCCGACTACCGGCGCTGGGAGCTGGACTTCTACGCACGCCAGCAAGGCATCGAGTGGGTTTACCCTGAAGAGGAGCTTGACAGCTTTGCCGCCAATGCCGGGCTGGCGTGGATGAAGCGCCAAGACGCAGGCTTAAGCCAATGCGATGCCTACGTCAGGTGCGTGTTTGCCGAAGTGTGGGCGGGCCGCATGGATCCCGGGGACAGGGGTGCTGTGGAAGCCGCCATCGTCTCCGCCGGTGGCGGCAGCACGGGCTTTGGCCCTTTTCTCGACCAACAGGCGGGCGCTGAACTGGCGCGCGCCGCCGATGAAGTGCGCGCCTTGGGTGCCAACGACGTGCCGGCCTACGTGGTTGGCGACGAACTCTACATCGGCAGGGCGCACTTGCCGGTTATCCGCTGGTGGCTGGACGGGCAGCAGGGCGAACCGCCCGTTTGATTTCCGAGATCATGAATTTCATTGCCGCCTATCGTAGGATTGGCATATCGATATGCGGGGCAATCAGCATGAGTCGAAGCTGGGCGGTTTTCGTAGGGGCGTTGGCCGCTGCCGGGTGCAGCGAGCCTTTCGTCACCATTCCCGGCGGCGAGCTGTCCGGCGCCGACCGTCAGCCCCCCGATGCCTGGGGCGACGTTCCGGACACCATCCAGTTGGAGACCCGTCCGGCGGACCCCTATTCGATCAACATCTGGGGCGTCGGCATCGGCAGCGAACTCTACGTGGCCACCAGCGGCGGCGGCACCACTTGGACAGCGTACATAGAAGACGACCACAACGTCCGGGTGCGCATTGATGACGGCCTGTATCGTCTGCAAGCCACCTTGGTCGAGGAAGACGGCGAGCGCGGCCGGGTGACGCTGGCCTACTCCGACAAGTACGAAGTCGATCCGCAGGAGGGTTGGGTGTCGGAGGGCATGATCTTTCGCTTGGAGCGGCCATGACTTACTTGATGGAAGGCATTCGCGTGATCGACGCCGCGTCCTTCTTGGCCGGGCCGGGCGCTGCGACCGTCATGGCCGACTTTGGCGCCGACGTCATCAAGGTGGAGCCGCCCGGCGGCGACGGCTATCGCAAGCTGGTGGGCAAGCACCCGGTGCCCTATCACTGGCAACTCACCTCGCGCAACAAGCGCAGCATCGGCCTCGACCTCACTCAGGAAGCCGGCCAGGCGGTCCTGCACCGGCTGGCGGTGGACGCCGACGTGATCCTGACCAACTTTCTGCAAGGCCAGCTCGAACGCTTTCGCATGACTTATGCCGAGTTGAAGGCCATCAACCCGCGCATCATCTTCGCCCAACTGACCGGATATGGCACCCAAGGCCCGGAGGTGTTTCGCAAGGGCTTCGACATCACCGCTTGGTGGGCCCGTTCGGGCCTCATGGAGTTCACTCGCGAGCCTGGCCAGACACCCCAAAGCGCAGCGCCCGGCATGGGCGACCACAGCACGGCGATGTGCCTGTTTGGTGCCATCATGACCGGCCTCTTTAGGTGCGAACGCACTGGGGAGGGCTGCCAAGTCAGCACGTCGCTAGCCGCCAGCGGCGCTTGGGCCAACGGCATGGCGCTGCAGGGAGTGATCGCCGGGCTGGACTTGAGCGCCTACAAGCAAGCCAAGGGGCTGCGCAATCCGTTCACCATCGCCTACCCAACCAAGGATGACCGCTTCGTAGTGCTGGCATTGATCAACGCCAAAAGGGAGTGGCCGCAACTGGCCACCGCCTTGGGCCATCCGGAATGGGTGGACGACGAGCGTTTCGCCGACTTTGATGCGCAGATGCGCAATCGCCATGCGCTTAGCGACCTGATCGCCGCTGCAACGTCGCAACTCACCCAGAAGGAACTGATGGCGCGGCTCGACGCCCACAAGGTCACTTGCGGGGTGGTTGCGCCAATGGGCGACGTGGTTCATGACGAGCAGCTCAAGGAGAGCGGCGTCATCCTGCCCACTCATGATGAGGGCGAGGACTACCGGCTCACCGTCAATTCACCGGTTTTCGTGGGCGGCGAGGCCAAGCGCCCACCGTCCCGGGCGCCGGACATCGGCGCCCATACTTGGGAAGTGATGCGCGAGCTGGGTTATTCAGACGACGAAGTGGGCACCTTGCTCGCCAACGGGGTCGTTGTGGCTAGCGGGCCTTAAGGCACCCCCGATCAAGCCCCGTTCGTTCCTTCATGGCCAGCTTCGAATCCGGGCTTGCAGCCCCCACTATTAGTCAAGTAATATGCTCATATAGGCCATTCCATCTGCCTTGGAGGCGCATATGAGCACTTCAAACATCGGCATTAGCGGGTTCGCTGCCTATCTCCCCCCTTATACGGTCCGCTTGGCGGATTGGTGCGACTGGACGGGGGATGCTTGGGAGAAGGTCAAGGCGGTCATTGGCACGACGTTCCGCATGAGCGGCCCCAACGAAAACGCCTACACTATGGCGGCCACCGCGGTGCTGCGCCTGATTCGCCAGTACAACGTGGATCCGCGCAGCATCGGCTATCTGGCCTTGGGCACCGAGTCGAGCACCGACAACTCGGCGGGCGCCATCATCGTCAAGGGCATGGTCAACGACGCCCTCGCCGAGCACCGGCTGCCGCAACTCAGCCGCGCCTGCGAGGTACCGGAGTTCAAGCACGCCTGCCTCGGCGGGGTTTATGCGCTCAAGGCGGCGTTCCGTTACCTAGCAGCCGATGGCCAAGGCCGCAAGGCGATCGTCGTGTGCTCGGATATTGCCGAGTACCAGCGCGCATCCTCCGGTGAGCCGACTCAGGGCGCCGGTGCAGTGGCCCTGCTGGTGGAGGAGAGTCCGCGCTTGCTAGACGTGGAACTCGGCGTGTCCGGCTCCTCTTCGGCGTATCGCGGAGTGGACTTCCGCAAGCCGTTTCAGCGCTTTGCGGAGCAGACCATCGGTCGGTTCGCGCAGCTCAAGGACTTTCCCGTGTTCAACGGCAAGTACTCCACGACCTGCTACATCGACGCCGTCTTGGGCGCGATGAAAGATCTGTTCCCGCGTCTGACCAGCGCCCCAAGCACCTTCCTGAAGGACGTCAAAGCGGTCTTCCTGCACCGGCCCTACCAGCGAATGGCGGAGATGGGCTTGGCCGTTAGCTACTTGCTGGCGTTGGCTGCGGGCGGTGCTGCGGACCGCGCTGAGTTGGCGAGCTACGCCAAATCGTCCGGGATTGATGGCGATGCGCTGGCCCAGGAGCTGACCGCCCAGCCCGCCTTGTACGATCTGGTTCGGCAGCAGGACATCAATGCGGATGTTTATCCGCTGGCCACTCAAGCGGCCCGCATCTTGCGTCAACTGCCCGTGTTTGGCGACCTGATGACCAAATTGGGCGCCAAGAGGATGGGCGAAGTCGGCAACCTCTACACGGCTTCGCTGCCGGCCTGGATGGCCGCCGGCTTCGAAGAGGCGTCACTCAACGCGGTGCCGTTGGCGGGTGAGCGGGTGCTGACGGTTGGCTACGGCAGCGGCGACGCAGCGGAGGTCATTCCCATGCAGGTGGTGCGGGGCTGGGAGGAGGCCGCCGACAAGATCCAGTTCTCGGCAGCGCTGAGCAACGCCCGGATCTTGGATCGCCGGGAGTACGAATTGCTGCACGATAGAAGCGACCTGCCCAACCGGCGGGACGCGGCGGGCGTGTTCTACATTGATCACGTCGGAGATCGCAGCAACCACTTCGACGACCAAGGCGTCGAGTACTACCGCTACCAAGCTTGATCGAAGGTTCTCTGAGCCAATCTGCTCAGGCTTGCCGACTGGCTATGGGGAAGGCGCGGTGTTGGCGCTGCAGCGCGGCGCGTTGCCGTGGGGTTCGGCCAGCGCCTCCACGGCCCGCCACACCCGCATGAAGTTGCCGCTTAGCACCTTGGCGATGTCCTGCTCGCTGTAGCCGCGGCCGAGCAGGCCGTTGATCAGGTTGGGGTAGGCGGATGCGTCCTTGAGGCCAGTAGCCAGCGAATCGCCCACGCCGTCGTAATCCGAGCCAATCCCTACTGCCTCTATGCCCGCCAAGTCCACGGCCCGGTCGAAGTGGTCGAGGACATCGTCAAGGGTGGCGTAGGGATAGGGGTGCGCCTCCCGGTACTGCGCCATGAAGTCCATCAGCCGTGGGTCGTCCTCGTCGAGGTGGTGGGTGAAGGCGAAGCCGAGCGCGGCCTTGCGCTGCGCGTCGCTGTAGGCTCTGGCTGCTGGGGTCAGGAAGATGCTGCCAAAGGGGATGTGAATGACCCCCCCGTTTTCGCCGAGCGCCACAACCATCTCGTCGCTCATGTTGCGCTCAAAGCCAGGGGTGAAGTGGCGTAGGGAAGAGTGGGTAGCGACGACCGGCGCTTGGCTCAGTTCGATGACCTGCCAGAACGCTTGGTCGGAAAGGTGCGACACGTCGATCATCGTGCCCAGGCGGTTCATTTCCGCGATCAGCCGCTTGCCGAAAGGCGACAGGCCCTGCCAGCGTTTGAACGAATCGTAGGAGGAGTCGGAGATGTGGTTGCTTTTGCCGTGGGCTAGCGTGATGTAGCGAACGCCCCGATCGTGGAAGTGACGCAGATTGGCGAAGTCTCCATTGATGGGACCGCCGTTCTCCATGCCGAGTGGCAAGGCGATGCGCCCGGAAGCCTTGATGGCCATGAGGTCGTCCGCGCAGGTGGCCAAGGCGAACTTGTCCGGCGATTGGTTGACGATCCCTTCCACCGAGTCGATCAGTTCGTCGGCCAGCACGAAGGCGCCACCCTCGGCATCGACCTTGGGGGGAATGTAGATGGACATGAAGGGCGCGTCGAGCCCGCCGGCCCTTGCCCGGGGGTAGTCGAAGTCCCCGTCAGCAGTCGCCTCGGAGACGTCCTGCCACGCTCTGTGCAGCCGATAAGGGACGTCGATGTGCGTGTCAACGATCAGCAGTTCGTGCGCCAGTTCCTCGGCACGGTTGGCGACCGGGTCGCCGCAACCTTGGACAAGCGCCAGAAGCGGCACAATCCTGAGCAGTGTCTTCATTCACTTAAAGTACCATAAAGCCTGTTTCGGTCGTTGCGTACGACGTCCATGGACGATAGCGGCAATCAAAGAACCCGACGGCGGGACTATGGCGGGGCGGGGCTCCACCGCGCCGATTTGGCAGCGGACCCGCTCATGCAGTTCTCCGCCTGGTTGGAGGCTGCCATCGCCGACCGCATCGCTGATCCCACGGCCATGGCCCTGGCGACGGTCGGAGCCGGCCGGACACCGTCGGTGCGCATCGTGCTGTTGAAGCACTTTGATGCCCAAGGACTGTGCTGGTACACCGACTACCGCAGCGCCAAGGGCGCGGAACTTGCCGAAAACCCCTTCGCCTCAGTCTTGTTCCATTGGCGCGAACAGGACCGTCAGGTACGCATCAGCGGCTCGGTGCGGCGTTTGTCCGCCGCCGAGTCGGACGCCTATTTCAAATCCCGGCCGCCGGACAGCCGCTATGCATCGGCGGCTTCGGTGCAGTCGGCGCCGATCGCCGACCGGCAAGCGCTCGAACGGGCGGTGCGGGCGCTGCGCAAGGCTCACGCCCCCGACGCGGTACCGCGTCCGGCTGAATGGGGCGGCTACCGCCTGCGCCCGGTGGAGTACGAGTTTTGGCAGGGCCGGCCAAGCCGGCTGCATGATCGCTTCCGCTACCGGACCAGCAATGCGGGCGGATGGGATGTGGTGCGGCTGCAGCCGTAGCATTGCAAAATTAAAAAGAGATGGACTTTCCGGCGAGTTGCATTAGATGCGGCAAGCTCGAATCACAGGCTAAGGGGGCAACAACATGAACAATGTCGAGTTCGGCATCGGCCTGCGTCGTTTGGACAACGTGGCGGCCGACGCGCGGGAGGCCGAGGCCTTGGGCTACGAGTACGTGTGCACGGGCGAGCACGTTTTTTTCCACGGCCCGGTGGGCAACGGGTTGATCGCCCTAGCTGCTGCGGCCGGCGCCACCGAGCGCATCAGGATGATGTCCACCATCACCTTGGCGCCGCTTTATCCGGCGGCGCTGCTGGCCAAGCAGGTGGCGTCCTTGGACCAGGTCTCCGGGGGCCGCTTCAGCTTGGGCGTTGGCGTCGGCGGTGAGTTTCCCAAGGAGTTTGAAGCCTGCGGCGTGCCGGTTGGCGAGCGGGGTGCCCGCACCGATGAAAGCCTCGACATCCTCGGCCGCCTTGGCCGAGAGGACAATCTGCACTACGAAGGCCGTTTCAACACCTTGAGCGGGGTCACCTTGGGGCCCAAGCCCGTGCAGCAGCCGCATCCGCCCATCTGGATATCGGGCCGAAGCGAAGCGGCCATGCGCCGCTGCGCCCGGTTCGGCACCGGGTGGCTGCCCTACATGTACACGCCGGAGAAGCTCAAGGACAGCATTGAGCGGATCGAGCGCCTTGCAGCGCCCTTGGACCGGCGGGCTCCGGTAAGGCCTGGGCTGTTCATCTTTTTCGCCGTGCACGAGGATCGGGACACCGGCATCAGGATGGCCGTGGAGCGCCTGTCATTGCAGTACAACCAGGACTTCTCGGCGTTGGTTGGCAAGTACGCCTTGGCCGGCAATCCTGACGACATCGCGGCACGGCTTCGGGAGTACATCGACGCCGGAGCGCGGACCATCATGCTCAACTCCGCCTGTCCGAGCGACTACATGGCGGAGAACGAGCGCCTGCTGGCAAGGGCGGTGATGCCGGCCCTGCGCGGCTAGTCCTTAGTCTTTCTTGATCGCGGAACAAGGTTGCCACATGGGCCAACGATTGGGCCGGCGACCCCCCACTCGTCGATCTGAGGCATCGCCTCGTTTGTTTAGTTTTTCTTGCTTTTGCTGATCACGATGTGGCGGGTGCCCCCTTGGGCGCGCCACCCGCTTACGCCGGCGGGAATCTTCTGGATTTTCTTGCCTGCCGCCAAAAATGCCTGAACATCTTCGGCGATGGTCTCACGTGCGTTTGCGGAGGAAAGAACTTGCTGTCGTTTTGCCTTTCTTTTGGCCATGTTAGAACCAATGGTTGGGAAATCTGTCGAGCCTGCGCGGTGCAAGCGGAGTTGGCGAATGATGGTGCGTTGGCGGGGATCGAAGTGGGTAGCCAGTCGTCTAGGCCGATGCTAACAGAGTGCGCGGTGAATTCCAAATTCCGTTCAAAACTGAGGGACTTGCGCTGTAGGGTTTTTGGGTTGAGTTCGGGGGCGGCCGGGG
>VYDB01000066.1 GCA_009843635.1 Gammaproteobacteria bacterium
AGTCCCCGGCAACGCAAACCCCGCCCAATCAGGGGCAGGGGGGCGAGTAGTTACGCAGTGAGGCATGTCCAAGCTTTCCAAGACCCTGCTCCTGAGTGCCGCGTTGGTCGCCGTGTTGGGTGCCTTGCTGATCCTCGGCGGTTCGATGGTTTGGCTGCTCGGCGGAGCCGACGGCCTCAACATCGACGGCGCGGCCGCCAAGACGCCCCGCCCGACCGCCACAATCGATGTCGGAACCGGCTGGGGTGCCTACGGCGGCGACCCCGGCGGGCATCGCTACAGCCAGGCGCAGCAAATCACCCCGGACAACGTCCATCGTCTCGCGTTGGCGTGGCAGTACCGCACCGGCGACATGACCGCCCGCGCGGCGCACATGGAAAGCGCCGCCACGGAGGGCACCCCGATCCTCGTCGGCGATGCGCTGATCCTCTGCACGCCGTTCAACGAAGTCATTGCCCTCGATGCGGGCACCGGCGAGGAACGCTGGCGCTTCGACCCGCAGATCGACTTGGGCCAGGAACCCGCCAACCAATTCACCTGCCGCGGCGTTGCGCACTGGCAGGACGCCGATGCTGACGGGGCCTGCGCCAACCGCATCTTTACCGGCACCAACGATGCGCGGCTGATTGCAATCGATGCGGCCACCGCGCAGCGTTGCGCCGGGTTCGGCGACGAGGGCGAGGTCCGCATCGATCCCGGCATGCCGTTGCTGTGGCCCGGCGAGTTCCAAATCACCTCGCCGCCGGTCACCGTGGGCGACACGGTGGTGGTCGGGTCCGCGATTGGCGACAACGCGCGCGTGGTGGCACCTGCCGGCTCGGTGCGCGCCTTTGACGCCAGAACGGGCGCACCCCGCTGGGACTGGGACCCGATCCCGCGCTCCGAAGACAACCCGGCAGCGCCGACTTGGGAGGGTGAGCACCCGCCCCAGGAGGGCCATGCCAACGCTTGGGCGCCCATGGCAGCGGACGAGCGGCGCGGGCTGGTCTTCGTTCCCACCAGCAGCCCGAGCCCGGATTTCTTCGGCGGCCTGCGGCCGGGCAACAACCGCCACGCCAATTCGGTGGTGGCGCTGGACGGGCTAACCGGCAACCTGCGTTGGAGCTTCCAGACCGTGCATCACGACATCTGGGACTACGACGTGCCGGCGCAACCGGGGCTTTACTCGGTCTGGCAGGACGGCCAACTGCACGACGTGGTGGCGCAGGTGACGAAGACGGGCTTCGTGTTCGTCCTCGACCGCGACACGGGAGAACCGTTCCTGCCCGTGGAGGAGCGCCCCGTTCCCCAGGCTGCCGTCCCCGGCGAATGGCTCTCGCCAACGCAGCCCTTTCCGGTGGCGACCCCACCCTTGGTGCCGAACCGCCTAACCCCGGAGGATGCCTTCGGGCTGACCCTGCTCGACCGCCTGGCCTGCCGCAACCGCATCGCCGACTCGGTGGCCGACGGGCTGTTCACCCCGCCATCCGAACAGGGGACGCTCTTCTATCCGTTTACCGGCGGCGGCGCCAATTGGGGCGGCGCCGCGTACGACCCGGCTCGCAACCTGCTGATCGTCAACATGAACAATGTGGCGCACCATATCCAGTTGATCCCGGCCGGACAGGTCGGCGAGATGAGCAAAGTTTTCCATGACCAAGAAGTCTCGCCGCAAGCGGGAGCACCCTACGGCATGAAGCGCGAGCTCCTGCTCTCGCCGTTCGGCGTGCCCTGCACCCCGCCACCTTGGGGGGTGCTGGCGGCGGTCGATCTTGGCACCGGGCGCATCGTCTGGCGCAAGCCCCTTGGCGGAGTGATGGGCGTGACGCTGGGCCTGCCGAGCGTCGGCGGGCCGATAGTTACCGCTGGGGGCCTCACCTTCATAGGCGGCACGATGGACGACAAGCTGCGTGCGTTCGATAGCGCGACCGGCGAACAGCTTATGGACTGGAAACTGCCCGCGGCCGGGCAGGCCACGCCGATGACGTACGGCCACGAGGGTCGCCAATACGTCGTGATCCAAGCTGGTGGCAACGCCAGGGGAGGAGGCAAGCTGGGGGATGCCGTATTGGCATTTGCCTTGCAGTGACAGGCCTTCCAACGATCATCCATGCGCTCCTGCTGTTCCTTGCCTTGAGCGCCACCGCTCATGTCGCCGCCGCCAGCCGTCATGACCGCGCGGCAGGCGCGCCTTGCGAGTTCACGCCGTCAGCGTCTGCGGACCAGGGCGCATCCGGCCTGATTGTTGGCGCTGAGGTGCTGTTGCCGGCAGGAAGCCGTCCAAACCAGGGCGTTCACATCCGCTTCAACGGCGGCCTGGGCTTGGTGGGGGATTTCGATGCCGTGCGTGCCGCACTGCCGAACGCCGCCGTGCTCGACTGCCGCGGCCAAGCGGTGCTGTCGCCGGGCTTTGTCAACGCTCACGAGCACCCGGCGTACAGCTACGCGTTCCCCGACTCGAAGCTGAACCCCGGCTACATCCATCGCGACGGATGGCGGCTGGGGACCAACGGCGCGCTGCAGTTGCCGATCCCGGCGCCCCTCCTTTACAAGCCCGGTGACCGGCGAAGCGCCGCGATGCTGCTGGCCATGGAACTGCGGCACCTCTTAGGCGGCGCCACGACCATCGCCGGCCCCGGCGGCTTGCCGGGCGTGATCCGCAACATCAACCGGCACAGCCGCGCCGGCGACATCGACCTCTACGACTACGAAGCCGACGTTGAAGTCTTCCCCTTCTCCTTCGAAGCCGTGGAGGATCTGAGGGATGAGTGCGCTGGCGGTGCCGCCCACCGATTTCCGCCGCCGTCCGATCCAGAACTGGCGTTCATGGCCTACGTGGCGCATGTCGGCGAAGGCCGGAAGTCGAGCTGCGCGGCACGTGCCGAGGTGGCGCGCTACCTGCAGCGGGCGCAGCGCCGCGACCGGCGTTACGCCCTGGTCCATGGCGTAGCGACCGATCGGGCGGACTACGCCGTGATGCGCGAGTTCGACGTCACGCTCGTCTGGTCGCCGCGTTCCAATCTCGCCCTGTATGGCGAGACCCTGGACATCGCTGGTGCGGTGGACAGCGGCGTGCGGGTCGCCCTATCGACGGATTGGTCGCCGAGCGGCTCGTTCAGCATGCGCGAGGAGCTCCAGTGCGCCAGCCGGGTGGCCTCCGCTGCTGGCGTGGCGCTGCCTGCCGAGAAGCTCTGGCGCATGTCCACCGTCAACGGCGCCTACGCGCTTGGGCTGGAGGATCGGTTCGGCGCGGTCGAGCCGGGCCTGCGGGCGGACCTGATCCTGGTCGCGCATGCTGGCGGAGACCCTCACGATGCCGTGCTCACTGCCACGGACGACGAGCTGCTGGCCGCTTGGGTCGATGGCCGCGCGATCCTGCTCTCCGAGGCGCTGCCGAAGTCGCTGGGCGCCGGCGAGTGCGTCGCGCTGGAGGGCATGGCGCCCCGCGCATGCGGCGTGCTGGCGATGTTCGACCTGTCGCCCGCAGCGTTCGCTGAACACGTCGAAGGCGCAGTGCCCATCAACAACACCAGCCGGCAGGCCCCATGCGAAGCGCGGCATTGAAACGGCGCTTCGCGCCGTCCGAGAGCGTTCGGTTACAATTCCCGTCCTCGCCGAATGCTCTTCAAGGATGCGCGATGAAACATCAGACGCGCGATGAACTCGACGCGGGCCTCGCCCACATCCAGGCATCGCCGAGCGACGGCGGCCGCCTTGAGATGCTCGTGCGCCGGCCCCGCACCGACGAACGGGAGGTGCTGGAGGCCGGCAGGCTCGACCTTGAGGCAGGGCTGGTGGGGGACAAGTGGCGCAACAGCGGCCACGGGCGGGATTCAGCCGAACATCTGGACATGCAGCTCACCCTGATGAACGCCAGGGTTGCCGCGTTGGTGGCGGGGAGCCGGGAGCGCTGGCCCTTGGCGGGTGACCAGCTCTACGTCGATCTTGATCTCGGCCATGAGAACCTCCCGCCGGGCATACGCCTGCAGCTTGGCGAAGCCCTGATTGAGGTGACCGCGGTTCCCCATACGGGCTGCCGAAAGTTCTCCGCCCGCTTCGGCAAAGACGCCACTCATTTCGTCAATTCGAAGCAGGGCCGACAACTCAACCTGCGCGGCATCAATGCGAGGGTAGTCGAACCCGGCACCATCCGAGTGGGCGACATCGCTAGGAAAAGTCAGCCATAAGCCACGCGCTGGGCAAGGACGCCTGCGCACTCGCCAATGATGCCCGCGAGGGGATGCGGCAGGTCAGAGTGCCGCTCAGTGGGAATCTTCAACGGCGCAGGTGCCGCACACTCCCTTGATTTCGACGACGGTGTCATCCGGGCGGAATCCGTGCTCGTCCGCGATCTGGGACAGCAGCGTCTCCAATCCCCTCGACTCCACCTCGTCCACGTGGCCACAGGAGGAGCACAGCAGGAACTGGCTCTCGTGGGGATGGTCCGGATGGTCGCACGGCAGGTAGGTCTGGGCGGATTGCAGCCGGTGGACGAGACCGTTGCGCATGAGGAAGTCCAGGTGCCGGTAAACGCTCAGCGGCGCGATCTTGCGCCCCTGCCGCTGCTCCAGCAGCGCGATGAGTTCGTACGCGGAAAGCGGCCGATTGCAAGCCAGCATTTCCGCGTAGACCGCCAATCGGGCGGGCGTCAGCCGCTCGCCCTTCTCCGCACAACGCGCCTCGGCGAGCTTTCGCCATTTCGCCGCGAGTGGCGCCGCGCTTGCCGATTGTCTAGCCACTTCGAGACTCCCTCGGGAACCCGCGATCACTCCGGCAGCCAACGATCAAGTTTCATCGGCTTCAACCAGGAGGCCGTGAAGCTCAGATTTACCACGTTGCTGCATCCAGTGCCATACATGCGCTGAGCACAGCAGCACGCCGCCGACCACCGTGATCGGTTCCTCGTAGGCCGACACGGCCTCGATGAACGCCGCCAGCAACAGCAGCCCGAGGCCAGTCAACGCCGCGCCAACAAAGACGCGGTTGCCGCCCGCGGACAGCGTTTTCCAGACTACTCGCAGGCTCAAGGGAACCGCGGCGACGGCCAGGATGCGATGGGCTAGCTCGCTTTCGGCGGCTTGGGCAGCCAGCGGAATCAGCGTCACGAGCAAAGGCAGGGCGAGGCAGTGGAGCAGGCACAGCATCGAGAGCCCGGCTGCGTACAGATCGAGCCGGGCACTCCTAGGCTCCGCAGGGCTCAGTGGGACGCTGGATGGGTTCATGAAATTCGTGCGGCCTGGAAGGCAGCCCTTGGGCTGCATCGTCCCCGGAAAAAAGGATATGTTATAACGTACTTGCCCTGGTCACAATGGCGGCTGCGCACGGTTGCAGGGTTCTCGCTCCGACCACGGCATCCCACCGCCCTCGCATCGAACCAAACGATTCCGTTCATCAGCGAGCGTTCATGCCGCGCAGCAGTTACCATAGTTCGGGCAATCGACATTTCGAGTTCGTCACCGCTGGGCGGGAAGCACTTAGAACGACATGGCTGGCCTGAAAACGAGGGAGGAGCTCCGCTACCAAGTGGACGAGCGCGCGCCGATGCCGATCACTCTTGGCATCGGCCTGCAGCACGCCGTGCTCTCCTTGAGCAGCATGATGCTGATGCCAACGGTCGCGTTTCGCGCCGGTGGCGCATCCGATGCCGCCGTGGTCTGGGCGGTCTTCGCATCGATGACCATCTGCGGCGCCATCATCGCCTTGCATGCGCGTCCGTTCGGACGCTTCGGCGCCGGCTACGTGCTCGCCATTGGCCCCACCGGCGCAGCCATCGCGGTCACCGCCGACGCGCTGAACGCTGGCGGCCCCGCCATGCTGGCGTTGCTGGTGATCATGGCATCCGCCATCCAGTTTGCGTTCGCGCTGCGCATGTCGCTGCTGCGCCGGCTGTTAACGCCGACCGTCTCGGGCACTGCGCTGATGCTGATTCCGGTCACCATTTTCCCCGTGATGTTCGACATGCTCGACGAGGCGCCGCCCGAGGCGCCAGGGGTTGCCGCCCCGCTGTGCGCCGCCATCACCTTCCTGGTGGTGGGCGGGATCATGCTCAAGGGCACCCCTGGCCTGCGCAACTGGGCACCGATCTGCGGCATCGTCCTCGGCTCAATCGCCGCAGCCTTCTACGGCCTGTACGACTTCGACCGAGTGGCCCAAGCGGCTTGGTTCGGCGCGCCAACCCAGTGGCCGACACACTTCGCCGAGATCTCCGAAGGACTGAGCATCGAGGCCTTCGTGGGGCTGGCCCCGGCGTTCGTCTTGCTGTTCTTGGTCAGTGCCATTCGATCAATGAGCAGTTCCCTGGCCATACAGACGGTGTCCTGGCGGACCCGCCGCGCCCCGGACTTCCGCCCGGTGCAGGGCGTGGTCGCCGCTGACGCCCTGTCGAACTTGGCTGCGGGCCTGGCCGGCACCATGCCCAATGGGGCCAACTCCGGCACCGTCGCACGCACCCAGTTGTCCGGCGTCGCATCGCGCCCGGTGGGCTTGGCATTCGGCGCCGCCTTGGCCCTGTTGGCGTTCTGCCCGAAGGTCGTGGCGCTGGTGCTGGCGGTGCCCGCACCGGTCTTCGCAGGCTTCGTGACCATCATGATCGCCAGCGTCTTCACGGTCGGCTTGAAGATGGCCGTCTCGGAGGGCGTGGACTCGCAACAGGGCCTGATCATTGGATTGGCATTCTGGATCGGCGCTGGCTGCCAGTATGGCTTCATCTTCCCGGAGTTCGTCTCCACCTTCGCCGGCGGCATGTTGAACAGCGCGCTGACAACGGGCGGCTTGGTTGCGATCCTATCAACCTCGTTCCTGCTGCTGACGGCACCGCGCAAGCAGCGCTTTGAGACGGAGCTGGCGCTGTCCGCCCTGCCGCAGCTACGCGAGTTTGTGCGCGCCTTGGCCAAGCGGCGCCAATTGCCCGCCGCCATGGTTGAACGTTTGGACGCGGTCTGCGAAGAGGCCCTGCTGACGCTGTTGGGTGACGAGGAGTCCTTGGTCGAGCAAAAGCGCCGACTGCGGGTCGTGGCCTTCGTCGAAGCCGATGCGGTGGTGCTTGAGTTCGCCGCCGCCGGTGGCCAGGAGAACATCGAGGATCGCCTCGCCGTGCTCGGCGATACCGCTACAGGAGATTCCATCGAACGCGACCTATCGCTTAGGTTGCTGCGCCACTTGGCCAGCGACGTGCGCCACCGCCAGTACTACGACGTGGACATCGTGAGCCTTCGAGTCGAGCCGGCGGCGGCATAGTGACCCGCAGCATTCAGCGCAGGCGGCGCCGACTGGCAGCCATGGTTCTCGGGGGCTGGCTGGCGCTCCTGGCGAGTTTCGCCAACCCGGCGGATGCGCCCTTCTACCAAGGCAAGCGCATCACCGTCCTGATCAACTTCACGGCCGGCGGGCCGACCGACATCGAGGGCCGGATCGTCGCTAGGCATCTCGCCAAGCACATCCCCGGCACTCCCCGGATCGTGGTGAAGAACATGCCGGGCGCCGGCGGCATCGCCGGCACCAACTACATGGGCGAGGTCGCCAGGCCCGACGGGCTGACGGTGGCGTTTTTCGGCCCGCCACTGACTCAGCAATTGCTGCAGGACTCCGGCCTGCGCGTGGACCTGTCGGAATTCGTGTGGCTCGGCGGCATCGGCCAGCCGCTAGTGTGCTACATCCGCAAGGATGTCGGATCCGGCATAGACGGCGCGGAAGATTTGCTCGGTCTCGACGAATTCAAGGCGGGCGGCATCCGGCCCACCACGTCCACGGACCTCAGGCTGCGCATGGCGCTCGAGCTCCTCGGGGCGAAGTACCGGTACGTGTCCGGCTACCGGGGCATCGCCAACGTGGTCGCCGGCATCATGCAAAACGAGGTGCAATACTCCTGCGCCACCATCCTCTCCTTCCACCAGATCATCGAACCCAACCTGATCCGGCCGGGCGTGGCGGCCACGCTTTGGTACTTTCCGACCACCGATGCGGATGGCGAACAGGTGAGGGATACTCGGCTTGAGGGCATTCCAACCTTCGTCGACGTTTACGAAATGTTGAAAGGCAGCAAGCCCGAGGGCGAGCTCTACGAGGCGTTGCGGTTGATCAACAACTATTCGGTCACGATGCAGCGCGCCGCCTTCGTCCCTGCCGGAACGCCCGACGAAGCGGTCGGGGCGCTACGCCGGGCATGGGAAGCGCTGCCACGGGACGAAGGCTTCGTCGCGGAGTACACCCGATTGGTCAAGGCGCCACCGGACATGGTTCAGGCAGCCGCCGTGCAGGCGCACGTGGCGGCGGTGCACGGGACCGCTCCCGACACGGTGGCTGTCATCAAGCGGTTCTTGGGCGGGCAGTAGCCGATGCACCGCGCCGCCGACGACGCCGCGCTGCGGCGCGAACCCGCCTGAGGGCCGGCTGCGCAGGTTGCCATGTTCGATGCGGCACTGAACGGGCTGGCGGCGGTCGCCGCTTGGCCAGCGATCGGCTATCTCTTCCTGGGCGTGCTGGTCGGGCTCTGGTTCGGCGCCGTGCCGGGCCTGTCGGGGCTGGTGGGCATGGCCATCCTGGTGCCCTTCACCTTTACGATGGAGCCGGCGCCGGCACTCGCCTTCCTGCTCGGCACATTCGCGGTGACCACCACCAGCGACACGATCGCTTCGGTGCTGTTGGGCATACCCGGCACCGCCGCATCGCAGGCCACGATTCTCGACGGCTACCCGATGGCCATGAAGGGCGAAGCCTCGCGCGCCTTCGGGGCGGCGTTCACGGTCTCTGCCATCGGCGGGCTGCTCGGCGCGGTGGTGCTGGGCCTGTCGATCCCTCTGGTCCAGCCGCTGATCCTCTCCTTCACCCAGGCGGAGTTCTTCATGCTGACGCTGCTCGGCCTGGCCATGGTAGGCGCGCTCTCGGGCAACTCGGTGCTGCTCGGCCTGATCGCCGCGCTGATCGGGCTGGGGCTTTCCTACGTCGGCTACAGCGAGAACGGCGCCCTGCCCCGCTATTGGCTGGGCGAAACCTACCTGCTGGAAGGGCTGCCGCTGATTCCCGTCGTGCTGGGGCTGTTCGCGCTTCCCGAGTTGATCGACCTCGCAGCGCGGGGCGGCACCCTTTCCAGCGTGCCCAGGGAGCGGGTCTCCAGCGGTATTGCAACCGGCATTGCTGATGCGCTGCGCAATTGGTGGCTGATGCTTCGCTCGACGGCGATCGGCGCCTACGTGGGCATGCTGCCGGGCCTCGGCGGTTCGATTGTTGACTGGGTGGCTTACGGCCATGCGGTGCAGAGTTCGAAGAACAACGAAGGGTTCGGCAAGGGCGACGTGCGCGGCGTGATCGCGCCGGAGACGGCCAACAACGCCATGAAGGGCGGCGCCTTGATTCCAACCATCGCCTTCGGCATCCCGGGCAGCGCCGCGATGGCCATCCTGATGAGCGCGCTCATGATCCAAGGGATGACCCCGGGGCCCGAGATGCTGACCACCCGGCTCGATTTCACCTTCTCGCTGGTGTGGATGCTGGCCATCGCCAATGTCGCCGGAGCGCTGATCCTGCTGCTGCTCGCCCGACACATCGCCAAGGTGACCTTCATTCGCGGCCATCTGCTGGTGCCGGTGATCGTCACGTTCGTGTTCATGGGCGCTTGGCTGGCCAACACCAGCATCGGCGACTGGGTCGTGCTGCTGGTGTTCGGAAGCGTTGGCTACCTGATGAAGCGGGGCGGCGTGCCGCGTCCGCCGATGGTGTTGGGATTGGTGATCGGGCCGATCATGGAGAACGCGCTGTTCATCACCAACTCCGTGCATGACGGGCTGGAGTGGCTGGCGCGCCCGATCTGCCTGGTCATCGCCGCGCTGATCGCCGGCTCGATCGTCTTTGCGTTCCTGCGCCAGAGGCGGATGCGGACGCAAACCAAGGAGCCCGTCCGGGGGCGCGATGCGGTTGATCCCACGGCCTCCCTGCTGGCCGTTGCGCTGCTGCTGGCCGCTTCGATCTGGGGGCTGGCCCCAACCTTCACTTGGCCGGCCGATGTCGGCCAGATCCCGATGCTGACCTTTATCCCGGCCGTTGGCCTCTCCCTGATCGCCGTTTGGAGCAGCGTTCAAGCCATCCGGCAAGCCCGCACCGACGGCCGCAGCGTTTTTCCCAGCCAATCCCAATGGGGCCACGCCGGCCATCTCCTGCTGTGGTGGCTCGGCCTCCTTGGCGTCACCATCGCCGCCGGACAACTAATCGCCCTGCCAGCGTTCGCAGCGCTCTACGTCATCCTCAAGAGCCGCCAAGCCTGGTGGACCGGTGCGCTCTACGCGGCGTGCGCATGGGCGCTTCTTTACGGCGTGTTCGACCGCATCGTCGGCGTGCTGTGGCACCCATCGCTCCTATTCCACTAGTTCAACCAGTCCCGCCCTCGCACGGCGCGCAGCGCCGTCCCCCCGTATAATCGCGCTTCGTTTCGGAACAGGCCTCTGGGAAAGCTGGTCATGATCAACGTGCCCGTATGCATTGTGGGATCCGGCCCCATCGGGCTTGCCGGCGCCTTGCTGCTCTCGAGATTCGGCATCGACACCTTGCTCATCGAGAGACGCAGCGAGGTCAATACCCATCCCCGCTCCAGGTTCGTGGATACCAACACCATGGAGCTCATGCGGTTCCTGGGCTTGGAAAAGGCGGTCGAGGAGACCGGGCTCGGGCCCGACTGGACGGCGTACAACCGTTGGTTCAACGCGCTGACGGGAGATCAGATCGCGGCGATTCCCAGCCCCACGTTCCACACGGTGCCACGCAGCACCAGCCCCACGATGCCCGTCATGACCTGCCAGGACTACGTGGAGAACGTGCTGTTGGCCGAAATCCGGGACGATGAGCGCATCGAACTGCGCTACCGAACCGAAGCCGTCGAGATCAACCAGGATGAGAACGGCGCCACGGTGGTGATCCGGGATCTGGCCTCCGACGAGCAGAGCACCGTTCGCGCTGACTACCTGCTGGGCACCGACGGCCCGCACAGCTTCGCGCGCCAAGCCATCGGCAGCGCACTCGAGGCGGCGCCACTGGACAACTACTCCCAGGACGTGATCTTCGAGGCCGACCTGTCCGAGTACGTCGAAGGACGCAAGGGCGGGCTGCTGTACAACGCAACGCCAAGCGGCGTCTTGGTGTTTCAGCCGCTGAACGGCATCACCCGCTGGCGATGCCAGATTTTCAAGGCGGATGGGGAGCCGCTGTCGGAAGCGGAGACGATTGGCCGCATACGGGAAGCGGTCGGTGGCGGCGACGTGCCCATTCGCATCACCAGCACCGGCATCTGGCGGCCGACGCCGGGTTGCGTGGACCACCTCAGCCGCGGCCGGGTGTTTCTGGCCGGGGACGCGGCGCACGTTGCAGTGCCCACTGGCGGCATGGGCAACAACATCGGCTTCGCCGGAATCCGCAATCTCGCTTGGAAGATAGCCTATGTGCTGAAGGGCTTCGCGCCCGCCTGGATTCTCGATACCTACCACGCCGAACACCGGCCAGTCGCCCTGCAACGGGTGGCCACCGGAGTGGAGACCACCGATTTCATGCGGAAGATCTTCTTGGCCTACTACGCAGGGCAGGATCCATCGGAGGGCGTGCGCGAAACCCAGCAATACGCGGACTATGACGGCGTGCTGCTCGGCTTCGAGCTGGAATCACCGCTGATCGCCAAGAACGCGGAACCGCCGCCAGCGGTGGAGAACCCCACCATCGACTTCGTTCCAGCGGTGCGCGCGGGTCGCCGCGCCCCCCACCTGTGGGTTGACAAACGGCAAGGCCAATCCGTTCTCGACTGGTTCGGCGCGGATTACGTGCTGGTTGGCGGCGCCTCTGTTGCCGCGGCGCGTTGGCGCAGTGCAGTTGGCCGGGTGGCGGACGGGGCCGGGTTCCCGGTGCGCTGGGAACAGTTGCCCCTGCCGGAAGCCGCGCCCTACGATTCCCGAGGCTTGGCGCTGATCCGTCCAGACGGGATCATTGCCGATTGCTGGGACGATGCCGGGGTCGGCGACGACGACGTGGAGGCCCGTCTGCGCCAGCAGCTTCCGTTGCAGCCATCCTAGCCAGCGATCCGACCCCCCAAGTCATTGACCCAATACACCCACCTCCTCTTCGACCACGATGGGATCCTCGTGGACACCGAGCCGCTGTACTTCGAAGCGACGCGGAAGTGCCTCGCGCCACTCGGCGTCGAGCTGGCGCTCGACCATTACCTCGCATTGATGGTGGACGGCGCGAGCCCGTGGGAAATGGCGCGGCCACTGGGCGCAACCGACAAGGACATCGAGCACTGGCGAGCGCAGCGCAACGTCTTTTACCAAGAGTTGCTAGTGTCGGAACCGATTGAGATCGAAGGGGTGGAAGCGGTTCTCGCCACGCTCCGGAAGCGCTATCGCATCGCAATCGTCACCACCGCAAAGCCCGAGGACTTCGCCCTCATCCACCGCAATCGCAACATCGTGCCGTTCGCCGACTTCGTGCTGACGCGGGAGACCTACCAGCGCAGCAAACCGCACCCGGACCCCTACCTAGCCGCGCTGGCCCGCTACGGCATCGGCCCGGGCACCGCGTTGGCTATCGAAGACTCGCAGCGCGGCCTGCGCGCCGCCGTGGCCGCCGGGCTGGACTGCGCCGCGGTGCACCACCCGTTCACCGCCACCCAGGATTTCTCCCTGGCCACCTACCGCGTCGCGAGCCTTTCCGAACTAGCGGAGAAGGTACTTGGGCAATCCTAGCGTCGAAGGCAACGCCCCACTCAATCGAGGGCGGGACGCCCTCGCATCGGGGAATGATGCCGAACTTCCACGATCCTATCTGGCCGGAACAGCCGGGATTGACGCTCCTCGCCAAGGTATCCGGTCGGGTTGCCGATGCAGCGGGTCGGCCCTTCCTGGTAGTCGTAGGCCTCATGGGTATGGCCCGAGATCCAGGCCATTGCGCCGATCTCACGCACCAAGTCCGGCTTGTCGTTGATGAAATAGGGATTCAGCGCGTCGCCATCGAACTTGGGATGTATCGCCGCCTTGGTCGGTGGCCAGTGCGTGATCACCACATCCACCCTGCCCGCTTGGGATTGCAACGCGTCGGTCTGCATCAGGTGGTCGCCGATGTGGCGGGCCAACGACCATTCGCCCCCGCCCCAAAGCGGCCAGAAGTCGTTGATGCCCCGCTCCACGTTCCGGTGATAGCGCGCCCCGGAAGCGCAGTCGGGAGCAATGCCCCAGAGGTCGGAGTACCAAGGCGCACCCCAGAAGCGTACACCGTCGATTTCGACGCCCTCACCCACCAGGTAGTGCAAATCGGGATGGGTCTTTGCGCAGCGATGCCAATTCGCATCCACATCCGCCCGGCGGCTTTTCGTGTAGTACTCGTGATTGCCCGGAACATAGATCACCGGCGAAGTTGCAAGCTCACGCTCGACAAAGGGCCATGCCTTCATGGCAACGCCGATATCTCCGGCCAGGATGAGCAGGTCCCGGTCGCGCACTTGACGGAACGCTGCCTCGCCCGGCAGGTGGCCGGGGCAGCCCTCAAGGTGCAAGTCAGACGCGATCTGGATTCTCATGGCGCCCCATTATGCCCCGCAAGTGGCTCAGTTCGACTCAAGCTGCTAACTTCCATTCAACCCAAGTGTTCTGTTCACCCAAATCGATTTAAAGTTCGATTTGGATTCAACGGAAAACTCATGGCCGAGTGTCAGGACAATCCAACTGCCGCGGTGGGCGTTGCAGAGCACGGCAATTCAGCGGTGCTGGTGACGGTGGCCTCCGATGGCGAGCTTCTCGATCGTCGGCGTGTTGACCTGACCGACAGCGACTTGCCGACGCACCCGCACCACCATGAGGGTTCGTGGGCGGTGGGCCGCTACCGGAACAGCCCCTGGGCGCGGGAGATTTCGCTCGATGAGGCCATTGAGCTGGTCGAGCGCGTGCGGGTATCCGCCGGGCGCGGCGCGCGCGAAAGCCTTGAAGCGCTGGCCGCAGCCGTGCCGCTGCCGATCACGCGAATCGCGCTCCGCATCTGCCCGGAGCTTCCGCTCACGACCGAGGAACGCATCAGGGACAACCGTGCCCAGACCGTCGCCGACTCCGTGATGTATCGCCAAGCGCTGGCAAGCGCCGCCGAGGCCCGGAATTGGTCCGTGCACTGGTATGACCGCGAGCAAGTGTTCAGCAAAGCCGCAACGGCGCTCTGCTGCGACGATATCCAAGCCTGCCTTTCGGCGATCGGCCGATCAGCAGGGCCACCTTGGCGAGTCGAACACAAACTCGCGGCTGCGGCGGCAATCGCAGCCTCTCAAAACACAACCTGACGAACATCAGCTTGGCGTTGGATCTCCGCTACGTTCGGCCGAAGGCAGCGTTGACGCGATTCGCTCAAAACCGGCAATTCGAGCGTCGTCGGCACCGAGCAGTTCGATCAGTTTGCGACGAACGAAGTCCACATCCAAATCGGGATGGTGGCTGCACAGGTTCACGAGGTCCACATCGTCCTTCGGGCGGTTGAAGACGCATTTGAGCACCGCGAGGTCTTCCGCTCCCAAAACCGGGTACTGACCCGCTGTCCCATCGTCAAAATGCTTGATGCGGGACGGAAACTCTGCATAGTAGGTGTTCGTGGCAGGGAAGATATCGACCCTGACGTTGTGAAAGTAAACGCGAAACTGGCTGTCCTCCAAGGCACGCTTCATCAAGCGCTCACGCGGTTCATCCGGGTGATACCCGGCCTTCTCCAAGAGGTCCACTAGTCCGGCAATCTCGGCTTCTTCGTCAACGAACACGTTGACATCCACGTCAATCGTGGCGCGTGGCTCCGCATAGAACCCCAAGGCAATCGAGCCCCCCACCGCATAAGGAATGCCAGTCCGCCGGAATACGCCAGCCAATCGGGCAAGCGTGTCATAGGGGTCAGGCGCTTCAGCGCTCATCTGGGATCTGGCTTGCCATTGCGGTAGAACGACAGGCGGCGGATGCACTCCAGATTTGCAGGGTCGGGTTCATCCTCATAGCGGAGAATCTCGCGCCAGTTCGGACGAAGCCGCAGAAACTTGAAGCCGCTTCGGCAAGCCGCCTTGATGCCCCAGAGGTGGTCAGCCGAAGTTGCGGTGCGCCAGAAGTCGGGGGCCGGACGCGGCATCGCCTTGTCCGGGTCAAAGGGCCGCAGGGATTGTGCGCCGTCGTTTGACACTGCTCATTCACCAATTCCGGTTCATGATTGTAGCCGAAACGGAGAGGAACCAAGGGGCCCACGCGAAGGCCTTGATGCGCTGGCCGCGTCCCACCGGTCCCCTACATCCCCGTCGTGAAGCCCCCGTCGACATTCAGGGTCTGGCCGGTAATCCAGCTCGCTGCCGGTGAGCTTAGAAAGAGCACGGCAGGCGCGATGTCATCCACCGCGCCGACGCGCTTGAGGCCTTGGCGGGCCAAGGTCTGCTCCTTCAAGCCGGGCAGGTTGTCGATGGCAGCGGCCGTCAGGTTGGTGCGCGTGAGCCCCGCGGCGACGGCGTTGGCGCGAATGCCCGCGCCGCCCCAACTGTGGCCCAGGGTTTTGACCATCTGCACCAAACCGGCTTTGGCGGGGCCGTAACCGGGCGTCCACAGGCTGCCGAAGAAGGCCGTCATGGAGGCGATGGCGATGATGCTGGCGCCGCCTTCGAAACGGCTCGCCTCCAACAGGGGCTTGCAGGCAACGCTCAAGTGAAAGGCGCTGGCCAGGTTGACGCGGATCGATTTGTCAAAGCCGTCATGGTCCCACTCGCTGTCTTGGGTGCCGCCGGCGTTGTTGACCAGGATGTCCAACCCATCGAGGCTCGCCGCCAAGGCCAGCAGCTCGTCCCGGGAGTCCACGTCCAGCGGACGATAGTCGAATTCGGACAGGTCATGGCCGTAGTCATCGGCATGGGCCTTCCGACCGGTGATCACGACCTTCGCTCCCGCCGCTGCATAGGCCCTGGCGCAGGCCAAGCCAATGCCGTTGGAGCCGCCGGTGATCAACACCCGAGCGCCTCGGTAGTCGAAACGAACGCCGCCCGGCATCGGCCCTCCCCTGTTCGAAGTCCAAGTTGAAGTGCCAATGTAGTGATGCTACACACACCGGTCAATCAACTGGCGAGGGTGGCCATGGCCAAGCCCATTCGCATCACCGACCTCGGTGCGCCGCAGTACACCGACGAACAACGCGCCCTGCTGGCGTTTGGCGAGACGCTCAACGTCACCCTCGACGCCAGCGAAATCCTCAACGAGGCCAGCACCGCCCTGTCCCTCGATGATTTTGGACCCACCGACTTCCGCGAACGGCTGGCGCTGCTGAGTGATGAATGGGAAAGCGACGCCGAACTCAACAACCTGGGCCGGCTGAACCTGCGCAACAAGTTGCTGCTGTTCGCCAAGAACCGGCTGCTGATCCAGGATGCGTTGAATCGGCACCCCGAGATTCACCGCGTCACCATCCGCCAGCCGGTCATCGTCGCCGGCCTGCCGCGCTCCGGCACCACGCACCTGCTCAACCTGATGGCTGCCGATGGGCGATTTCGCGCACTGCCGTTGTGGGAGGCCTACGAACCGGTCCCGACCCCAGGGGAGGCGCCAACCGCCGATGGGGCCGATCCGCGCTACGTCCGCTGCGCCGCCGAGTGGGAGATGATGCAGCGCATGGCGCCGCTGATCGCCGCCATGCACCCCATGAACCCGGATCACATCCACGAGGAGTTGGAGCTGATGGGGCCGGATTTCGCATCCTACAACTTCGAGTGGCTCAGCCCGAGCCCCCGTTGGCGGGACCACTACTATGCCACCGATCAACGGCCCCACTACGAATACATGAAAACCGTGCTGAAGCTGCTCACTTGGCAGGACGGCGATGATGGCAGCGACACCCGCTGGGTGCTGAAGTGCCCGCAGCACCTGGAGCAGTTGCCGGTGCTGCGCAGCGTCTTTCCCGACGCCACCCTCGCTGTCACGCATCGCGATCCGGTGGCGGTGATTCAGTCCGCCGCAACCATGATCGCCTACGGCCAGCGCATGACGCGAACCCGGGTGGATCTCGGCTCCGTGATCGATTACTGGAGCGAGCGCATCGCCCACCTGCTTGAAGCCTGCGCCAAGAACCGGCACGTCTGGCCCGAGGCGCAGAGCATCGACGTGCCCTTCCATGAATTCATGGCCGACGACCTCGGCATGGTGCAACGCATTTACGCCAAGGCGGGCATGGCCATGACTCAGAACGCAAGCGCCCAGCTACGGGATTTCATACGCAGCCACCCGAGGGACAAGCACGGGCGCGTGATCTACGATCTCCAGCAGGACTTCGGCATCGATCCCAACCGGCTGCGGCAACGCTTCGAATTCTACTTCCGCCAGTTCCCTGTCCAAGCGGAAGGGCCAAGGTTCGCGGTGGCCTAGGCGACCCTGCCCCGCTATGCTCACGCCCCGGAAAGCCGCCTTGAGGAAAACTGCGTGAGCAACGACCCCTATCTTCTGATCACTGCCGACACCCACGCCGGAGGCAGCCACGCGCAGTACCGCGAGTACCTGGACCCTGGCTACCGGGAGCGCTTCGACGAGTGGCGGGGCGGCTACCGCAATCCCTCCCAGGAGCACTACGGCAAGAAGAAGATGCGCAACTGGGACTACGAGATTCGCACCCGCGACCAGAACAGCCAAGGCGTGGTCGGCGAGGTCGTCTTCCCGAACACGGTGCCGCCGTTCTACACCAAGAGCGTGGTCACCGCCCAGCCGCCAACGCCGGACCGCTTTGAGACGGCCCTGGCCGGCATTCGCGCCCACAACCGCTGGCTGAAGGACTTCTGCGCGGAAGATCCCGACCGCCGGGCCGGCATCGGCCTGATCCTGCCGAACGACTTGGACGAAGCCATCAAAGACATCGAGTTCATCGCCGAGGCGGGGCTGCGCGGCGGCGTGCTGCTGCCGCTCATCCCGCCCGACTGCACTTGGCTGAAACCGCTCGACGACCCGGCTTGGGATCGGGTGCTGGCCGCCATCCAGGACCACGACCTAGTGATCAACCAGCACTCCGGGCAGGGTTCGCCGAACTACGGCGCAGGTCCCGTGCCGGAGGCGCTGTGGATTTCCGAGGTCACCTTCTACTGCCAAGCGGGATGGCGGCACCTGCTGATGAGCGGCGCCTACGAGAAGTTCCCCAAGCTCAAGTACATCCTCACCGAATCCGGCTGCGCCTGGGTGGGGCCGGCACTGCAGCAGCTCGACCGCATCCACATGGGCTTCAAGGCGGGCGCCATCGGCGAGATGGACTACGCCGGCATGGCGTGGGTGCTGAAGGATCGCCCCAGCGAGTACGCGGCGCGCAACTGCTACTACGGCGCGAGCTTCCCCAGCAACGCCGACTTGGAGGGCATCGACGCGGTTGGCGAGGACCGGGTGCTCTGGGGCAACGACTACCCCCACTTCGAGGGCACCTTCCCCTACAACCTGGAGTCGCTGCGCCTGACGTTCGGAGACCTGCCCGACGGGCGGCGCCGTAAGATCCTCGGCCTAAACGCCGCCGAACTCTACAACTTCGACGTGCAAAAGCTGACGCCCCTCGCCCGGGAGTTCGGGCCGACGCCGGAGCAGGTGGAAACGCCGCTGCCGAGGGAGCAGATCCCCACCGATTCGATGTGCTACCTGTTCACCAACGCGCTGTACGGAGCCTAGCCGTGGCCATGCCGAGCGGCATCGGGATCATCGACACGATGATCGGGTTCCCGGCCGAGGACTTCAAGCAGTACGACTTCATCCGCGAGCAGTTGAAGGACGGCTCCAAGGACTTCGACTTCCCCGTGGAGTACATGTTCAAGCACGTCCCCAAGGCGCTGTACGGCGCTCCGGACCCCATCGCCATCACGCTGCACGAAATGGACCGCTTCGGCGTCGAGGTCGGCGTGGTCGGCGTGGGCAACGAGGTGAGCCGCCAAGCACTGAAGCAGCACCCGGACCGCTTTGTCGGGCAAGGATTCGTGGATCCGAACCGCGGCATGGACGGCATTCGCGACATGGTGCGCGAGCACGAGGAGCTCGGCGTGAGTTCCTTCACCGCCTTCAACGCCGGCTACAACCCACAAGTCGGCATCGCCGATCCGCTGATGTATCCCATCTACGCCAAGTGCGTGGAGCTCGGGGCGCCCATCTTCGTCTGCGCCGGCGTGCCGGGGCCGCGCTTTCCGATGTGGCCGCAGGAGGTGCGCCTGATCGACCAGGTGATGTACGACTTCCCGGAACTGGTGTTCGTCACCCGCCACGGCTGCGAGCCTTGGGAGGACCTGGCGGTCAAGCTCATGCTCAAGTGGCCGAACCTGTACTACTCCACCACCGCGTTCGCGCCGAAACACTATCCCCAAGCGATCATTGACTACGCCAACACCCGCGGGGCGGACAAGATCATCTACGGCGGCTACTTCCCGATGGGCCTCTCCCTGGAGCGCATCATGACCGACATGCCCAATCTGCCCCTGAAGGACGAGGTGTGGCCAAAATTCCTGCGCGAGAACGCCAAAAAAGTTCTCAACCTTTCCTAGCGGATAGACTCCCTCGAATCACCCAAGGCAAAACGCCAACCACCACAAGGAGCACGCTCATGCTGACCCTGCACTTCGCCCCCAACTCGCGCGCCGGCCGCATCGTCTGGCTGCTCGAGGAACTGGGCCTCGACTACGAACTCAACCGCATGGATTTCCATCCCAAGGACCTAAAGTCCAACGAGCACCGCGCCCGGCATCCCTTGGGCCGCGTGCCGGTGCTCGATGATGGCGACGTGCGCATCTACGAGTCCGGCGCCATTGTCGAGTACATCGTCGCCCGGCACACGGACGGCGCCTTGAAGCCCGCCGTCGACTCGCCCTTGTTTCCCGCCTACCTGCAATGGTTCCACTACTGCGAGGGCATGGTGATGCCGCCGGTGAACACCATCGTGGTGCAGACCATCCTGCTGCCCCCGGAGCGCCAGAACAAGGAGGCCTTGGGGCAGGCCCAGCGTTTGCTGACCAAGGCGCTGGCGCCGGTTGATGAGCAACTTGAGGGCAAGGACTACCTGATCGGCGACTTCTCCGCCGCCGACGTCATGCTCGGCCACGCCTGCTTCATGAGCCGCCGCCTAGGCTGCGTCACCGACGAGATGGCCCACCTGCACGCCTACATCGATCGCGTGGAGACCCGGCCCGCGTTCCAAAAGGCGATGAGTTCGTAGGTCACGGAGTCAGGCGGTAGGTCATCCGCGCCGCCGCCACTTCCTCGCCGTCCTCGTTGCGCACCGTGACGTCGCCGACGCAGACGGAGCCGCCCCGGCGGCGCACCTTGGCTTCGGCGATTAGATCCGTGTCCACAGCCAGCTTGAGGAAGTGGACGGTGAAGTCCACCGTTGCGTCCCATGCGCCTTCCGTGAGGGCGGGATGGGACCAGAAGGCCGCCGTCGCCGCGACGTCGATCAGGGCGCTGATGGCCCCGCCGTGTATGCGGGCCACGCCCAGCGCTTCCCGGTACGGCAGCCGAACGGTCGCCTGATCCTGGGCGCTGTGCATCAACTGCACGCCTAGCACGGACGAGAAGCCGTCGTTAACGACGGCCTGCGCATGGTCGAAGGACACTAGCGGTCCAAGGCCGCGTTCCAAGCCGCAACGCGATCCTCGAAGGCGTCGAGCAGCGAATCGACCTCGCCCAGAATCTCGATGCCGTCAATCGAATCACCTTGCGCGATGCCGTCCACAACTGCCTGGTCGTTGCCGTCAATCACCTCGCCAAAGATCGTGTGGGCGTCGTCCAGCCAGGCGGTCGGCACGTGGGTGATGAAGAACTGCGAGCCGTTGGTGCCCGGCCCGGCGTTGGCCATCGACAGCCGTCCGGGGCGGTCGTGGCGCAACTCGTCGCTGAATTCGTCCTCGAACTGATAGCCGGGCCCGCCCCGTCCCGACCCCTGGGGACAGCCGCCCTGGATCATGAACTGGTCAATCACGCGATGGAACTTGAGCCCGTCATAGAAGCCCCGGCGGCTGAGGTTGACGAAGTTGGCGACCGTCACCGGCGCCTGTTCGGGAAACAGCCGCAAGCGGATGGCGCCCTTGCTGGTGGCGATGGTGACTTGAATGGACATAAGCGATCCTCCGGGCTTGTCGGACGGTGAGTGGACGGTGGGAAAGCGCCATCCTGCCTCTTTGGCCAGATATCTGCAATAATCGCCGTTCGCATCGCCCGGGACCGAGGAAAGGAGGCCACCATGAGCCGTGCCCAACTGATCGAAATGGCTGAGCACAACCTCAAGTACGCTCAGACGGGAACCATTGAGCAGGCCGAAGCCATCCTCAAGGTGCCCGCCGACCACTACTACGATGAAGGCCGTTGGCGGCTGGAAATGGAACGGGTGTTCAAGCGGATGCCGCTGATGCTGGCCGCCAGCGCCGAAATTCCCAACCCAGGGGACTACAAGGCCATGGACGCGGTGGACACCCCCGTGCTCATCAGCCGAGGCGGCGACGGCCAGGTGCGCGCCTTCATCAACATGTGCCGCCACCGGGGCTCGCAGATCATGAAGGCCGGCACTGGCAACGCCAAGCGCTTCACCTGCCCCTACCACGCTTGGTCCTACGACCAGAGCGGTGCCCTCATCGGCGTGTACTCGGAACAGGATTTCGGCGAGGTGGATCGTTCCTGCAACAGCCTGGTCGAGTTGCCGGCGGCGGAGCGGGCGGGCCTGATCTGGGTGATGATCAATCCCAACGCCAGCCTCGACATCGACACCTTCCTGTCCGGCTACGACGCAGTCCTCGACCACTTCGATTTCGCCAACTGGCACTTCTTCGAGAGCCGCACCCTCATGGGCCCCAATTGGAAGGTGGCCTACGACGGCTACCTGGACCTTTACCACCTGCCCATCCTGCACAAGGACACCTTCGGCAGCCAGTTCCCCAACCAAGCGCTCTACTACGCCTGGGGGCCGCACCAGCGGGTCAGTTCGCCGGACCCATCGCTCGGCGAGTACGAGAACCTGTCCAAAGCCAGCGACGCCCACCTGATGGCCGGGGTCTGGACCATCTTTCCCCACGTCTCCATTGCCGGCTTCGATGGCGGCGGCCGGGGCGTGATGATTTCCCAGCTCTTCCCCGGCGAGACGCCGCTTCAGTCCTACACCGTGCAGAACTACCTGATGGAAAAGCCGCCGGCGGACGAGGAGACGGCCCAAGCCGCCCACGAGCAATTCAAGTTCCTCGAATACGTGGTGCAGGAGGAAGACTACGCCACCGGCCTGCGCCAGCAGAAGGCGCTGTTGACCGGCGCCATGCCCCACGTCCAATTCGGGCGCAACGAGGGCGGCGGACAGCGTTTCCACGCTTGGGTGGATCGGCTGCTGGAAACCGACGACCAAGCCCTGCCCGCCCTCTTCCAGAACGGCCACGCAAACAACGGAGCCCGCCAATGAACGCACTGAAGACAGCCCTGATCCTCGTCATCGCCACCACCCTAGCCGCCTGCAGCCAACCGGAGGAGCCGCCAGAAGCACCGGCGGCGGAGGAAGCCGCAATGCCAGCCGCCCCGCCCCCGATCGAGTCGAATCCCAACCGCAACCCCTACTTCGGCGACCTGCACGTGCACACCGTTTACTCCTTCGATGCGTTCCTGTTCGGCACCCGGGCCACCCCGGACGACGCCTACGCCTTCGCCAAGGGCGGCGCGCTGACCCACGCCGCGGGCTTGGAAATGCAGATGAAAAAGCCGCTGGACTTCCAAGCCGTGACCGACCACGCCACCTACCTGGGCATGCTGCCGGTGATGTTTGACGAGTCCACGGAATTGGGCCAATTGCCGGTTTCTGCCGAACTGCGCGCCGCCGAAACGCCGGAGGAGATCGGCGAAGCCTTCGAATCCATGCTGCCGCGCATCGGCGGCACCTTGGAGGAGCCCGACGACATGCTGGACCTGGACGTGGTGGGCAGCGCTTGGGGCAAGATCATCGAGTCCGCCGAACGCAACAACGCGCCGGGGGAGTTCACTGCCTTCATCGGCTATGAGTACACCACCTCCGGCCCGGACTTCGAGAACCTGCACCGCAACGTCATCTTCCGCGGCAGCGAGGCGCCCGACATCCCCTTCAGCCGGCTGGACTCCCTCAATCCCGAGGACGCCTGGGACTGGATGGACGGCCTGCGCGACCGGGGCATCGAAGCCTTGGCCATTCCGCACAACTCAAACGGCTCCAACGGCTGGATGTTCGAAAAGACCAACCAAGCGGGCGAACCCATCGACGCCGCCTATGCCGAACAGCGCATGCGCAACGAACCGCTGGTGGAGATCACCCAAGTCAAGGGCACCTCGGACACCCATCCACTGCTCTCGCCCAACGACGAATGGGCCGATTTCGAGATCATGCCGATCCGGGTGGCCAGCCCCTTGGAGAGCCAGCCGCAAGGCAGCTACGTGCGTGAGGCTTGGCTGAACGGCCTGGCGATGGAGGATGCAGAGGGCGTGAACCCCTACCGCTTCGGGGTAATCGGCTCTTCCGACACCCACAACGCCGCCGGCTCCTTCGAAGAGGACAACTACTGGAGCAAGACCGGGCTACTCGACGCCACGCCGGAAATGCGCGGCTCCGTGCCCTTGGACGAGGGAGAGGTCGGCAGTTCCTCCATCTTCGGCGGCGGCTCCACCGACGAAGAGCCCGTCGGGGACGGCCCCCGCTACTCCGATGGCCCGGCCCAATACTGGGGCGCTTCCGGTCTTGCCGCAGTTTGGGCGGAGAGCAACACCCGCGAAGCCATCTACGACGCCTTCCGGCGCAAGGAGACCTTCGCCACCAGCGGCCCGCACATTCCGGTGCGGTTTTTCGCTGGCTACGGCATCGATGCCGCCCTGCTCGAAGCGGAGGACGTCATCGCTGCCGCCTACGCCGCCGGGGTGCCCATGGGCGGCGACCTGATCGCTGACGGCGAAGCCACCCCAGGCTTCTTCGTTTGGGCCATGCGCGACAGCGACACGGCCCCCCTGCAGCGCCTGCAAGTGATCAAGGGCTGGGTGGAGGATGGCCAACCCAACGAACGGGTCTTCGACGTAGCCTGCTCCGACGGCGGCGCGGTTGACCCCGAAACCCACCGCTGCCCCGACAACGGCGCGGCAGTGGACTTGGCCACCTGCGCCATCAGCGACGACAAGGGCGCGGCGGAGCTCTCGGCGGTCTGGCAGGATCCCACGTTCACCCCCGGCCAGCGGGCGTTCTACTACGTCCGCGCCCTGGAAAACCCCAAGTGCCGCTGGTCCACTTGGGACGCCATTCGCACGGGTGTGGCACCGCGGGAGGACATGCACGCCACCATCCAGGACCGAGCCTGGTCGTCGCCGATCTGGTACATGCCGTAGTCAAGGGGATCGAGTGGGCGTGCGCCAAGTCACCCTCATTGCCGCACTGCTGCTAGCCGCCTGCCAGCCCGGCCAAGAAGCGGCGGAGCCACTGTCATCCACCTACGATGTGGAGATTCGTTGGACCAGCTACGGCATCCCCCACGTCAAGGCGACTGACTGGGGTTCGCTCGGCTACGGCTTTGCCTACGCCACCGCCACCGACGTCATCTGCGTGATCGCCCACGACGTGCTCATGGTCAATGGCGAGCTGTCCAAGCATCACGGGGCTGAAGACGGACGCTTCGACAGCGACGTCTTCCACAAGGGCATCCTCAACCAAGACAAGGTGGCGGCCTACAACCAAGCGCAGAGCGCCCGCGACCAAGCTTTCGCCGACGGCTACGTGGCTGGCTACAACCGCTACTTGCGCGATCATGCCGAATCGCTGCCCGATAGCTGCGCGGGTGCGCCCTGGGTGGCCGAGATCGACGCCGACGACCTCACCCGCCTGACCCTCGGGGTGGGCATTCGCTACGGCCTCGGCCGCTTCGGCCAGGAGATCAGCCAAGCAGCGCCCCCGGACACCTCCAAAGCTGATGACATCGCTAGCCGTGCCGTCCCATGGCGCTTGCCGACAGGCATCGGCAGCAACGGCGTGGCCATCGGCTCAGAGTTGAGCGCCTCCGGGCGCGGCATCCTGCTGGGCAATCCCCACTACCCGTGGCACGGCTCCTCCCGCTTCCACCTCATCCACACCACCCTCCCCGGCGAAGTCGATGTCATGGGCGCGAGCCTGCTCAACACCAGCCGGGTGGCCATCGGCTTCAACAAGGACGTAGCTTGGACGCACACCGTCTCGACGGCGCTGCGCTTCACCCTCTACCAACTGGACCTCAACCCGGACAACCCGCTGCAGTATCGCTACGACGGGGCCTACCGCGACATTGAGCCGAGGGTCGTTGAAGTGGAAGTGGCGGCCGAGGACGGCGTTGAGACCCGTGAGCAAACCATTTACGTCACCCACTACGGCCCCATCCTGGAGAGCGATCTCTTGCCTTGGTCCGCCAGCCACGCCTACGCCCTGCGCGACGCAGTGATTGACAACTACGTCACCGCCGACACCTACGACGCGATGAGCAAGGCGGCTTCGACAGCGGACTTGGAGGCAGCCATCAGCCGCCAGGGCGTCTTTTGGGTCAACACCATCGCCGCGGACCGGCACGGCAACGCCTTCTACGCCGACATTAGCGGCACACCCAACGTGGATGCGGACTTGCTGGACGCCTGCCGCCTGTCCCTGGAAGGCGCGCCGGACCGGCTGGTGATCCTGGACGGCAGCCGCACCGAGTGTGAATGGCGCGAGGATGAGCGCAGCCGGGTGCCAGGCGCGCTACCCACTGAAGAGATGCCGCGCCTGACCCGCGCCGACTACGTCACCAATTCCAATGACAGCTATTGGCTGAGCAACCCGGATGCGCCCTTGGAAGGCTATTCGCCCATCATCGGCCCGGAGCGAACCGCCCGCTCCCTGCGCACCCGGGCGGGCCTGCACATGATCGGGGAATTGATCGAGCGGGATGGCGGCATCACCCCGGACGACATCCAAAACCTGCTCAACAACAACCGCCACTTCGGCGCTGAGCTGCTGCTCGACGACGTGCTCAAGGTTTGCGGCGACCATGCCGACTTGGCCCCCGCCTGCGAAGCCCTCGCGGCTTGGGACCGAACCATGACCGTCGATGCCCAAGGCGGCCACGTGTGGCGGGAGTTCTGGAACGATGCCCGCCACATCGACGACCTCTGGGCCGTGCCCTTCGACGCCGACGATCCGATCAACACGCCGCGGGGCGTCAACCTCGACAACCCCGCAGTCCGCCAAGCGGTGGCGGACGCCCTGGGCACCGCCATCACCACGCTGACCGAAGCCAACATCCCGCTCAACGCCCGGCTCGGCGACATCCAGTACGCGCCGCGCAACGGCCGCAACATCCCGGTCCCCGGCGGCGACGGCGCCGCCGGCATGTTCAGCATGATCGTCACCAACCTGAACGGGGACAAGGGCTACACGCCCATCATCCACGGCAACAGCTACATGCAAGTCATCAGTTGGGACGAAGCGGGCAACCTCGACCCCCGGGCCATGCTGACCTATTCCCAATCACCGGAGCCGGAATCGCCCCATTACAGCGACCTGACGGAAATTCACGCCCAAGGCGGCTGGATCCGCCTGCCCTTCACCGACGCCGAGATCGAGGCCGATCCGAACTTGCGCACCCTCAATCTGACGGAGTGAGCTGAGCTTAGAATCAAGCCTGCCCTTCCCAATACGGCGCCCGCAGCTTGCGCTTGTTGATCTTGCCCATGGTGTTGCGGCCCAGGGTGTCCACCCAATCAAAGGTGCGCGGGCACTTGTAGTGGGATAGCCGCTCGCGGCACCAAGCGATCAGGGCCTCTCCGGAGGGTGCGGTTTCCGGATCGTGGGGGATGGCCAAGGCTTTGAGCTCCTCGCCCATCTCCGGGTGGGGAATGCCGATGCAGGCCACGTCGAGGACGGCATCGTGCTCGATCAGCACCTGCTCGGCTTCCGCCGGGTAGATGTTGACGCCGCCGGACACCACCATGTCGCTGAAGCGGTCGGTGATGTAAACGTAGCCCTCCTCGTCCATGTAGGCGATCTCGCCAAGGGTAAACACGCCCGGCGCGATGTGGGCGGCGGCGGACTTCTCCGGGTCGTTGTGGTAGATGACGCCGCGCCCGGTGGCGTCCTTGAAGAATAGGCGCCCCTCCGTGTTGGGCGGCAACGGGTTGTTGTCGTCGTCCAGAATCATCGCCTCGAAGGGCGGCACCGCCTTGCCGACCGAACCGGGATGCGCCAGCCACTCCTCGGAGGTGATGAGGCAGGTGGTGCCCACTTCGCTGGCGCCGTAGGCGTCCATGAAAACCGGCCCCCACCACTCGATCATCGCCCGCTTCACGTCCACCGGGCACTTGGCGCCGGTGTGCGCGACGCGGATTAGGGAACCGGTGTCGTAGCCGGCCTTGACGTCGTCCGGCAAGGCCAGCAGGCGCACGAAGTGAGTGGGCACCATGACCGTGTTGCCGATCTTGTGATCGTGGATTGCCTTGAGGGTTTTCTCGGCGTCAAACCGGCCGAGAATGACGCAGGGCACGCCAGCGGCCAGGGAACGGGCACCGGACAGCGGGCCCGTGTGGTACATGGGGCCGACCACCAGGTGGGTGCCAGCGTCGCCCACGGGCGCGGCGGCCAAGTTGGCGATGTGCTCCGCCACGGTATCGCCGCCGGCGAACATGGTCGGGGGCAGTTCGGTGCCCTTGGGCCGCCCGGTGGTGCCGGAGGTGTACAGCAGGTTTGGCCGCGGCGGCAAATGTCCAGGCGGCTCGACGGCGGATTGCGCCGCGAGCCAGTCATCCCAGGACGTCACGCCGGCCGCATCGCACCAACCAATAACGCTGATGACCTCGCTGGCTGCGGCGGCGGCAACGCCCCGTTCAGCGGTCTCCGGGCCGACAAACAGCACGCGAGCCCCGGAGTCGCTCAGAATGTAGGCCACCTCGTCGGCGGTGAGGTGGAAGTTGACCGGCACCACCGAGGCGCCGCCGATCAGGCCGCCGAGGTTGGCCAGGGCGGTTTCGACGGCGTTTTCCGCAAAAACCGCTATCCGGCGGCTGGGTCCTAAATCCACGGTCTGCAGCCCGTTGGCCACCCGATTGAGCACGTCGTCGAGTTGCATCCAGTCAAGCGCCTTGCGCTCGTCGCGAACCGCCACCTCGCCGGGGCGCTCCTCCCCCAATTGCCGCGCAAAAGTCGTCACCCTGCCTCCTTGTTCACGAGTTGGTCCCGCCGATGCCCCTGCTCCTCACGCAGGACCCGGCACCATCACACAAGTCCATTGTAAAAGCCGCCGTAAATGGGAAAATACGCCGCTTAACGCGCTTGAGTCCCGCGGCTCGATTTCATAATACCAATCTGGAAGTCGAAGGTACGACATTTTGGCCGGGTGTTAGGGAGAGGGGCCACCTTGAGCGCCTTTACGTGTACTGACGGGAGAAAACCTTGAGCAGCGAAATCACCGACGACATCCTGCTGGACATCCACCGGCGCATGGTGCGCATCCGCACCTTCGAGGAACGGGCCGGCAAAATGATGGAGGACGGCAAGATTCCCGGCGCCCTGCATCTGTACGTCGGCCAGGAGGCCATCGCCAGCGGCGTCATGGTGCATCTCTCCAACGAGGACTACATCACCAGCACCCACCGGGGGCACGGCCACCTGATCGCCAAGGGCGGCGAGTTCACCTTCATGTTTGCCGAGCTCTACGGCAAGGCCACCGGCTATTGCAAAGGCAAGGGCGGCAGCATGCACATCTCCAATCTGGAACTCGGCATGCTCGGCGCCAACGGCATCGTCGGAGGCGGCCCGCCCATCGCCATGGGAGCGGCCTTCTCCTGCAAGTTCCGCAAGACCAGCAACGTCTCCATCAGCTTCTTCGGCGACGGCGCCAGCAACGAGGGCGCGTTCCACGAAGCGGCCAACATGGCGGCGCTGTACAAGCTGCCCTGCGTGTTCATCTGCGAGAACAACGGCTACGGCGAGTACACGCCGCAGGCCAACCACCAGGCCATCGTCGATGTCGCCGACCGGGCGCCGGGCTACGGCATGCCGGGCGTCGTGGTGGACGGCATGGACGCCGTCGCCGTCTACGAGGCCGCTGGCGAGGCCATCGCCCGGGCGCGGGAAGGCGGCGGGCCGACCCTGCTCGAGTGCAAGACCTACCGCTACTACGACCATGTGGGCGTGCGCGGCATGGGCTTGAGCTACCGCACTGACGAGGAAGTGGAGCAATGGCGGCTCAAGGACCCCATCGTCAACTTCGAGGCGCGGCTCGCCGAACAGGGGGTGCTATCGCCGGAAGCGGCCGAAGCCGTCCACGAGGAAGTGCAAAAGGAAGTGGACGCCGGCATCGAGTTCGCCGAGTCCAGCCCCAACCCCGACCCCGCCGCCGTCACCGAAGACGTTTACGCCTAACCCAAGGAGCCCCGCAATGGCCGAACCCCAACCCAAACCCAGGGAACTCCCCTACGTCGCCGCCATCGCCGAAGGCGTGCGCACGGTGATGCAGGAACAACCGGACGCCTTCGTGGCCGGCGAGGACGTCGCCGAAGCCGGCGGCGTGTACGGCTACTACAACGGCATACTCAAGGAATTCGGCCCGGACCGGGTGTTCGACACGCCGATTTCCGAGGAGGGCATCGTCGGCCTCGGCGTTGGCGCCGCCGCCACCGGCTGCCGCCCAATCATCGACGTGATGTTCATGGACTTCATGGGCGAATGCATGGACGAGATCGCCAACCAGCTCGCCAAGATGCGCTACATGTTCGGCGGGCGGGCCACGCTGCCGGTCACCATCCTCAGCATGGCTGGCGCCGGCGCCAGCCTCGCCGCCCAGCACAGCCAGAGCCTGGAGGCTTGGATCTGCCACCTGCCCGGCCTGAAGGTGGTGATGGCCTGCACGCCCTACGACGCCAAGGGGCTGATCATCAGCGCCGCGCGCGACGACAACCCGGTGATCGTGGTGCTCAACAAGATGTCGCTGGCCATGATGGGGCCGGTGCCGGAAGAGTCCTACACCGTGCCCATCGGCGAGGCCAACGTGGTGCGCAGCGGCTCGAACTACACGATCATCAGCTTCGGACGCATGGTGCACGAGTCGCTCGCCGCCGCGTCGGAACTCGAAAAGCTCGGCATCGATGCCGAAGTGATTGACCTGCGCAGCCTGCAGCCCTTGGACAGCGACGCCGTCGTCAACTCGGTGAAGAAGACCCACCGGGCGATGATCGTCCACGAGGCCGTGCGCTTCGGCGGCTTCGGCGGCGAAATTGCCGCGCAGATCCAGGAGCTGGCATTCGACTACCTCGACGCCCCGGTGGCGCGGGTGGGCGCTCCCTTCAGCCCGGTGCCCTTCAGCCCGGTGCTCGAAGCCACCTACGTGCCCAACGCCGATCGCATCGTCGCCGAAGCCAAGAGCCAGCTTGGGCTCTAGCGTCCTGTTCGGCGTTGTCGCCAACCCGGCTTCGGGCAAGGACGTGCGCCGCTTGGTGGCCCGCGCCTCGGTTTTCGACAACCAAGAAAAGCAGGCCATCGTTGAGCGGGCGCTGATCGGCGCCGAAGCCGCCGGGGCCACCGCCTTCGCCTACCTAGACGACCCCAACGGCATAGTCGCCAGCGCCGTGCGCGAAAACGGCCGCCTGTGCGCCAAGCCGCTGGACACCACCCGAACCCGAACCGCACTGGATACCATTACCGCGGCCCGGGCCCTGAAGGACTTGGGCTGTTCGGTGGTCATCACCCTGGGGGGCGATGGCACCAATCGAGCCTTTGCCCTAGGCTGGCCCGATGCGCCGCTGATTCCGCTGTCCACCGGCACCAACAACGTTTTCCCGCGTTTAGCGGAGGCCACCCTAGCGGGGGCCGCAGCGGGATTGATCGCTTCCGGCCAACTCGAATTGGGCGAGGTTGCCGCGCAACAAAAAGCCATCCAAGTGACGGTGGCGGACGAGCGCCCCGACCTGGCCCTGATTGATGCGGTGCTGAGCCGGGAGCGCTTCGTGGGGGCGCGCGCCCTGCTGCAGCCGGAGCAGCTCGACACCGCACTGCTCACCCGCGCCGAACCGGCAGCGGTGGGCATCACCGCCATCGGCGGACTGCTGCATCCCCTGTCGCGGGATGCCGAGGGCGGTTTGCTGCTTCGCTTCGGCCCCGGTGGCGAGCGGGTGCGGGCCCCCATCACGCCAGGGCTCTACAAGACCGTTGAGGTGGCGGAGTGCCGAGCCATCCGGCTAGGCGAGTGCGTTGCCGCCAACGGCCCGGGCGTGCTCGCCTTCGACGGCGAGCGGGACCGTTCGCTCAAGCCGGGCCAGCCGGTTGAGTTGAAAGTGGAACGAACTGGGCCCTGGGTGGTGGACATCCGCCAAACCCTCGAATTGGCGGCCCGCAAAGGATTGTTTAGCATGGACGCGTCAGGCAAGCGGCGTAAAAAAAGAGCAGGCCGAAAAAGGAGAGCGTAAGTTGCCCAAGGAAATCTATCTGGTGAAGGTCGGCATGAACATGACCGAAGGGGTGGTGGAAGAGTGGTACATCGCCGACGGCGCCACCGTGGACAAGGGTGAGCTGCTTTACCGCTTGGAAACCGAAAAGGTCAACCTCGACGTGGATGCCGAGACCAGCGGTACCGTCAAGCACTTAGTGGGCGAAGGGGTGACCATGAAGCCGGGCGACGTGGTCGGCTACATCTACGCGCCAGACGAAGCCATTCCCGACGTGCTGCCCCAAGCGCAAGCGGCGGCGGCGGAATCGGTGGCGGAGAGCGCCCCCGTGGCCGCCTCGCCCGCACGGCCAGCAGCCTCGAGCACCGTCGACGGCCGCATTCTCTCGTCGCCGGCGGCGCGCCGGCTGGCCGGTGAACTGAAAGTCGATATCGCCGCCTTGAATGGCAGCGGACCCGGCGGGCGCATCGTCGAGGCGGACGTCCAAGCCGCCGCCGATGCCGCCCAACCTGCGGCGCCCTCGCCGTCCTCGCCCATGGCGCGTAAGCTCGCCCGGGAACTCGGCGTCGATCTGGCCCAAGTGCGCGGCACGGGGCCCGGTGGCCGAATCACCAAGGACGATGTGGAACGGGCTGCCGCCGCTCCCCCGGCGCCGGCCGCAGCACCCGTCTTCGCCAGCGGCGAGGACCGCGTCGTGCCCGTGCGGGGCATGCGCAAGACCATCGCCACGCGCATGTTCGAGAGCCTGCAATCGTCCGCCCAGCTCACCATGGACATGGACGCCAACATGGACGACGCAGTGAAGCTGCGCAATCAGTTGGTGGATGAGTGGCAGGACGAAGGGGTGCGCCCCACCTACACCGATCTGGTGATCCGCGCCGCCGCCAAGGCGTTGGAGAAGCATCCGCTGATGAACAGCGTGTTCGGCGAGACGGAAATGACCCTGCGCGGGGACATCAACGTCGGCATGGCCGTGGCCCTGGGGGAAGGCCTGATCGTTCCGGTGGTGCGCCACGCCAATCGGCTCAGCATGAAGGAGCTGGCCCGCGAAAGCGCGCGGCTCGCCGAAGCCGCTCGCGAGGGGACGTTGACCCCGGACGACCTGCAGGACGGCACCTTCACCGTCTCCGCCCTCGGCATGTTCGGCGTCGATGCCTTCACGCCGATCATCAACGCGCCCCAGTCCGGCATCCTGGGCGTCAACCGCCTGCGCGACGACCTGAAGTGGGTGGGCGAGGTGCCCATGAAGACCCAAGTGATGCGCCTCTCCCTGACTTGGGACCACCGTGCCCTGGACGGCGCGCCCGCCGCCCAGTTCCTAGCCACCGTCCGCGAACTGCTCGAAGCGCCCTTCCGACTGTTGGTGTAGCTGAAGGGCGCCCGTCGGCGCCGCGCTTCGACGAGGGATCCTGACACTCGTCTCCATTGGGTTTTCTATTGCGCCAGCGCGACGTAGCAGCCGATCGCGGCCGCTACGATCAGAAACCCGGCAATCCCGGCATGCCGCCAAGGGGTCAGGTCCACGGCCTCCGGCAATTCCCCGATACCGCGTTCAGCGGACACGGGCGCGGGCCGCAAAAGGCTGATTCCGACCATCAGCAGGGTCGTGATTACGAATACGACCGCCAACGTGTGGAGAAAGTGAATCGGCTCGGAAAGCCCGAACAGATTCCGCACCGCGCTCTGATAGATGTCGCCGAAGACGAAGTTCAGAAGATAGAACGCCAACGGCCCCGCAACCAGCCCAACTTTTGCGGCGGGAGCGGAGACTCTTGTCGTCATCAATCCACACAGAATCACCGCCAGCATCGGCCCGAAGAAGGTCGCGTTGATCTGCTGCAAATAGATGTACAGGCTGCCTGTCGTGTCGATCATCGGCGCCATCAGCATGGCCGCCACGGCGAGGATGGCACTGCACCACCTGCCTACACGTACCTGGCCCCGTCCCGACAGGGGACTTTTGATCAGCGCGTTGTGCACTCCATTGCTGTAGAGCGTCGCGGCGCTGTTCAGGACGCTGTTGAACGTGCTCAGGACCGCCCCGACCATTACCGCGGCGAAGACTCCGGTGAGCACGGTCGGCAGTACGGTCTTCACCAGCAACGGATAGGCCTGCAGGTACTGATCGCTGGTTAGGGTGTCCTTGAACATGTGATAGGCGATCACGCCTGGCAGCACGATGGCGATGGGGCCGAGTATTTTGAATACCGCCGCGATGAGCACGCCTTTTTGGGCTTCTTTGAGGTTTTTGGCCCCCAGCGCCCGCTGAATGATCGATTGATTGGTGCACCAGAAAAAAATCTGGTTGACGATCATGCCGGTGAACAGCACGCCGAATGGCAGGAAGGAACCGGGTTCATCGCCCGTGATGTCGAACTTCTCGTGCTCTTCGGTGTAAACGGTGTCGAGGCCCGCGGCGATGTCGCCATTACCGACCGCATACAGCGCCAAAACCGGTATCAGCAGCCCTGCCAGCAGAAAGCCGACGCCATTGATCGTATCCGAAATGGCGACCGCCTTGAGCCCGCCGAAGATGGCATAGAGCGAGCCCAGCGTGCCGATTCCCCACACCATCAGAACCTTCGACTGCGCTTCCGTCAGCCCCAGGTTCGCCGATACGTCGAACAGGCTCTCCAGTCCCGCCGCGCCGAACAGCAGCACCACCGGCAGGATGGCGATGGCATAGGAAAACAGGAACAGCGCAGTGGCGATGAACCGGGTCTGGCTGTCGAATCGCAGCGCCAAGTACTCCGGAATCGTGGTCAGGCCGATGCGTAGGTACTTCGGCAGAAAGTAGAGCGCCGTGAGCACCATGGCGATCGCCGCCGTGGTTTCCCATGCCATCACGGCGATCGTGTGATTGAACGCATCGCCGTTCAGGCCGATGAGATGCTCCGTCGACAGGTTCGTCAGCATCAGCGACCCGGCAATGACCCAAGCGGTGAGGCTGCGCCCGGCCAGAAAGTAAGCCTCCGGCGAGTTCATGCGGTCCTTTCGAGTCACCCACCACGAAATCCCCGCGACGGTCGCGGTGAAGGCCAAAAAGGAGGCGACCGCCGTCATGAGTCGCCGTAAGCGATGTGCGACCGGCGTTCGAACCCGTACTCAAAGTCGACGGAAATGTCTTCGGATTCGGCATCCGGTATCGACAGCAGGGTGACGGTCGCTCGGTCTCCTGAAACGCGCAGGTGAGCGAAACCCCAGAGCAGGCCTTCAGCCCACACCGTCGTGTGTTCCGGATACTTGGCTGCCTGGTGCCGCATGAAGCTCGAGTGGATCGGACGCTGTTTGGCCGCGGCGCCGGAAACGATCTGCACGAGCGGTTTTTCGGCGGGCCGGCCCAGCGCCGCCGCGCAGTTGTCCGTATGGATTTCCAGCGTATGTTCGTGGCCGGCGAGAAATGCATCCGCGTAGCGGCACATTGCCGGAAGGATCGCCTCGCGCAACGCGCGCGCCTCTTCAAACTTGCCGCCCGACGACGACCAGATCGGGTGATGCGCGACGACCAGTTTCCATTGCGCGCTTGATGTCCTGAGCGCGTCTTCCAGCCAGATGTGCATGTTGCGTTCGGCATCGGTCAAGGGTTCGACCGCATAGCCCGGTTCGTCGATTTCATCGGTCGAGGCTTCCGAACCGTCGTCGTTTAGCCGGTCTTTCCTGACGGTCATGGATGCAAGCATCATGCTCGTATCGATGACAAACAGCTCCACCGCCCCGCCAACGCCCTGCGGCCGCGCGGAATAGAACGGCCCCTCGATATGAAATCCGCCGTGGTTGCCCAGATACGCCATCTGGGCGAACCCACCCGCCCGGGACGTGTTCCAGTCGTGGTTGCCGAGCGTCACGTAGGTGACGTAGTGCGCTGGGTCCTCCACCAGGCTGCCGAACGGATCGTCCAAGATCTCCCTGAAGCGCGTGGCGTCGTCGAATCCGTCGGCGCCCAGCGTCGCGCCGTCCGGATAGATGTTGTCACCCAGCATCACGCCGAAGTCGCAGGTGGCGACCTCAGTGCAGTACTTTTTCATGGCGGCCGAGATCCGGTGCATGCCGGTGGCCGGAACCACCCCGCCGGTTACCGGCGAGACCGCGCTCGGCCCCGCTTCGAATTCCTCCACGGGCCGTTTGTCGTCAATCCAGTCCGCATATTCGTTTTCCAGATACTCCTCTGCCGTGAACACATCCGCGTAATCGTCTTCGTCGGGATAGCCCAGGTGATAGCCGCTGTCGCCGAAAATCAGCACGCCAAAATCGGCGGCTGGCTCCGCCGTGGCTTCAGCAGGCGTTTCCGGTTTGCCGCACGCGGAAACCAGCGCGGCAAGGCACAGCCAGCAAGCCGGTTTGGACGCCCTATGCACAACTCCGATCAACGCCTGACCCATGCGGCCGAACCTGCGGCCAAACCGTTTGGAACTCTCGATCGCCGGTGCAGCAAATAGGTCGAACATATGAGTCGTTTCCCCCATAATCGCGGTCGGGCAATCAGAACAAATTCCCCATGAGAATCATAGCGGCAATGTTCGTGGCGAGCGCGCTTCTTTGGGGCTGTCAACCGCCGCAATCCTCCCTTTCCGAAGACGACACACCGGCAACCGCCAGCCTATATGCCACGGCCGAGACCACGCCCACGCTCACCGACGGCGCGACCGATCCGGCAATCCTGATCAATGCCGACGATCCCGCAAACAGCTTGATTCTGGGCGCCGGGCTGGCCGGAGGACTGGAAGTCTACGGTCTGGACGGGTTGCGCATCGCCGTGATGCCGGACCGCCCCATCGGCCTGGTCGACATTCGCTACAACTTTTCTCTTGCGGGTGAGGAAATCCCCCTCATCGTCGCTTACGACGCCCTCACCACGGAGCTTGTCGCCTATCGAATGGATGAATCCGGCCGGACGCCGCGGCAGATTTCGTCGAATCCGCTGCGCACCGAAATGGATGTTGGGGGTCTGTGCGCCTATCGGAGCCCGCTGACCGGCAAGTTCTACGCCTTTGCCACGGGCGCGGGGACGATCCAGCAATGGGAACTCTATGACAGTGCCGGCATGGTGGCCGGCCGGAAGATCCGCACCGTCCCGGTCGGGCATGGCGCCGGGCATTGCGTTGTCGATGACAGGGAGTCGACGATCTACTACTCCCAGGAGACCGTCGGCCTCTGGAAGCTGAACGCCGATCCGGAGTCGGAGGGGGAACCCGAACTCATCGATCTGGGCGGGCAGCACGGCCGATTCGAAGGAGACGTCAAGGGTGTGGCAATCGTCGAATCTCTTGCCGGTGGCGGTTATCTCATCGTCTCCGACGCCGATGTGAACCGGCTGCACGTCTATGACCTGGCATCTCTGGCTCACGTTGGCGCATTCAGGGTGGATGGGGGCGCTTCGGTCGGCGCCGTCGATGAAACCGAAGGCGTGGCGGCGACTGGCATGGGCCTGTCCGGTGGACTCGGCAATGGCCTGCTCGTGCTCACCGATGACGACAACGACGGCGAACACACCAACTACAAGATCCTGCCCTGGGGCGACGTCGTGACGGCGCTCGGTCTGCCGGGAGGCGCGGGACGCGATCCCACGGCCCGAGCCGCGCCTGCAACTGGGGTCGTTCACCCGAGCGTCGAGACCGATCCGGTAGCGAGCTATGGAGACGCAGCCGATGACGCGGCCATATGGGTTCACCCCGACAACCCGGAACTCAGCATCGTGATCGGTTCACAGAAGAAGCGGGGCATCAATGTCTATGACCTCGACGGCAGCCTGCTGCAGTCACGAGCGGACGGGCGTATCAACAACGTCGACGTTCGCTATGGGTTCAGCCTCAACGGCAACCCGGTCGATCTCGTCACCGGCAGCAATCGCACGAGCGATTCGATCAGCATTTACGGCGTCGACCCAACGACCCGTACTCTGATCGACCTGGCCGATGGCACGATCCCCACCGGCATGTCCGATCCATACGGATTGTGCATGTACAAGAGCCCGTTGTCGGGCCTGTATTACGTGATTGTCAACGATACGGACGGCCTGGTCCGGCAATGGCTGCTCAACGATGCGGGCAACGGCCGGATCGGCGCCGAGCTGGTGCGCGAGTTCAGCGTCGGCTCCCAGACGGAAGGCTGTGTCGCCGACGATGCCAGCGGTGACCTCTACATCGGCGAAGAAAACGTCGCCATCTGGAAGTACTCCGCCGAACCTGGCGGCGGCGAGGCAAGAACGATGGTGGATGGCATCGAAGGCGGCAACCTGGCCGGCGATATCGAGGGCATGGCGATTTACTACGGTGCTGGCACGAGCGGCTATCTCGTTGTCTCCGATCAGGGCATCAACAGTTTCGCGGTGTATCGGCGCGAAGGCGACAACGAGTACCTGGGGCAGTTTCGCGCCGTCGCCGACGCATCCGCCGGCATTGACGGCGTATCCGAAACCGATGGCATCGACGTCACCAGCGCGAACCTCGGCCCGGCATTCACGCATGGCCTGTTCATCGCACAGGATGGCCGCAACATCACCCCGGCCGAGCGCCAGAATTTCAAGCTCGTACCCTGGCAACGCGTTGCCGAAGTGCTAGGGCTTGAAACGTACGCCGGATTCGATCCGCGAGCGCCTATAGCCGCCCAATGATGCGTTGCAGGTTTTCGTAGCCCGCTTTCGCGTACCGGGCGGGTGGCGCCACGCTAGGGTCCTGTTCCGCTTCGACAACCAGCCAGCCTTGGTAGGCCGCCCTGCGCAAAACGGACAGCACGGCTGGAAAGTCCACGCAGCCGTCCCCCGGCACCGTGAAGACACCGTCAAGTACGGCCGCCGGAAAGCTGCTGTCATTGTTCAGGCAGCGATCCAGGATGGCCCGACGCACGTCCTTGCAGTGTACGTGGGCGATCCGGCCGCCGTAGGTTCGCGCAACGGCCGCCGGGTCGGCGCCCGCATAGAGCGCATGCCCGGTGTCCAGCAGCAGCCGCACAGCGTCGGGCGTCGATTCCATGAGCAAATCGATATCCGCGGCGGATTGCACCACGGTGCCCATATGATGGTGATAAGCGAGTTGTACGCCTTGGTCTGCGGTCATCCTGGCAAGTTCGCCCACCCGGTCGGCAAACAAGGCCCACTCCGATCGTTTCATCCTTGGCCGCCGAGACAGGCCGACATCGGTCTGGGCGTGTGTGCATGAGGTGACTTCGGCGAAGACCAGCACTTCGCAACCCATGTGTTTCAGGAGGTCGAGGTGGCTTGCTAGCCGGGTTGCTTCTTCCTGGGCGTTGCGCCGAAGCAGGTGACCTCCGTACCAACCCGATATCAGCGACAGCTCATGACGTTCGAGCAGCGGCGTCAGCCGCTCCGGATCGCGGGGAAACTTGCCGCCGAGCTCGATTCCCGCATAGCCAGCGGCGGCTGTTTCGGCCAGACAGGTTTCAAGACTGATCTCGCCGCCGACGTGGGGCAGGTCGTCGTTGCTCCAGGTGATCGGGTTGACGCCGATCAAGACGTCGATGGAGTGCTTCAACGCTCGCCCAGTTTCCGCCGGTAGTCTTCGAAAGCCGCGCCCACGCTGGCGCTGCCCGATGCCTCGGCGACGGGTACGTCCCACCAGGCGCCGCCTGCTTCGGTAGACGCCATGGGGTCGGTGTCGATCACGACCACATAGGTTCGCTCGGCATCGCGGGCGCGCTCAAGCGCCGCGGCGAGGGCATCGATGCCGTCGGCTTTTTCCGCCAATGCCCCGAGCGAACGGGCGTGCGCTACGAAGTCGACGGCCGGGGCCGCACCCGGAGTTGCATAGCTGCTCTCAAAAAGGTTGTTGTAGCCATCGCCGCCGCAGGATGCCTGCAATCGGTTGATGCAGCCGAATCCGCCGTTGTCGAGCACCACGATGATCAGTTTCCGGCCGAGGGCGACCGAGGTTGCGATTTCCGAGTTCATCATCAGGTAACTGCCGTCACCGACCAGCACGACCACCTCCCTTTCCGGCCTGGCCAGCTTCACGCCCAATCCCCCGGCAATCTCGTAGCCCATGCAGGAGTACCCGTACTCGACATGGTAGGCATGCTGATCGCCGGCCCGCCAGAGCTTGTGAAGCTCACCGGGAAGGCCGCCCGCGGCGCAGACAACCACGGCGTTTTCTTCGAACGCCTGGTTGACCGCACCGAGCACGTTGGCATCGGATGGCAGATTGCCCGGTTGATTCGATACCGCATCGGTTACGGCATGAGCCCATTCATCGCGAAGACGCTGGGTCCGTTCGGCCCAATCGGGCGCGAGGTTCGTGTCGTCCAGCCGTTGGTCGAGCAGTTCCAGTGCACACCGCGCGTCGGACTGCAGCGAGACGGCCGACCGCTTGGCCAGGTCGTGGCGGGCGACATTGATGCTGAGCAGGCTGCAATCCGGGCGCCCGATCAGTAGCCCCGACCCGGTGGTGAAGTCCTGCAGGCGCGTGCCGACGGCAATGATGAGATCGGCGCCGTCCGCGAGGCTGTTCGCCGCTGCCGACCCAGTCACACCCATTGCGCCGACGTTCAGGGGGTGGTCCCAAGGCAAGGCGCCCTTGCCCGCCTGGGTTTCGGCGACGGGAATGCGCAAGCGCTCGGCGAAATTGCCAAGAGCCGCACAAGCCGCTGAGTAGTGAACGCCACCGCCGGCAACAATGAGCGGCCGCTCTGCCATGGCGATCAGCCCGACGGCAACCTGCAATTGTTGGTCATCCGGTGGTTGTCGAACCGGCCGGTGCAGCGATGGCTGAAAAAAAGATACGGGATAGTCGTAGGCCTCTGCCTGCACATCCTGCGGCAGCGAAAGCGTCACCGGGCCGCAGTCCACAGGATCTGTCAGCACGGATATCGCCTGGGGCAGGCTTTGCATCAGTTGCTCCGGCCGCGTGATCCGGTCCCAGTACCGCGAAACGGGCCTGAAACAGTCGTTGGCCGTAACGGTGGGATCGGAAAAGTCCTCGATCTGCTGCAGCACCGGGTCCGGCAGCCGGGAAGCGAAGGCATCGCCCGGCAGCAGCAGCACCGGCAATCGGTTGAGGTGCGCCACGGCGGCCGCCGTAACCATGTTGGTGGCGCCCGGCCCCACGGAAGTGGTGCAGGCCATCATTCGGCGACGCCGCATCGCTTTCGCATAGGCGATTGCCGCATGGGCCATGGCCTGCTCGTTGTGGGCGCGAAACACCGGCAGCCGATCCCGGGATTTATCCAAGGCTTCTCCCAGCCCCGCCACATTGCCGTGTCCGAATATTGCGAATACGCCGGCAAACAACGCCTGTTCGCGGCCGTCCACCACCGACCGCTGCGCCAGCAGATAGCGCACCAGGGCCTGGGCCATCGTCAACCTGACTTTTTCGGACACACCAACCCCCTTCTACTCATCCAAACCGTGCGACAGTTTCTCACCAGAGGTGGTGTGGGCCGCATCCCGCCACATCCCGATGGCACGCCTGAGGTCCGTGGCGATGCGCTCGACTGCTTCGCCGTCATTCACCTCGCCCGCAAACCAGCGGCGCGCCACGCCGTCCAACAGGCTCCAGCCGAGGGTAAAGCCCTTGCAGACCGGATTGGCGGCCGCCACTCGAAAAGTCCCGGCCAAGTCATCACCAGGTGCATCCAGAACCTGGATACCGTTACAGTACGGGTCCCGCTCCGAGACAACCTCGCCAACTTCCTGCCAGACCTCGGCGGTCTGGGCTTCGAGTTGCCACCAGGCGGGGAATACGCCGAGGTTGTAGAAACGCCGCATGGCATCCGTAATCGTGGCATCGCCCCCGTCCTCACTGTCGGCTGGAGTAACGAGCGCGAGAAGCAGTTGCCGGTCGAGATCAATACAGTCGGCGTGCAGTTGGCAAACGAGCCGTTCCTGCTCAAGCCGCAATGCCATCGGGTCGTCGGTACGATACTGAACCAGGCACTTGACGACATGCGACCCCGGCCAGCTCGAGAGCGGTAATCCCATGTTGTCTCTCGGCTCGAACCGAACCGGCCGGGAGCCGGGCATCTCCACCGGGCGCGCGATCCACCAGCCCGCGTTGGTCATCCTTGACAGCACGGCCTCGCCGTACCGTTCATCGACAACGACGCCCAATTCCGCATTGCCGTTGTCGCTCTTGCCCACCCGCTCCACGGCCAGACCGGCGATCGACTTGAATCGCCGGATGTCGGCGTCGGTCGATTCACACGCGTGGGCGAGTTCCTCCATTCGCCTGCGCTGGTCGAATGCCAAGACGAACATCTCCCGCGGCGCTTTGTGGCGTACGCTCACCCGGTGCAGATAGGCGAGTTCGCTGTCCCGGTCGGGCCTGCGGATCCCGGCAGCCCGGGACACATAGTTGTCCAGCTCCGCCTTCGTCGGCATGGCCGGCGTGCATCCGTGGCGCGATACCACCAAGGCGCCGCAGGCATTGCCGAGCGCGCCGCATTCGCGCCAGTCGGCACCATCGAGCCAGCCGAGGAGAAAGCCGCTAAGAAAGCCATCGCCCGCTCCCACCGTGTTGAAGACGGCGACTTCGACCCCGGCCGCCGAAATCCCTGAATCGATGTCGGCGGGAATGGCGCCATCGAAAACGCTGCAACCAATCGCACCCCGCTTGACGACGACAGCGGCTGCCGAGCGCTCGCGAATATTGTGTAGGGAGTCGATCGTGGAGTCCGCCCCGCCGGCGATACGGATTTCCTCTTCCGTGCCCACTATCAGGTCGCAGTCAGGCAGCAACTCCCGGATTGCCCCAGTCGCCGCATCCGAGGCCACGTATCGCTCCTCGCCGCTACCCGGCGCAACCAATCCCCAGAGAACCGGCCGGTAGTCGATATCGAGCACGACCCTCACATCGTTGCGTCTCGCGTAACGAACCGCCTGCGAAACCACCATCCTGCTCTGTTCCGTCGAAAGGTGCGTGCCCGTGATGGCCAGTGACCGGCTCGAGGCGATGTAATCCTCGTCGAAATCGCCGGGCTCGATGGCGAGGTCGGCGCAGTTTTCACGGTAGAAGATATGCGGGAACGAATCCCGGCCGCTGATGCCGAGAATGACCAGAGCGGTCAGACGCCTTGGGTCGGTAACCACATGGCTCACGTCCACGCCTTCCGAGGCCAGTGCTTCGCGAACGAACCGGCCCATCTGTTCGTCGCCGACCCGGGTCAACATGGATGATCGAACGCCCAACCGCGCCAAGCCGGCAGCTAGATTTCCCGACGAGCCGCCTAGGTACTTAGCGAAACTCTGCATGTCTTCCAGCCGTCCGCCAACCTGTTGCCCGTATAGGTCGACCGCCGCACGGCCCAGGCAGATGACATCCAAGCTTCTGGTCCGCGAAGAATCGGCGCCGACCGGGCCGGAATTGAGGCCGAGCGCCGTCTTCTTTCCGGTTTGAGGCGCCACCGCGAAAACCTGTTGCCCGCGCTATTGCCTGTCCGGATCCCAGAAAGGGTGTTCCGGATTCATGACCCAGGCGTGTTCCTCGGTAAACTCCGGCACCGTATAGGGGTTGTCTGGAAGATGCCGGATGACCCATGAGTAGTACATGCCATAGCCCGGCGCCGCGCACTGCGCGTGATCCTTCTCGTCGAGAATCTTGACCGTGTCGTAGTTCCTGACTTTCAGGACTTCCTCCCCGAGTTCCGCGTGCCCGTAGCCCTGCGGTTCGGTGAACCGGTAGTGATAGATCTCCGGCTGGGGGTGGTGATGGGGGGGATAGCTCGACCAGCCACCCTGGAACGTGACGACTTCTCCGAGCACCAGTTCCGCTTCGGCCGGTGCGTTCGATCCGTCGAAAATCGTGCGCACGTAGCGCAGGCAGCGATCGTTTACCTGGCCCTTGCCGCGCGGCTCGTTGGCCACGTCCTCGGGGCGGTAGATGCGCGTCTCGAACTCGCGCGTGTTGTCGCAACGGTAGACGGTGAACTCGGTGTCGGCGGTACAGTGCATATCGACGGCGGTGTTTGCCGATACGTGAATGCAGCTTGACGATTCATCGAACAACGACGTGCGCTCGAATGAGAACTCCAGATCACCGGCGGTGCCATGCACCTTGCCACGCATGAGCAGCCAGGCGGTTTCGCACTCGACCTCCAACGCAACAGACTCGCCACCGGCCAGTTTCATGACGGCAAGCGCGATACCCGTGTTGTCCTCTTGGTCGTCGTAGCGGGTGATGGTTGTCTGGCCACCTGCAAATCCGTCTCGATTTTCCGTGATGTGTAAGGTCATTGTCCCCCCGCTTGGTTTGCCGTTTTCTGCCCATCCCCTGTCGCCGGCACCTGCAACAGGGGCGTCGGAGCCGGCGATGTCCAGCACCGGTTCCTGTCGGACTCCTCGATGGCGTCGATGACCGCCTGAACGCGCCACCCTGCCTCGAAATCCGCTTCGATTGCTCGATCGTGGGCAATGCCTGCCAGCAGGTTTCTCAATTCGATCACTTTCAGGTCGTTGATGCCGAGGCCGTGACCAGGCGCCAGGCAGAAGTTCCCGTAATCCGCGTGCTCCGGCCCGGCCAGGATTGTCCGGTACCCGGCCTGGCCGGAGCCGTCCGCGCCACGGTAAACACGCAGTTCGTTCATTCGTTCCTGGTCGAACTCGAGCGCCCCCCGGCTGGCCGTTAGGCTGAACGACAATCCGCACTTCCTGCCGGTGGCAACCCTGCTGATCTCGAGGGTACCGGGCAAACCCGATTCGAAACGCAGCAGCACCTGCGCAATGTCTTCGTTCTCGACCGCTCGCCACTCGCTGCCGTTCGGGTTCGGCCTTTGCCGGTAAACGGTGGTCAGGCTTCCGTACACGCGCTCCAGGCCGCCGACCAGGAAGTGGGCTAGGTGAATCAGGTGCGAACCCAGATCGTTGAGCGCACCGCTGCCGGCGGTGCTTCGCACGCATCGCCACCCGAACGGCGCCTGCGGATCGCTCAGATAGTCTTCCTGGTAGCTGCCGCGAAAATTGACCGGCTCGCCCAATTCGCCTGCCTGAAGGATCGATCGCGCCAAGCGTACCATCGGGTTGCAGGCATAGTTGAATCCGACTGCCGTTTTCACACCGGCCTCTCTGGCCGCCAGAACCAGCGACGCGGCCTCGGCGCCGTCGAGTCCCAGCGGTTTCTCGCAGTACACATGCTTGCCGGCCGCGATGGCGGCTAGCGCCATATTCCGGTGCAGATGATTCGGCGTGCAGATGTCCACCACTTCGACTTCCGGCGCCAGGCAGGCGGAATGCCAGTCGTCGGTGGCATGGCGAAAACCCCAAGCCGCTGCACACTGTTCGGCCCGCGACCTGTCCACGTCGGCTAGAATCTCACCGACCGGCGCGGGGACATCGGGAAACACGGTCGCAACTGAGCGCAGCGCGATGGCGTGCGCCTTGCCCATGCTCCCGGTGCCGATGAGTGCGAAATTCAATTCAGCAATCCTCCCGCTCGCCTGGCAAGGGTAGCAAATCAGTCGCCTCCGAGGTCGTCGGCTCTCGTCTCATCCGGCGGGAAATCGGTTCCCCGCACGTTGCCGTTCAGTAGGAAAAACCGACGTCTGCCTGCAGTCGACGGTAATCTCGAGGAAGATCAGTGGCTCTTCCCCGCTCCGCGTCGATGTAGCGCAGCGCGATACGCCATCCGCCGGGAAACCAGTATCCAGCGCGGAAGACGTGTCCGCGAGTATCGGAGGTTCCGCCCCCAAAGTCCGAGTCGGTAAACGCGCCCACAACCGCGTTGGCATCGAGATCCTGATAGACATAGGAAACATGCCAACTCCCGGGTTCGAAATCGCGCTGGATACCAAGCCCAAGGGCGATTCCATCGGCGTGTGTGTCGGCCGCAGTGTTTGTTACATAGTCCAGGAAGTAACTACTCGCCCCCCTGCCCCTGATTGGGCGGGGTTTGCGTTGCCGGGGACT
>VYDB01000151.1 GCA_009843635.1 Gammaproteobacteria bacterium
CGGGGGGGGGGGGGGGGGGGGGCCGGCGGCCTCCCGTGGGGGGGGTGGGTCCGGTATATCCTCCTTCCCTCCCCCGTCTACCCGGCCGGGGGCCCCCGCCCCCGCACCCACTCCTTCCATGCTTTCAACCACCGTTCCCCAGTGCTTGCTTGAGCGGCCCCAAGTGCGCCTCGAAGCGCCGCCACTGCGCCATGGCGTCGCGGTAGATCGGTTGGCGGACCTGCTCTGAACTGGCGGTGCGCACCGGTCGGCTGTTGCGATGAAATTTCAGGCAGGCTGCCTCAAAGGTTAGTTCGCAATAGTCGAGCAGCCGGCGAACCTCCCCTTCCAAGTCCTCAATGACGTTTTCGTAGTCCACTCGCAGCACCCGCCCCGGCAGCGCGGTGTCCCAATGGGCCATCAACGCCCTGTAGTCCCGGTAGTAGCGGCCGATGTCCTCCAAGCTGTAGGTGAACTCCTGGCCCGCGGCGAACAACTGCTTGAAGCAACTGAAGCAGGTGGCCATGGGATGGCGCCGGGCGTCAATGATGCGGGCGTTGGGCAAGATGAGGTGAATCAAGCCCACATGGGCGAAGTTGTTGGGCAGCTTGTCGATGAAAAAGGGAGCGGCGCCGCGCTGTATGCTGGCGGCATCCAGGAATTCCGCACCCAGCGACTGGCACTGCTCCGCAGTCAGCTCCCAAAGCGCGCCAGGATACTTCGTCCGGCCAGTGGGGTCTCTGCGGCCCGCCAATCGACGCACGATTTGGGGGATGTAGGGCAACTCCATGGTGCCGTCCACCTGCGAATGGCTGGCTAGGATTTGCTCCAGCAGCGTCGAGCCCGAACGGGGCAACCCAACGATGAATATGGGGTCCGGCGCGGAATGGCCCCAATCCTTGCGCGCCGCAAGCCGTTGCCGGGTGCAGGATGCCGCCAGCGCCTCGGACATTGCGCTGTTCTCGTCTGCGTCATAGCCGCTCTGGGCGCGCTTGATGGCATTGCCGCGCTGGTAGGCGGCGAAGGCACCGTCGATGTCGCCGGCATCCTCCAGCGCCTTGCCGAGGGCAAAGTCAAGATGAAATTCATCGCGGGGCGCGAGATCCTTCCGCGTCGCCAGCCGCCGCATGGCACCTATGTCGCGCTCATCGAAGCGGAAGGTCTTCAGGTTTGCCAAGTTCCACCAAGCTTCACCCAGATTCGGTTCCGCCTCCACGGCGCGCCGGTAGGCGGCAATCGACTCCGATTGCCTGCCCAAGGTCTTCAGCGCATGGCCGTAGCTCATCTGCAAGCGGGCGTGGCCCGGCGCTTGTTTGAGCACCCGCTCATAACGGGCAATGGCTTGCTCGTAGGCGCCGACGTTGACCAGCACCGAAGCCGCCAGCACCGGGTGCGAGAGATTGCGCGGCTCCAGCTGCTCCAAGGCCTCGATTTCCTGCAACGCCGCCTTGAAGTTGCCGGTCTTGCTCAGCGCGTTGGCGTAGTTGTTGCGGGCTTGGGTGTAGTCCGGAGCCAGTTCCACGCAGCGGCGCAGCAGTGCCACCGCGTCGTCGAAGGCTTCAAGCTGCAGGGCAATGTCCGCCAGCAGCCGAATGGCGTTGACGTCGGTTGGCCAGCGATGCAGGTAGTCGCGCAGGATGCCTTCCGCCATGCCCAGCTTGCCCTCGGCTACCAAGCGCACGGCCTGGCGCAGCCCAGGATGCTGGCCGGATGCGGCCATTTGCTGGCGAAAGGCCGCATCCGCCGCCTCATCGTCGCCACGATCAGCGAGCAGTTCGCCGAGGGCCTGCCAAGCCGGGGCCAGCTTTGGGTTTGCCTTCACCGCCCGCTTGAAGGCGGACGTGGCCTCAACGAGCTCACCATTGCCCCGCAGGGCCAAGCCCAGCTCATGAAGAATCGGGGCTGCACTGGCAGCCGCCTTCGGGGCACCCTTCGCCAACCGGCGCAAGTCCTTCAGTGCGCCCTTGTGTTCGCCCAAACGATTCTTGGCCACGGCGCCAATGAAGGCGGCGCGGCCTTCCTGGGGAAACTGCTTGCGGATCTCCTGGGCTTGGGCCAACGCCGCAGGGTAGGCCCGTTCCTCAAGCAGCTTGCGGGCGTTCGCGAGCGCGGCGTCGAGGTCGCCAAACGGCACGGGCTTACCAGCTATTGCGCAACTCGCGCAGCTTCAGGAACACCTCCCTGGGCGACGGCGACTCGCCGAGCTCGGGAAAGGCCTCCCGCAGCCGCTGGATCACCGAGGGGCTGGTGAGGCGGAAAAAAGTGTTGAATTCCTTTTCCTGGGCAAGCGTGGTGACCATGGCGGCGTCAGGATCGTGGCTCTCCTCGAGGGAGGCGAGCAAGTTGGCCGCGGCTTCGTTGTCCGGCTCCCGGTCCAAGGTGAAGGCCAGGTTGTTGGTGATGTAGTCGTGGCCGGGGTAGATCAGGGTGTCGTCCGGCAGGCGATCGAGCTGGGCGGCAAAGGTGTCGTAGAGCTCGTTGGGATGGCCGCCGTTGTGGCAGTTGCCGGCTCCGGCATTGAACAGGGTGTCGCCGCAAAACAGCCCCGGCTGGTCGGTTTGCGACAGCAGGCAGATGTGGCTCATGGTGTGGCCGGGCGTGTCGAGAGCCAACAGCTCAACGGTCTTGCCCACCTGCACCACGTCGCCCGCACTCAAGCCCCGGTCCATGCCCTCGATGGCGTCGCCGGCGTTGGCGTGGGCCATGATGCGCGCCCCAGTTGCCCCCCGTACGGCACCGTTGCCGCCGGTGTGGTCGAAGTGCTCGTGGGTGTTGAGAATCCAAGTGATTTCCCAGCCCTTGGCCTTGGCCGACGCCAAGCACTTTTCGTGGTCCAACGGATCCACCGCCAAGGCCTCGCCGGTCTCCGGACAGGCGATGAGGTAGTTGAAATTACGGTAGGCGTTGCCGGTCCAGATCTGTTCAACAAGCATGGGTGGCTCCTCGGTGGCAACTCCGCAGTGTACTGCAATTCATCCAAGGCGCGGGCACAATGGTGGTAAGCCAACCTTCCCAAGGCCTTCCATGGATGCAGCCCCGTTCGCGCCGGGCCAAGAGCGGCCCGTGTTTTTTGCCATGTGCGGTGACGATTGCGAACTGTTCTTCGAGCGCGATCAATTCAACGAGAAGCAGCAGGTCGAGCATCGGGAGAATCGCGACCTGACCTCGCTGCTGCAGGTGGCCCTGATGTTCATGGGCAAGCCCGCCGACCATGTGGCGCTGTTCGACACCTTCCTCGAACCTCGTTGGCGCGGCCTGCTCGACACCTTCAACGGGCTTTACCGCAACATCTGTGGTCCCGTCGTGCCGCTGGAGCACTGTCACTTCTACCCCCACGAGTCGTTTTACCCCAGGGCCGCCGCTGACCGCACCCTTGGTGCGCTGGCCGGACTCTACATGATCAGTGGCAGCAACAAGGCGGTGCACCAAAGCGACCAACACTGGTTGATCAGCCAGGCGGTGAACTCCAAGATGCGCCTGGCACAGGATGCGCCCGCCTATGGCATTCCCACGCCGGAGACCTTGTTGACCACCAAGGGCGACTTAGGCGGCCCCGAAGCAAACGCCTTTCTCACCCGCCACAATCGCCAGTTGATGCTGAAGATCAAGGGTTTGGCCGGCGCCCGCAACGTCACGCCGGTGCAGGGCGTGGCGGAATGCGAAAGCTACCTGGACCTTTTCGACGCAGGCACCGAAGTGGTGCTGCAGGAACGGCTGGACACCGATGAGTGGACCGAAATGACAGTGGACCTCACCGTCAGCGATTCGAACATCGAGATCACCAACGTGCGCCGCATCCTGTTCGCCGATGGCCTGTGGGTGGGCAACTACCTGCGCGATGACCTGCCGTTGTCGGACCGTCACCGCGAGGCCCTGCTCAACGTTGGCGCCTATGTGCGAAGCTTGGGCTACAGAGCCCCTGAAGGCCTCAATTGCGGCATCGACTATTTCACCAACGGTGACGACATTCGCATCATCGAAACCAACGCCCGCTGGACCGGCGGCCTGTTTCCCGCCTGGATGCGCAAGCGCCTGAAGCTCGGCAACCGGCCCACGGTCTCCTTCTTCGACAGCATCTCCGTGGACCGGCTGGCCGAATACCAAGCCTTCGCCGAGGCCCATCTGCACAGGCCAGGCGAGCAGCCCTTCTCCGCTGTTCCGTTGGGCTTCAGCCCCTACACCTTCACCATGGATGGGCGCGAACTCCTGTTCATCTGGCAAATGGTCATTGGCGATCTCGAAGCGTTCAAGCAGGCCAAGCACTCCGTGCTCGGCCCCGGCGAGATGGCTACTGCCGACAAGATCACGCTGGACTTCTAGCTGACGGGGGCTCGCGCAAGGCCTGGACGCCCGCGCCGAATTGCGAAGCAACTCGCACGTGCGCCCTAGGCGCACGCGCTTGCGCTTCTGCACCGGTGCATTAGAATGCCCCCGTTCACAGGGTGCGCCGTTCAGGCACCTTGCAGCGACGCGGGAATAGCTCAGTTGGTAGAGCACGACCTTGCCAAGGTCGGGGTCGCGAGTTCGAGTCTCGTTTCCCGCTCCACTCCTCACGAGGTGTGTACCGGTTGATTTAGCCCTCGCCAACCCGTAGCTTTGACTGACCCGCAGCAGCCGCTGCCACTTGGGGGGTGAACTCATGGCCGCACTGGACGGCTTGCGCATTCTGGACATGACCCAGTACGAAGCGGGCACCGCCTGCACGCAGTGCCTGGCTTGGTTGGGCGCCGACGTGGTGAAGGTGGAGGCACCCGGCACCGGCGACCCCGGCCGCAGCCTGATGGGCTTGAGTGACTACTTCATGGTCTGGAACAGCAACAAGCGCTCCATCGCCCTGGACCTGCGCAGCCCCGAGGGCCGGGACATTCTGCTCAAGATGGCACCCCACTATGACGTCTTCGTCGAGAACTACGGCCCAGGCGTCATTGAAAAGCTCGATATCGGCTACGACGTCATGCGCGCGGTCAAGCCAGATATTATCTACGCCCGCATCAAGGGCTTCGGACTCGATGGCCCTTGGGCGGACTACAAGTGCTACGACATGGTCGCCCAAGCCGCGGCCGGCGCGTTTTCCATCACCGGCGAACCCGACGGTCCACCCATGCGGCCCGGCCCCACCACGGGAGATGCCGGCACTGGGGTGCAAATGGCCCTTGCCATTGCCGCCGCCTACGCACAGAAGCTCAAGACCGGCGAGGGGCAGTTGATCGAGCTATCGATGCAGGAGGCCATGACCTACTTCTTGCGCACCGCCACCGCCGGCACCAACTTCGGCGAGTGGGCCGCGGCGCGCACCGGCAGCGGCCCGACGCCGACCCTGCGCCTGTACCCCTGCCAAGGCGAGGGGCCCAACGACTACGTTTACGTCATGGCAGTGACGCCGCGCATGTGGGAGGCGCTATGCGCCGCCATCGACCGGGAGGACCTGCTTGACGATCCCCGCTTCGCCGACCCGCGGACGCGGCAGAAGCATCGGGAAGCCCTGGAGGATGCCATAAGCACATGGACCGCCCAACGCAGCAAGTACGAGGCCATGCAGGTACTGGCCGAAGCCGGCGTTCCAGCCAGCGCCGTGCTCGACACCAAGGATCTCTACCAAAACCAGCATATGCTCAGCCGTGGCTTCATTCACGAAGTCGATCACCCGGAAAAAGGCAAGATGCGGCTGCTCGGCTGGCCGGCCCGCATGTCCGCCAGCCAAGTGCCCATCAAGGCGGCGCCGATCTTGGGCGAGCACTCAGCCCAAGTGTTGACCGAGGACTTGGCCCTTGACCAGGACAGCATTGCCGAACTGATCGAGGCGGGCATCGTCGGCGGATAGCGTTGCGCACCAGCGCACCCTGAAACGATACCAAATCAAAACCCATCCACTAAGGAGTTCTCATGGGGACAATTGACGGCGCCACCCTGATGGCGCAGAGCTTGAAGCAGCAAGGCGTGGACATGATGTTCGGCATCGTCGGTTTCCCGGTCATCGGGGTGGCGGCGGCGGCGCAGAAGGCCGGCATCACCTACATCGGCATGCGCAACGAGCAGTCCGCCAGCTATGCCGCCCAAGCCGCGGGCTACTTGACCGGGCGCCCCCAAGCTTGCCTCACCGTGTCCGGACCCGGCGTCATTCACGCCTTCGCGGGCCTGGCCAACGCCCAGCAGAACTGCTGGCCGATGATCCTCATCGGCGGCGCATCACCGGTGTACCAGAATGGCATGGGCGGCTTCCAGGAGGAGCGCCAAGTGCAGCTGGCCGCGCCCTATTGCAAGTATGCCCACGCTATCGAGCATACTGCGCGCATCCCCTACTACGTCGAGCAGGCGGTGCGCCATGCCAAGTTCGGCCGTCCCGGCCCCACCTACCTGGACTTTCCCGACGACATCATCCGCGGCCAAGTGGAAGAGGACAAAGTGCGCCCCGCTGCCACCGTGGGCGAACCGCCGCGCAGCCAAGCCGACCCCGGCGCGGTGGAAGCGGCGTTGTCCGCCCTGGAGTCCGCCGAACGGCCCTTGGTCATCGTCGGCAAGGGCATGGCTTGGTCCCGGGCCGAGGACGAAGTGCGGTCCTTCATCGAGCGCACCCAACTGCCCTTCCTCGCCTCCCCCATGGGCAAGGGCATCCTGCCCGACGACGACCCGCTGTCCGTGGGCGCCGCCCGCAGCACCGCGCTGCGTGAGGCGGATCTCGTGTTTTTGATGGGCGCCCGACTCAACTGGATCATGCACTTCGGCCTGCCGCCGCGCTTCAAGGATGATGTGCGGGTAGTGCAGTTGGACGTGGCCGCGGAGGAAATCGGCACCAACGTGCCCGCCGAAGTGGCCCTGCTTGGCGACGGCAAGGCGGTGGTCGGCCAGTTGAACCAAGCCTTGGACGAGCGGCAATGGTTCTACCCGGCGGATACCGCTTGGCGCAGCCAGCTCAAGGAAAAGGCCCAAGCCAACCTGGAAGCGGTCAAGCCCATGATCGACGACGAATCCAGCCCCATGAATTACTACCGAGCCTATCGGGACATCGAGGCTTGGCTGCCCGAAGACGCCATCATCATCGGCGAAGGCGCCAACACCATGGACATCGGGCGCACCCAGATGGCCAACCGCAGTCCCCGTCACCGCCTGGACGCCGGCACCTACGGCACCATGGGCATTGGCCTCGGCTTCGCCGTCGCCGCCGCCGTCGCCCAGCCGGACAAGCCCATCGTCTCCGTCCAGGGGGACAGCGCCTTCGGTTTTTCCGGCATGGAGATCGAGACCATGGTGCGCTACAAGCTGCCGGTGAAGATGGTGGTGCTCAACAACGGCGGCATCGGCGGCGGCATCGGCCCGCTAAAGGAAGGCCAGTCCGTCCCACCGCCCATCCTCACCTACGGCGCCCGCTATGACGGCATGCTTGAGGCGCTGGGCGGCAAAGGGCTTTACGTGGAGGATCCTGCCGACCTGCGGGCCGCGCTCGACGAGGCGATGGCCTTCGATGGGCCAGCGCTAGTCAATGTGCCCATCCACCCCCAAGCCGGGCGCAAGCCCCAGCAATTCGGCTGGCTGACCACCTGACAGCTCGCTCAATCAAGGAGTTTCCCGGTGTGCTGTCCTGCAAAAAAGTGGGTTTTAGACGCTAGGCCGTTTGGGTTCCCGGCAAGGCGCGACAACGCGGTGTGGCAGGCCCCACACAAGGCGGAGCAACGCGGCCGGGGGCCGAAACGGCCACGTATAATCACACTTATTTGTGGGAGAGCACACTAGCCCGACTTCCGCAACTCAGCGTCATTTCGGGCGTAAGTCATTGATTTTTGG
>VYDB01000139.1 GCA_009843635.1 Gammaproteobacteria bacterium
GGAGCGCCCGCAAAACCCCGCCCCTAAAGACTCTCAGAACAGCGCAAGTGCCTCGGACGGGCTTGTGCGAGAGCGTCCAAAGCACGTTTGCCTTGTCAACTCCCCCTCCTGACTCTGACGACGCGTTCATCTTTCCTCAAGGCACACTCGTGAACACCCTCTTTCACAGCGGTAGTGATGGCAATCCAGACCTGCTTTGGCGTCTTTTTCGGACCGCTTGTCAAGGTGCAGCTTCAATCGATGCTGCCGACTTCCGGGGCGCTCTCGAGATAAAGAACGTTGCCCTTCCCAAGCTCACACAGACCTTGTTTCTGGTAAACCCAAGTGAATTCCTGCCACTGGATGATGCAACACGGAGGTTACTGCCCAATCCCAGCATAAAGGTCGACAACTGGGACAGCTATCAGGCCGCCCTTGCCGAAGTTCGCGACTCTTTCCCGGGCTGCACGCTCTACGAAGCCAACTTGGTCGCTTGGCTCTGCCACTCTGGCAAGTTTTCCACCCTCGGCAAGAGCGCCTTTCAAGTCAGCACTAACGTTTACGGCGATGGGGCAGACAAGTGGGACGAGTTTGATAGCGAAAGCGCTGTGTGGACTGGCGGCCCTCGCAGTGGGATCGGTTGGGACAATTCCTCGCCAGAAACTGAACTCAAGTATCCGCTCAAGGAACCTGATCCCGGCGACCTGATGCTAGTTCGAAATGCAGCACATGGACGTGCCATCGGACTTGTCTATCGCAATGACTATGCCGACAAAGTCTCAAGCGAAGCGCGGCTGCACGTCGTATGGATCAATCGTCGCGCCGTCTCCGACCTTCTTACGTTCAGTCTTGGCTGGGGATTCAGAAAGGCCCCCAATATCGCAGCGCAGTTCTTCGACAACGACGCCTACCACCCAACCTGCACCCTCCTTGAGCGTCTTGGCTATGAAGGCGCAACAGCCGATGGAAGCCAAGCCGAACCGGGAAGCGCCTCAATCAGCCAAAACGACAGGAATGCCACCATCGATGCACCTCTCAACCAAATCCTCTACGGGCCGCCGGGCACAGGAAAGACATTCCGAACGACTGAACTCGCTGTTTCTATCGTCGACGGGAGCAAGGAGGTTGGTCAACGCGATGCCACGCGCAAGCGATTCAAGGAACTCCGCTTCGACCCGAAAGAAGGGACTGGCAATGTCGCTTTAGTGACCTTTCATCAAAACTTCGCTTACGAGGACTTTGTCGAAGGCATCCGACCTGTTCTCGATGAAGACGAAAAGAACCTCGACTACGAACTCCGAGACGGAATCTTCAAACTCATCGCGACGGCTGCCAGCGACCGACGAAGCGAGCGCTTCGTCCTCATCATTGATGAGATCAATCGCGGCAACATCGCGAAGATATTCGGCGAGCTCATCACGCTGATCGAAGGCTCTCGGCGGCTTGAACGACACGACGAAACCTTCGCAACGCTCCAATACTCCCAAACGTCTTTCTCCGTCCCGCCCAACCTCTACCTCGTCGGCACCATGAACACGGCCGACCGTTCCATCCAGCTATTGGACACCGCTCTACGCCGGCGTTTCACGTTTCGCGAGTGCATGCCGGAGCCAGACCACCCCTTGATCCCAACCGATGTCAGCGGCGTTGACTGCCACGAGCTTCTGCGAGCAATCAACGAGCGAATCGCCCTGCTTCTGGACCGCGAACACCAGATCGGGCATACCTACTTTCTGAACATCGACAGCCTCGACAAACTGGCAGACGTTTTTCGTGACAGCGTATTTCCCCTCCTTCAAGAATACTTTTTTGACGACTGGGCGAAGATCAGTGCGGTGCTCGCCAACAACGCCTTCGTCGTCGAGCGTAAGCCGAAGCTCCCATTCAATGATTCGGACCTCATCGACGAAGACCGGAAGGTGTATGACCGCCTTGCGAAGGATGACGAACGATGGTTCTCGCCTGAACAATACCAAGCCATCTATCGGCTAGGGAATGCTAGCACCAACGACGAATGAGCCGTATCGTCACCGTCCGCGAACACGAGTCTCTGGCCAGTTCGGGGTTAGACGCCGTGGAAACTTCCGAACTCGCTGAGTTCGCACGCGATGTCCTCAAGCAGCCGAACGGTGACCTCGCAGCCAGCAAATTCGTGGGAATGGTGACGACCCGCAAAGGCACCGCTCTTGAGATACTGCCCAAGATCGACCTCGATCACGAAGCCGATGACCTGAATGAACGAACCCGACAGGTCTTTCTTGAAATGCTGCGTTCCTGGCGGCGCACACCGAAGCAGCTTCCCGAAAGCGACATACGCTCACTGTCCCGGTTCCCCATGCTCGAGGTGTTCGTTCGGCAATTCCTCATCCTCCTGACCACGCTTATCCGAGGCGGGCTGGCGCGTCGCTACATCAACGTCGAAGAGAACTTGCCCTACCTGCGCGGACGACTGCTGTTCGATGACCACCTCCGCCGCAACGCATCGAACCGGGCTCGCTTCTACACGTCGCACGATGAACTGAGCGTCAACCGACCGGCCAACCGCCTGATCCATGCCGCGCTCCATATGCTCGCCCCCCGCATTCGCGATGCGACCAACCAGCAGCTGCTGCGACAGTCGTTGATCGCGCTTGCCGAAGTCCCACCATCCCACAATCCATTGGCCGACTGGAGAAGCCACAACATCGACCGCTCCATGAGTCACTATCAAGCAGTCATGCAATGGGTACGCCTCATTGTGTTCCAACGCGGACTCGCGACGTTCTCCGGCAGCAACACCAACCTATCCCTGCTATTCCCCATGGAGCAGGTGTTCGAGGATTTCCTTGTCGCCAGCTTCCGACGTCACCAACAGCACTACGGGGTCGTCTCGCAGGGATTGCGTAAATCCATGGCAACCATAGATGACCAAGCTGTGTTCTCAACCCAGCCTGACATAGCACTACGAGCAGGAAGCAAAACTCGATTCATCCTCGACGCCAAGTGGAAAGAGATCGATGCCACTACCCAAGACCTGAAGCATGGCATCACCCAGAGCGACGTGTACCAGCTTCACGCCTACGCAGCGCGTTACGGATGTTCCGCCGTGGCTCTGGTTTATCCCCGGAATGCCAAATTCGAATCAACCCTGCGATACCGTTTCTTCGACGGCCCTGCCCTTCTCGCCGTTCCCTTCGATGTGACCCAGCCACAAGAAAGCGTGCGCCGGACTATTGAAGCGTTGCGTGGCTCCCTCCCAAACTCGGCCAGCGCGGCTACAGCGGCTTGATAAGCGCAACGATCAGACCAGCTGGAAGACGGGCTACCATTGCGCCGAGGCGCAATCAGTAGTGGCGTACTAGGGGTAGAAGATTCTCGCTTGGATGGCCGGAAGCGGAGGCGACCCAACCGACGAGGTCCGGCCTGGGCCCGAAAAGTGCGAAGACCTTGCCGTCCCTCGGGGCACCTTGCCGAAGCCCCGCCTCCACTCGCCAACCATGCGCTGCCCCGGGGTTTAGCGCAGCCGAAGGTGCCGTTATCCCTGCCTCGCCTTGGTTTCGCAGACGCTCCGCTTCATGTTGGCAATCGGGCCAGGTGGAGGGTCCGCCCACAAGCGTTTGCGGCGGCAGTTCCGGCTGGGCGTCCGGTTCTGCGCCGATCTCGACAGCCCACAGATCGCGTCGGATGGTGAGGAGGTCTTCCACATCAAGGATTTCCTCGTGCCGAAGGAACTCCGCCCAAGCGCCGTCTGGCGTGTCGCAAAGGTAGTGAGTCAATTCGTTCTGGATGTTCCAACGCCCTGCCGGTTGAGGAATGTGTTCCCGCAGGAAAGCGAATCGAGGATCCGTATGTCGAAAGGCAATCATGTCACTGGCGAGCCTGCAAGGCTGGCGGCGAGCTCGCGCACTCGGTTCGGACCGTCGTCGTCGGGCCACCAGTCCCCGCCGAGAAGCTGATCCGGTGAGCTTCCGCCGAGCCGTTTCCGAGCACGCCCGAACCAGCGCCGAACGCCAATGTCATTGTATGCGCCGGCGAGGTCCGCGACGACCATGGCCAGGAAGTGGAGCCGGACGGCAACCGCATCGGGTGTGGCGCGGGCACCGGCGAGATACCGCCGCACACTCGATGCGGATATCCCGACCAGAGTGGCCAGCAATTCTGCCCCCAACACTTCTTGCAGTGCCGGCCACTCGGTCGCCGGCACCGGGGACTCGTCGAGCGCGTCCCGTATCTCCTCCAGCACGCCGGAGAGGTGCACTAGATCCGTGCCCACCCCGCCACGAAGCTCTGGAAGGAGACGCCGGCAAATGCCTGCGCGTTCCAGCCCCGTGCCCAAGCAACGGATGGCGGAGTCGTCAAGGCAAGTAATCTTGCGAGGCAGCAGACCCATCGCGTCGGCGCGAATCAGGGCGGTTACTGCCTTTGAAGCAATCCGCGGATCGTCGAACGGATGCCGGACGGATTCTATTTGGATATTTGACATACTCCGAATCCTATCCGTAGTGCGCGATGCGATCAAGTCAACTAGGCTATTTCGGATCAATCACGAGGCAGAGGAAAACAGACCTTCATACTCCTCCCGCAGCCGGTTCTTCTGCACTTTGCCCATGCTGTTGCGGGGCAGCGCTTCGACGTTGACCACCTGCTTGGGCTGCTTGAAGCGGGCTAGGCGGCCTTTAAGGAAGGCGGTTACTTGGTCAGTGGAGACCGGACCGTCTGACGGCACCACCACGGCCACGACGCCCTCGCCGAAGTCCGGGTGGGACACGCCGATAACGGCGGATTCAGCCACCGCATCGAGCTCGTCGATGAGCGACTCCACTTCCTTTGGATAGACGTTGTAGCCACCGGAAATGACCAGATCCCGCGCCCGCCCGACGATCGACAATCGCCCTTCCGCATCCATGACGCCCAAGTCGCCAGTGATGAAGTAGCCGTCGGGGCGGAATTCCTCGGCGGTCTTCTCCGGCTGGCGCCAGTAGCCCTTGAAGACGTTCTCGCCGCGCACCTCGATGCCGCCCACTTCGCCCGCTGGCAACGGCTCGCCCCCCTCCCCCGTGACCCGGACCTCCACGCCCGGCAAGGCGAAGCCCACGCTGCCCGCAACCCGCTCGCCATGCAGCGGGTTGGAGGTGTTGATGATGGTCTCCGACATGCCGTAGCGCTCCAGAATGCGGTGCCCGGTTCGGACCTGCCAGGCGTCGAACGTGGCCTCCGTCAGAGGCGCGGACCCGCTGATGAACACCCGCACCCCACGGCAGTGGCCGCGGTTGAAGTCCGCATCCTGCAGCAGCCGGGTGTAGAAGGTGGGCACGCCCATCATCACCGTGGATTCGGGCAAGTGTTGCTTGACCGTCCGCACATCGAAACGCGGCAGGAAAATCGTCGGGGTGCCACCGAGCAGGGCGCAGTGCAGGGCGATGAACAGGCCATGCACATGGAACAGCGGCAAGGCGTGCAGCAGCACGTCGTCGTCCCGCCAGCCCCAATACCGGCGCAGGGCCTCGGCATTGGAGCGAATGTTGTCGTGGGTCAGCATCGCGCCCTTGGAGCGACCCGTGGTGCCAGAGGTGTAAACCAAGGCAGCCAAGTCATCGCCATCACGTTCGGCCACATCATGGCAGGGCTCGGCGGCGTCCATGGCCTGCACGAGGCTTCCACCGTCGCTGCCCAATGTCAGCACGCCCCTGCCACCGTGCTCATCCGCCGAGTCAAGGCTCGCAGGATCCCGCACGAACAGCCGCGGTTCCGCATCAGCAAGAAAGTGCGCCACTTCAGCGGCGGTGTAAGCCGAATTGAGCGGCACATAGACACCACCCGCCTGAAGCGTTGCCAAGTACAGGGCCACGGCTTCAGGCATCTTGCCAACCTGGGCTAGCACCCTGTCACCGGGCGCCACGCCAGCTTCAACAAGCACCCTTGTCAAGCGGGCGGTTTGCTCGGCCAAATCGGAGTAGGTCCACAATCCCCCATCGGCCATGCGCAGGGCGGGCCGGCTTCCATGGGTCGCGAAAACAGCTTGCAGATCCGCGGCGAAATTGCCGTTCATTGGGTTTGGTTCCTTGTTCGCGGAACTAAAGTCAGGTTTGCGCCCGGCGTCCGCCTAGGCGTCGGTTCGAGTCATTGCTGCGTTAGGGCTTGTATGAACTCCCGATAGGCAACCGTTTCCGGCGCCAATTCCGCTGCGCGTTCGGCATCGGCACGGGCCGCTTCCCGGTCGCCCAGCCGTTTGAACATCAGCGCCCGGTTGTAGTAGGCGATGGGTAAGTGCTCGCCGGCGTTGGCAATGGCCCGTTCCAGGTCCGCCATCGCGTCACGGTAGCGCTTGGCCGCAACAAAGGCATTGGAGCGGTTGATGTACACGCTGGCCAATTCGGGCGCCAAGGCCACCGCCCGGTCGTGGTCCTTCAGGCCAGCCACCAAATCCCCGGTGCGCACGTACAGGATGCCCCGGTTGGAATAGGTCGCCGCCAAGTCTTCCGGCACCAGCATCTGGTGCTCAATGGCCAAGGTGCAGGTTTCAATGTCCATGGACGAGCCGCGGTCAGCCGCAGCCTTGTAGCAGTCGCGGGCGGGGGATGTGTTGAGCAGCACCGTCTCCCTAGCCAAGGCCGCAACGCTTAGGGAAACAGCGCAAAGGACGCACGCCCACGTCAGTGCGGGTCGGTGTGAATTTGAATGCGATTGCATGGGTTGGGTTTACACCTACGGGCAGTCCGATTCAACCCCGGCTTTGTTGGGCGCCTCGTCCTTGACCGCCCGTTCTGCCGCTCTTTCCGCCAGATAAGGCGTAAGGATGTGCTTGAGGATGCCGCGGCCGTACTCGCCGTACCAAACAGAGGGGTCCTGGGCTGTCACCGGCATGGCGCCGTCCTTGGGGATCATCCGGGCACGGCGCAGCATGGACAGGGCCATGTCGAGGTTCGCCTCATCTCCGAAGTTGACGCTGGCAAGGCTCCAGCAGCGCATCTCCTCGCTGACGCGGTCGGCAGCGATGACGCATTGGAGGTTGCGCCGTGTGTCGTCAAGCAGTTCGAGCAAGCGGAAGTGCTGATAGCGGCGCGACATGTACAGGCGGCTGCGCCGCCGGGTGTCGGCACCGGGATCCATGCGCTGCAGTTCAGCCATCTCGTTGGCCACTTGGGCTTCCTGTTGTGGCGACAGTGGCGGAATGACGTCGGCCAACAGATTCAGCCGCACCAAGAGATCCCCCGCGATGGCGCGGCGATGGGGCCGTTCCCGCCAGTCGAGGTGGGTGGGGGAGATCAGCTCCCAAGCACTGATCGTGGCGGCGGCCCCAACCTGCGCAGCCGCCATCGCAATCGCCGCCGCGACGGCCATGGCATGCACGAGCATCCTCATCCAGACAGCCTTTCGTGCAAGTTGTTCAACTTCAGGCTGCCGACCGGATCGATTTGCACCATCTCCAACGACAGTGCCAATCCCCCAACCTGATCGCGGCTAAGCGGTTCGAGATGGGCGCGGAGCGCGTCGAACAGCGCTTGGGCCTGCGCACGGCGCACCGCCTCGGCACGGCCATTGCCAATGCGCACCATGACATGAACGAAGCCGTGGGCCGGGTTTCCGTCGGCGATCAGATAGGAATCGCGCCGCGCGGCGCGAACCCGAATGCCGGCCAAAGGGAAGACACCGCCCGCAACGGCAACGTCGCGCAGCTTGGCCATCAGGGCCTCCAGCCCCAAGCGGGATTCAAGGTTGGCGGAATACTCGACGATCAGGTGCGGCATCGAACCAGCGCCCCCCTAGCCGCCCTCCGCCAGCACTAGGTCGCGCAGGGTGGCCATGCCGAGCAAATTGCGATCATGGTCGACCACGATTGCCCGGGACAGGCCAAGGCGAACCAGCAGCCGAGTGGCGTAGCGCGCCAGCATATCGGACGGCAGGGTGAGCACCGGCTTGGACATGACTTCATAGACATGCATCCGCTCCGGCGACCGGTTCGCGGCAATCACTTGGGCGGCAATGTCCGAGACCACCAGCAGGCCGAATTCATCATCACTGTCCCTGCGGTTAACCACAAGCGAACTGATGGTATGGCGGCGCATCACCACCATCGCCTCGGCCACGGTGGCGAGCCCATCTACGCTGTGCACGTCCGCCGACATGAGATCCGCCACCCGCATGGGCACATCGCCGCTCATAGAGCCTCCTGCGCTTCTTCAAGAATGGTGTGCATCTGGCTGCCGAGACCGACGGCATCCTCGATGTTGAGTTGAAAGGCAATGCCCGCCCCGGGCTCCTCATCAAACCGGCCCGCTTCGCAAAGGCGTTCCAGAATCTCCCGCGCGCGGGTTTCCACGACCAGGAACAAGAGCAGATCGCAGTGCGCGTCAAAGTCCAGCCCCAAAAAGGTCTTCGCCGGCTCAAGGCCTTCGCCACGGCCGCTGCCAATGATCGTGACGCCCGTGGCGCCCGCCCCACGGGCCGCAGCAACCAGCGCATCCGTCTTGTCCTCTCCCGCGAGGGCGGCAATGAGTTTCAGTTTCATGGTCTTGACTCCCGGTCTGCGCCTGCTGAACCAGCGCGCCGACGACCGATGTGGGACGAGATCATAGCGTAGCCCAATACCGACATGATCGGAAAGACGGCGGTGAAGGCGATCAGGCCAAATCCGTCGATCAGGGGGCTGCGCCCTGGCACCGTGGCTGCAAGCCCTAGCCCGAGCGCCGCCACCACGGGCACGGTGACGGTGGAAGTGGTGACCCCGCCGCTGTCATAGGCGAGGGGAACGATGCTGCGGCTCGAAACAAACGTCTGCGCGATAACCACGGCATAGGCAGCGATGATGTACCAAGGCAGCGGCGTGCCGGTGACGATGCGGAAGCAGCCGAGCGAGACGCCAACGGCAGCCCCCGAAGCCACCGCAATGCGCAGGCCCCAAGCGCGCACCGCGCCCCCGGAGACCGCTTCCGCCTTCAGCGCAACGGCGATCAACGACGGCTCCGCGACCGTGGTGGAGAAGCCGATGGCGGCCGCAAAGGCGTACACGAGAAGATAGTCGGTCCAGTCCACACCATCCGCAAGCCGCTCGATGCCGATTGTTTCCGGGGCGGTCAGTTGACGCACCATGGTCTCGCCGATCGGGAACAACGCTTCCTGCAAGCCGATCAGGAACAGCGCAAGGCCCGCCAGCACCAGCGCAAACCCCACCGCAATTCGGCGCAGGTCCGGCAGCTTTCGGCGCAGAACCGCCGTCTGAAAGACAACGAGGATCGCCAGTATGGGCGCCACGTCAAAGAGCGTGGACCACAGCGAATCCCCCAACGTTGCCAGGAAGTCCCACATCAAGCGAGCATGCCGTAAACGAGCACGAAGATGATCGGCGTGAGGCTGGCGAAAGCGATCAGGCCGAAGCCATCCACCATGGGGTTGCGGCCACGGATGGACTGCGCCAGCCCAACGCCAAGGGCGGTGACTAGGGGAACGGTGATCGTGCTGGTGGTGACACCACCTGAGTCATAGGCGACGCCTATGATCTCCACCGGCGCGAAGGCGGTCATGACAGTGACCAGGATGTAGCCGCTGATGATGAATCGATGGAGGGGCCAACCCTTGATGATGCGCAGCACCCCGAGCAAGATCGCCGTGCCCACGGACACCGCCACCACCATGCGCAGATTGAAGGCGTAGGCCTGCCGGGCAGCTTCATCGGCGGCAATGGCCCCGGCGTCGGCGGCCACGCTGGCGGCTTCGGCGGCAATGGCAATCAAGGCTGGTTCCGCAATGGTCGTGCCGAAGCCCAAGCCAAAGGCGAAGGCAAACAAAGCCACCAGGCTGCCCTTGCGCGCGAAAGCCCTCGCCATCGCCTCGCCAAGCGGAAACAGCCCTATTTCCAAGCCCTGAATGAACATCGCGAGACCTGCCACGACACACACCAACCCAACTAAAACCCGGCCGAGGTCCGGGAAGGGCTGCTGCAGCACGACGACCTGGAAAAAGACGATCACCGCGATGATGGGCGCGAGATCTCGCAGGGCGCTGCCAAAACGGCCAACGGCTGCGCCGACAAGAGGGGTCATATGGCTTCTTTGGGACTCAAACGCAAACGGTAACATAGGGGTGTTGCCTCAGCGAGCCTTGGGCGACGCGAAGGCGCGATGCCCATGCCACTTGCAATGGAGGGAGCTTGGAATGCGGATGCTGACCTACTGCCGTCAAGGGGAGGTTCGCTTTGGGGCAGCCGTGGGTTCGGCGGTGGTTGATCTGAGCGGCCGGATGCCGAGATTCACCAGCCTCAAGTCCCTGCTCGCCGCCGACGCCTTGGCCGAAGCCCAGGACATCGTCAACGGCGCGGACGCCGACTGCGCGCTCAGCGACATCCGTTGGCTACCGCCGGTGCCGGACGCCGGGAAAATCATCTGCATCGGCGTCAACTACGGCAATCGCAATGCAGAGTACGGGGACGCCACACCGGCGCCGGCCTATCCGAGCGTCTTCATGCGCAGCCGCGAGTCCCTGACCGGGCATCTCGAACCCCTGGTGCGCCCCCCGGAATCCACGCAACTCGACTACGAAGGCGAGATAGCGCTGGTCATCGGCCGGGCGGGGCGGCGCATCCCCGAGTCGAGGGCGCGCGAGCACATCGCCGGGCTGACGCTGGTGAACGAAGGCTCCGTCCGCGACTGGCTGCGGCACTCCCGATTCAACGTCACCCCAGGCAAGAACTTCGAACGCTCCGGAGCCGCCGGTCCTTGGCTGGTGACCAAGGATGCGCTGCCCAACTTTGATGAACTGCGCCTGACCACCAAGGTCAACGGCGAACTTCGCCAGAACGACCACACCGGCAACCTGTTCTTCTCCTTTGAACGCTTGGTAAGCTATCTTTCCACCTTCATGCGCTTGCAGCCCGGCGACCTGATCGCCACCGGAACGCCAACGGGTGCCGGGGCACGCTTGGACCCGCCGCAATACTTGGTGCCCGGAGACGTCGTGGAAGTGGAGGTTCCCGAAATCGGCCTGCTGCGCAACGGGGTCTGCGACGAAGATGTGGCGCCATGATAAGGGTCAGGGCGCAACGAACCGACACGAAGCGGAGGTCTAGGTGACGGATTCCCAATCAGCGGCGGGCTACCCCCTCGCCCATCTCAAGGTGCTCGACTTCTCCCGCGTGCTGGCCGGACCCTTTGCCGGCCGCCTGCTGTGCGACCTCGGCGCCGACGTCGTGAAGGTCGAGCCCCCGGACGGGGATGTCACTCGGCTCTGGGGTCGGGTGGTTGCGCACCTCCCCGGTTTTTACCACCAGCAAAACGCCGGCAAGCGCGACATCTGCATCGATCTGAGAACCGATGGCGGGCGGCAGTTGGCCATCGACCTAGCCGCCAAGGCCGACATCCTGATCGAGAACTTCCGTCCAGACGTGATGCCGCGCCTGGGCCTTGGCTACGAGGCGTTGCGCGCGGTCAATCCACGGCTGGTCGTGCTCTCCATATCTGGCTTCGGGCAGGGCGGTCCTGAATCCCACCGCCCCGCCTACGCGCCCATCATTCACGCCGAAGCGGGGCTGCTGGCCCGCCAAGCCCGCCGCGGCCGCATTCCCTACCGAGACCTGCCGCTGTCGGTGGCGGACACCAACGCCTCCCTGCACGGCTTGGTCGGGTTGCTTGCCGCCATCATCGCGCGCCAGCAAACCGGGGTCGGCCAACACATCGACCTCGCCATGATCGACGCCACCGTCGCCACGGACGACCAGCTTCACTACGACCTGGAGGACTCCGAGGCAACCGCGCCGCTCACCAGCGAAACCTGGGAAAGCGGCGCCGGCTGGATTCTGGTGTCCGCCGATTTCCGCTATCTGTGGCGGATTCTCGTCAACGAATTCGACCTCATCGACCCCACGCACAAGACCATGCCACTGGCGGAGAAAATACGCTTGCGCCGAGAGTGCATGCAGGCATTCTTTGCCGGCCTTGAAAGTTGGGAGGCGGTCGAGGCCGCCATGGCACGGGTGAACATCGCCTGGGGCCGGGTTCGGGAGCCCGCCGACCTACCCGAGCAGCCGACCCTTGCCAACCGCGGACTGATCCGCTCCATGGACGACCGAGCCGGCGGACAACGACCCGTGGTGCAAGCCCCGTGGCGCTTCTCCAACGCCAAGCATGGCGTGCGCGGTCCTGCACCCCACCGCGGCGAGCACAACGCGGCGGTGCTGGCCGACTGGCTGGGCCGCACGGCAACCGAAGCGGAAGCGCTGACTGCCGCAGGCATCCTCCTGCACGACGAGGCGGCCTTGGGAGAACAGAGTTAGCGCACGCTGGTCTGACCGCCATCCACGGCGATCAACTGGCCGGTTATGAACCAGGAGGCATCCGAGGCGAGGAACACCATGACCGGCCCCAAGTCCTTGTCGGGGTCGCCGTACTTGCCGCCCATGAAGATGGTGCTCAGGTTGAGCCGGCTGTTGGCCTCGCGTTGCTCGTCGCTGGCCTTGCTCAGCGCCTCGTAGTACATGGGAGTGGCCATGGCTGGCAGGATGGCGTTGACCCGGATGTTGTCCTTGCCCCAAGTGCCGGCGGCGGTGCGGGTCCAGGAATGCACCGCACCCTTGGCGGTGGAGTAGGCGGCCGCCGTTGGCTCCGGGCGCTGACCGGAAATCGAGCCGAAATTGATGATGGAGCCGCCGCCCGAAGCCTTCATGTGGCGGTGCGCGACCTGGTTGGTGAGCATGGTGCCCCGCACGTTGATGGCAAACATGAGATCCCAGTCCTCAACGCTCACCTTGCCGGCATCCGAGGTGCGGTGAATGGCCGCCGGATGGGCCAACGCATCGAGCCCGCCCAACTCTGCCACCGCTTCGGCGAAGGCTCGCTCGACGCTCCCCTGGTCCGCAACGTCAACGTGCAGATAACCCGCCGTGCCAGGTCCCTGCGCACTGGCCTCGGCCGACACGGCGGCGCCTTGCTCGTCGAGCACATCCATGCCGACGACGTTCGCGCCCGCTTTGACGTAGGCCCGAACGGTCCCCGCGCCCATGCCGCGCACCGATCCGGTGACGATGATTCTCTTGCCTTCGAGTTCCATGATGTCCTAAAACCTCCAAAGTGAAGTCGGCGGAAATTGTACCCAGTGCGCGGGCCATGCACATTGTCAGGTCAGGCGGGCTCGTCCCAGCCACCGACTTTTTCAAGGTGAGCCGTGAGATTCCGAGGCCGGTAGCTCGCCATGCCTTCGTAGCGCTGCCGTACGCTCGGGTGGATGCCCTCAAGTTCCGGTGGCAATTCGCCTAGGGAGCGGCGGCGACGGCCTTTCATCCGGTACATGCCGGTCCAGGAACGGTGCAGCTTGCCCAGAGAATTCGGCTTGACCGCCTTTCGGCGATAGTTGTCGTCCAAGGCCAGCCCTTGGCGTTCCGCCTGCGACCAGATCCACTCCAGCGCCGTGTCCGATAGGCCGGAATCGCCGTTGCCGCCGCCCACATCACCGTGCACGCCGGCAAACCACTGCTGTTCAATGACCTGGCCGGGCTTGGGCAGGCGCGTCCAGAGCGCCGGCTCGAAGTCCAAGCGCTGCTCGTCGATGGCCACGGCATGGCAGGCATGGTCGATGATTCCGCTGAGCGATGTGTCGTGGAAGGCGTAGCGTTGGCTGCCGCCCATTCTCCGAACGATTTGGCTGGGAACGCCGAGCGCGCCAACCGTGTCCCAGACGCCGATGAAGGCAATGCGGACTTCCCACTTCTCCCACGAATGGGCTTCCCTGAACCGAACGGCCGAAGGCGCATCCGGCTGGGCGGGCTGCCGGTAGAGGGCATAGGCCTTGGGTATCAAGTCCGCGTTGATCTTCCTCAACAAGCCGGCATTGCGTATGAGGCCGACTAGGCTTCTGGCCGTGTAGGCGCCGCGGCTGAAGCCGAATAGAAAAATCTCGTCGCCGAGCGCGTAGTTGTGCACCAGGAACCGATAGGCATCCTGAATATTCTTGTCGATGCCTGCGCCGAGCATGCCGCCGGTCAACTTGCCGCTGTAAGAGCCGATACCCCAATCGTAAAATACGATCTGCGGCACGCCGTAATCGTCGGCGGGCAGCACCGCACGGGCGGTGCGCACCACGTTGGTGACATGGTGCTGCTCGGGGCTGTTCCACGTGCCGTCGCAGCAGACGATGAGCCGTTTGTTGAATTGGGGCATTTCAGTGGTCGTCAGCGGTGAGCGGAGAGGTGACCCATTGTAGCGAAGCGGCCACTCAGGCGATGTGACGCAACGCGATGTGCTCAAACTTCGGCCTGCGCAATTCAGGCGCAGTGGCGTTTCATGCTTGCCCCCATCAACCATAAAGCAATCTTTCGTGATTCAAAGAAGTGCAATCAACTGCGCAATCCCCTTCCAGACATTGGTATTTCCATGAAGTTATCACTCGAAAACTTCGTAAAATTGAGCTATAAAGACAACTGTTATGGATCGAAGTGAACAACCATGGGTCTGGCAGGATCCCAACTGGCCGAATTTCAGTTGGGACGACGAGGCGCTCCGCCCTTACATCGCCCGATTTGATAGTGATGCCGCTTGGTTGTCGGGCGCCCTTGAGTTTATCTCTGGCGACGATCTGGATTCGGTTCATATCGACTGGCTTGAAGATGAGTCGGTGGAGACGGCGGCCATTGAAGGCGAGGCGCTGAAACGCGATTCGGTCCGCGCATCGCTGCTACACTACTTTGGCCTACAGGCATCCCAACACGCCTCCCGTGCCGAGCAAGGCATGGCGAGGATGGCGGTCGATGCGTTTCGAACCTATGCGCAGCCACTCACCCACCAGATGCTGTGGCAGTGGCACCTGATGCTGATGTCAAGCGATCCAACGATAGGCACACTCGGCGCCTACCGAAGCGGCCCCGACTCGATTGCCATAGTTTCCGTCAGGCGGGGACGCATGGAGGGTGGCAGGGTTCACTATCGCGGACCCCCGGGCACGAGCGTTCACGACGAGATGGAAAGGTTCATCGAATGGTACAACCGAGAGGTTGGCCAGCCTGGACGCGGGCATCTTCTCCCTTTGGCTGGAGCGGCCCATCTCTATTTCGAGTCAATTCACCCATTCGAAGACGGCAACGGGCGAATTGGGCGTGCGCTGGCGGAAAAGGCACTATCCCAAGGTCTCGGGCGACCGAGCCTCATACCGCTATCAAGCGCGATACACAAGCGCCAGACGGCGTACTACCGAGCTCTCGAGAGTTGCAAGGCCTCACTTGATGCGAGTGCATGGCAAACGTGGTTCGCGGACATGGCAATCGACGCGCTTCGACAAGGGCAACTCAGGCTCTTGCGCCAAGCCGAGCAGGCCCGTCTGTTCGGGCAACTTAAGGGCCAGATCAATGCACGACAGGACAAGGCGCTGATGCGCTTGTTCCGAGAGGAGCCGGAGGGGTTCAAGGGCGGCTTGAGTGCGGGGAACTATCAAGCGATCACCGGGGCTCCTCCGGCGACGGCCACCCGAGACCTGGCGGATCTCGTTGACAAGGGCGCACTCAAAAAGACCGGGCGGGGGAGATACACGAGATACTGGCTGAACGTGCCCCGGCTGGACAGGCTGCGCAGTATCAAGGTGGATGCCGAGCTTGAGCTAGGCCCCAAGCCTCGAAAGCGCCCTAAGAAAAGAAAAGGCGGGCTGGCACTGGAATCCAGAAATCCTACACTAACCCTCTCGCCACCAGGTGCAAGAAACCGTTCGAATTCGTAAAGCAGGCGATGGGGTTCCGGCAGTTTCCTCCCGCGCGGAATGGAGAAGGTGGGGGGCGGCGCGGGTACTGTTGCCGACGGATCAGCCTACCGGTTCTTCCCTTTGGGGCGACCTGTTGGGCAGGGCACGGCACCGAGGTTACACACACCCCATGATTGCTTCAGCAACCCCCCGCGTCAGACAGGCTGCTAGCCAGAGCAACCCTGACGGAACCCAAGACCAGCCACACCGATCGAAGTTACAGTGGCGAAACTCGCGTACGCCAATCCAACGCCAAAGCGCTGAGTCGTCGAGTAGGGCCTGAGTCGCGACTCTCTCACTCCTCTCGTTGTTAGTCTATGCGGATGGCGTTGCCATCCGAGTTAATGACTACGGCATCACCGTCCACATCGCCTTTGACGATAGCGTTGCCTTTCCCGGGTCCAATGCGGAAAGCGCCGCCTTGGGGGCGGGAGGGGACAACCGGGGTTTTCTTGTCGCGGTTTCGGAAACACCACCGGTAGAGCTGGACTATCCCGACAATTAGACCGATGAAGGCTGACATACCTCCTATCCATTGCAGTATTTGCAAGTTCTCCATTAAACCTCCGACTACGAATAGCACCCAAGGAAACTCTGATTAACTCCCCAGCACCAGGATAGTGTGACTGTCTGGATGATACATGAATGCCCTAGTCGATCCCTGCGCCGAGCATGCCCCCGGTCAGCTTGCCGCTGTAGGAGCCGATGCCCCAATCGTAGAAGACAATCTGCGGCACGCCCTCATCGTCGGCGGGCCGCACCGCACGGGCGGTTCGCACCACGTTGGTGACATGGTGCTGCTCGGGACTGTTCCAAGTGCCGTCGCAGCAGACGATGAGGCGTTTGTTGGCTGGGGGCTCGTCGATCACTGACTTTGGCTGTTGAACATGGGTGGCATTGTAGCCAAATGTCCAGCGGGCCAGATAACAGTCGCCGACAGGTCCACTAGGGCCACTGACTCATAAGGCCGAGTTCAATGCAAGCCGTCAATCAGCTTGGAAACCCGCTCGGCAGTTGCCGGATCAAGGCTCGATGCCGCCTCACGGTGGAGACGCTCAAACGCGTCGGCGCGGCCCTGTTCCAAACCTTGTTCCAAGCCCTGTTCCATACCCTGCTCCACGCCTTGTTGAAGAAGCTTCTCCCGATACCGCCTCATATTCGCTTCACCAATGGTCGTCATTTCCGTGCCTCCTAGATTCCTTTCGATCTCCTTCAGCGGCGACAGCGCTGGGCCATGGGGCGCCATCACTCGCCACAACGCCCCAGCCCAAGCATGCAGGGCCTCCCGGTACGCGGCGTCGTTCGCGCCCTGAAAGTCGGCAAGACCCGCTCGGAGACTGACCATAAGCTCGTCCCCCGACTGCCTGCGCTGCAGCATCACCCAAGCCGACACCCGATTGCCACTGGGCCAATCGTCCCCGCTCCCCGCGCTTGCGCCAAGCAGTGTACCGGCTGGTGGCGCGCCAGAGCCTCGGCCACCTCGGAAGGCAGCCCAGCCAAAGGATCCGGCTCCCGCCGCCAAGGCCGCCCACCATTGTAAACCACCAAGGGCAGCACGGGCGGCAGACAGCCTTCGCGCGCACCGGTTCCATCACGGACCAAGGCGTCCAACAACAGCCCCGCGTACTCATCGAGGCGTATCCCCATACGTATGTCCCGCACGGACTGAAACTCGGTGGGAAGCACAAGGTAGGGCAACGTTCCGTCATCAAGCCGACCGGACCGGAATCGCACCCGCCACGTCATGTCGCCAATCCGGCGGTGGCGGGCGCCACCGTGCTCCGCGGGTAGCCGCTCAAGGATGTCGAGGTCCAAGTAGCGCACCCAAGCTCGGGCGATAATGCGCAACGCGTCGGCCATAACTTCGGGCAGCGCGAAGAAGAGCTTGCTGAGGGCATCATGGTCCATGAACGCCATGGTGGACCGCGATACGGCTCGAGTCTGTAGGGGATTGCCCTACGCGACGTAAGAAATGCGCACCGACTTTTGTGCGAAAGTTCTTCGACTTGGCGCGGGTTCAGCGCACTGCCGTCAACTCGATAGGCACGTCAATTCGGTGAGCGTCCTTGGCTTCCTATGATTGCAGATTCCTTTACCGTACTCTTGCCCAATCACGACGACTTCGATTGTGCAAAGGGCTGCCTCGTCCGCTTCGAGACCTGTCTGAGAATCGGGGGCGCAATGCACTTTGCTATCGCAGAAAGTCGCCGCCGAGAGGCAATCTACAGTCTGGACGAGAGAATGATCGCAGCAGGGAAAGCGCTATGCTTGACCACCAGCGCAGGTGCCTTGCCGGACTATGGCGACTGACGAGATTAGATTGCCGCTTTAGGAGCCGATCTACCTACCTTAGATGGGGATGTGCGTGTCGCACGCTATTCTCGCCCGATTCAATAAACCGCCTTCCCGGTGGTCGACAGCAACTCAGGGCGGGAAAATCCGCAAGGTTGCCAACTGCGGACAGCGCCTACAGTGTCCCTCTAATGCGCCCACTTTGAGAACAAACTGGAGTGTCCTGAACCTTAACTCGACTTAAGTCAAATCTCAGGAACCGTCTTGCGCACCTTCAAGCCGTCCAACCTTTGCTGACAGGCGTATCAACTGGCCGAGCACAAGTACGAACAAAGCAGTGATGAGGCCGCCAAACCAGTATGCGGCCTCTTGGGTTACATTGGGGGTGGCAGTGGCGCTTTCCAATTGCTCTCTCAGCTCTTCGATGCTACTGCTGGAGTCATCGGCGACCACCAATTGGGCAAGTGCCAACACGGCATCGTCAGTTCGATCGATCGAATCGCGCACGGTCAATTCATCACTGCTTGACCCAAGTTCGGAAATCGCCCAGTCCACCTTTTCCCTCGTATTCATCCCCTCTGGTGGCTCACCTCTACCTTGCGCAAACGTCAACGACGTCAAGGTCAATCCAAGCACCGCTATCGCGACCATCGGCCACACATTGTCAATCCTCATGGAGCGTTCCTCATTGGTATTCGCTGTCCTTAGTAAGAAAGACTAGACCCTCTGCCTTTACAGCACAATCCGGGCCAATTCGACCGGAAAACCCTGCCCATGAAAGCGCGGAAGGTCATAGTGGTAATCGTTGCTACTTCGTGTGTCGAGAAAAAAGGCCCGAACTTGTCGGGCCTTCTTTTAACCTCTGAAACCGTGGCCGAGTCAAACTACAGATCCATGCTGAACTCAAGCCCCCAAGTCGATCCCTGGGTAACCGTGCTGGCCGCGAACAGCGGGTCGATGACGGCGGGCGTCTCGAACTGCTCATCCGTAAGATTGCGGCCATACAGGACCAAGGACATGTTGTTCCAATGGTATCCGGCGGAGGCCATCAGGTTTTCTCTCGAATCCACTCGGTTGAACGAAATGTTGACCAAGCTGGTCTCGATGGTGTCGATCCAGTCATACTTGACGTAAACCTCGAACTCTCCGGGACCCATGGGGACCGTGACCGTGCCGCCGAGCGCATAAGTAAACTCCGGGGCCGAGCGTGGGATCAGGTGGGTGGCATCCTCAATGAGGTCCACGTTGTCGTTCGGATTCAAGTCGGTCTCGAATTCCTTGTACTCCGCATCAAGCCACCCGAGGGAGGCGAAGGTGCTGAGGTACTCCGAGATGACCCATTGAAGCTCCACTTCAACGCCCATGTACTCTGCATCAGCCACGTTGTCGAACTTCGTGGCCACTGTGTTGGTGGTGGTGTCAAGGAATACGGAGGCCTCTTGCTTGTCGGTGAAGTCGTTGAGGAAGAAGGTCGCGTTAAGCTGCACTCGATTTCCCATCAACTGGCTCTTCATGCCAGCTTCCCAAGACTTAGCGTACTCCGGGTCGTACTGGTCACGCTCAAAGTCAGCCCGGTTCTGGTTGGTGCCGAAGTAACCACCGGAGTGGAACCCCTCTGAGTACGAGGCGTAGAACATGATGTCGTCGGTGAATCGGTAGGACAGCCCCACCTTTGGTGATATTTCATCCCACTTGTTGTTGAGATGAGCCCATTCACCTTCGGGGAAGGCCATGATTCTCTTGCGATTCTCCGGCGACAGATAAGCTTGCCCAGCACTGAAGTCCTTCTTCTCCTCGGTCCAGCGCAAGCCCAAAGTGAGTATCCAGTCCTCTGAAAACTCCCAGTCCGCCTGCGCGTAGAAGGCGAGAGACTTCGTCACCTGCTCTTCGTAAAGGCGTTGGGTGTAGGCATCACCCATGCCGGAGAGTGGGGTGCCGGTATCGCACCAGACGTTTCCGAATACGATGGCACGATCCGGGCTCCAGCACATTTCTAGCGGAGTGGGGTAGGGTGCGATAACGGATTCAAACTCAGGTGAGACTGAGGTCCACGTGTTGTTCCGCAAATCGTAGACGACTCCCGGAATCCCAAGAGCCTGCGTAAGCAAGCCTATTTGGCTCACCGAATACCAGAACTCGCCACCAGTGACCCAGTCCCTTTCGAATTCGCTGCGCCAGTAGTAGCCGCCAGCGACAAAATCCACGTTGTTCCAGCTACCCTCCAAGCGGAGTTCTTGGCTGAACTGGTCGTAGTCGTTGAGCTTTTCAATGGTGATGTGGTTGGCGGAAGTGCCGTCGAAGTCGTAGATGGTGTCCTCGATCATGTCCCGGTAGCCGGTAACCGAAACCAGCCGTAGGTTGTCCGTCAGATCGAACGACGCATTCAGCGTATAGGCATCAACCGCCGTCTTGGCGTCGTTGTTGATGTCAATACTCGTGGTGGATGGCCGGTCATCCAAGCTCTCCCGGCATGGAGTGCCCAACGGAAACCAGAACGGCTTGCTGCAGGCCCACATGCCACCGCTGTAGTTAGGCTCCTTGGATCCCGCAGGGGGGGGCGCAGCAACACCCGCAGGGATGTTCCAGTTGTGCATGAACGCGCCGATCTCGCTTTGGTCGTCGAACCGCTCAGCAGTGAACATGGCTTCAAAGCGGTCATTTGGGGTTGCCAAAAGCGTGATGCCGTAGTTTTCGTAGTCCTTCTCCGGCATCCTCTTTTCCAACGTCGTGTTGTACATGAAGCCGTCATTCTGGATGGTGGTGAAAAAAACCTTGGCAGCGAGCTTGTCTTCCATCAGCGGGGCGTTCATTACGGCCCGAACTTCCTTCTGATCGTGCTTGCCCGTGGTCAGCTTGAACCGCGCGCCGTACTCCCCGGTAGGTCGGCTGCGTATGGCGTGAATCACCCCGCCGACCGTGTTCTTTCCGAACAGGGTTCCCTGCGGCCCACGCAGGATTTCCACGCGATCAAGGTCAAAGTTCTCAAGCACTTGGCCCGCCATGGAACCGAGATAGATGCCGTCGATCATCACGCCGATCGGCGCGTCGAACGAGTTGTCGTCCGTGCGGACCGCGCTGATGCCGCGAATGATGATGCTCGCGCCATTGTTTCTCTGAATGCTGTCATCGATGCGCACGTTTGGTGCGAAGCCATTCAGATCGGTCAGATCGCGAATCGTTGACTTCGACATCTCCGCTGAAAGCGCCGTGATTGCCACCGGCACTTCCTGCGCCGACTCCTCCCGCTTTCGAGCGGTGACGATTATCTCCTCGATGACCGCTTCCGCTTCGGCTGCAACCGCCGAGGTGGCAACGCCGAAGTTCAGCAGCGCCGCTGCCGCCAGAGGTGCCATGCCAACCATGGCCCCAAGTGCTTTGATTCTCATCGAATTCTCCCCTTGATTCTGATTGGACTGGCTTGGCGACACTGCCCCTAACCCCGCCGCGTCCGACAGAAGCCATCATATAGACGCTTTCGTGCTAGTCAACCTCCCGCCCCGGCATTAGGGGATTGACACGAACCGTGCCAACACGAACCGTGCCAGCAGTGGCTTGCCCAAACCAATGCGCCTAAAATCGGGCGCAATTTGCACTCGCGTCACCTTCAGGAGATGCCCCATGCGGCAGCACTTCGCGCCACGCCCGCTGGCCAGCTCCTCCACGTCCACCCAGCCCGGTCCGGCGGCCGGCTTTGGACTAGGCTGGGTGCAAGCCACCGCTTTCGCCTTGGCAAGCCTGCCCTTGGTGGCCTCCGTGGCGGTCGCGCAAGGGGATGACGGCGAAGTGATCGAGGAAGTGGTGGTCACCGGCACCCACATTCGCGGCGCCACCATCAGCGGCGTTCTTCCAGTGTCGGTGATGGATGCCCAAGACATCGAGCTGTTCGGCGTGGATTCCGGCGACGACCTGCTCGAGGCGCTGCCCGAACAGGGGCAGAACTTCTTCAACGAGGCAGAGAACATCAGCGGCGGCGTCAACTCGGCGCGCGGCGACATCGGCGCCTTCAACCTGCGCAACCTTGGCACCGGCAACACCCTGGTGCTGCTCAACGGCCGCCGCATGGTCAACGCGGCCAGCTTCCAAACCGAGGAAGTCGGTGGCAGCTTCGTGCCGGTCAACACCGTGAACGCCAACACCATCCCGGTGTTTGGGCTGGAACGCCTCGAAGTGCTCAAGGATGGCGCCTCCGCGCTCTACGGGGCCGATGCGGTGGCCGGCGTGGTCAACAACGTGCTCAAGAGCGACGCGGAAGGGTTTGCCGTGCGCGGGCGTTTCGGCACCTATGACCACATTGGCCGAGACACTTGGCAGTTCGACTTTTCATGGGGCAACAGCTTCAACGAGGGGCGCACCAACATCCACCTGATGGGCGGCTACCTCAACCGCGACCGGGTGAGCGCCCACGAGCAGGAACGCTGGGCCGACGCCGACTTCCGGCGCCGCATTCCAGGGGATTCGCCCTGGAGCGGCGACACCCGCTTTCGCAACAACAGCACCCATTCGCTCTACGGCCAGTACGACGTCACCAGTTCAGCCAGCCGCGCTGGCCTGCGGGGCACGCTCACGGACTCCAGCGGCGAGTTTGAGACCTACCCGGCAGGCGACCCCCGCTGCGAGTGGACACTGAACGACCAGGTCTGCGGAGCCATCGACGGCCAGGGCACCGTGCGCTACAACATCAACGAATTTCGCGATCTGTCCTCCAAGCTGGAGCGCACCAGCCTGTTCGCCTTCATCAACCACGAGTTCGACAGCGGCTTGGAGAGCTTCACCGAGCTCATGTATTACAACTCGGACACCAACCTCTCCCGTCACCCGTCCTATTCGTTCTCCGCCGTCAAGCTGCGCATTGCCCCGGAGCACCACTACAACCCCTTCGGCCCCTGCGGCTCGCCGAACCGCCTGCCCGACGACGTCATTCCGGAGGTGCCGTGCTCCGGCCTGGAGCTGGAGATCGACAACTACCGCTATGCGGAAGTGCCGCGCATCGTGGACAACGAGGGCGACGTGTACCGGCTGCTCCAAGGCCTGCGCGGCACTTGGGGCGAGTGGGATTGGGAAGGCGCGGTGCTCTACTCCAAGGCGGAGAAGAAGGACGTCACCCGCAACCGGGTGTCGAACACGCTCATGGTCGAAGCCTTGTCGGATCCCACGCCGGCGGCCTACAACCCGTTCAGCGGCGGCGTCAACAGCAACATTGAGCGGGCCTTGGTGGACGTTTACCGCAACAATGAAACCGACCTTTTCCTAGCGGATTTGAAGGTCGCCAACGTCGGCCTCATGGACCTGCCCGCCGGCCCGCTCGGGTTGGCAGCGGGCTTGGAGTACCGGGAGGAGTCGTTCAAGGACGACCGCGACCCGCGCCTGGACGGCACCGTCGCCTTCACCGACTTTCAGGGCGACACCTTTCCCTTCGTCTCCGACGTGGTCAATTCCAGCCCCACGCCGGACAACAAGGGCAGCCGAGACGTCGTCTCCCTGTTCGCCGAACTGCAGATTCCCGTGCTGCCCAACCTGGACGCCCAAGCCGCCATTCGCTACGAGAGCTTCTCCGACGTGGGCGACACCACCGTCGGCAAGTTTGCCGCCGGTTGGCGCCTGCATGACGCGATATTGGTGCGGGGCTCATGGTCCGAAGCCTTCCGGGCGCCAAACCTCGTGACGGTCAACGAGGACATCGTGGCCCGGCAAAACACCCGCAATGACTACGCCTGCATCTACGCCGCCGATTTCGGCGGCGACCCGGACCAGAACATTGTCGATTGCCGCAACTCCATCCAGCGCGTCGCCCAAGGCAGCGAAGACCTCAAGGCGGAGCGGTCGAGCAACTTCTCGGTGGGCGTGGTGCTGGAGCCCTTTGATGCCCTCACCGTCACCTTCGACTACTGGTCCATCGAAAAGGAGGACACCATCGGCCTGTTCGGCGAGGAGAACCACACCACCCTTGACCTGCTGCAGCGGCTGCGGCACGGCGGGGGCAACTGCGCGGCGCTGGCGGCCAATCCGGCGGTGATTCGCGACACCGAGGTGGACCCTGAGGTCGCGGCCATCTACACCGCCGCTGGCATTTGTCCGGCAGGCGACATCATCAGGGTCAGCGACCGCTACGCCAACCTCGACACCCGAACCCTCAAGGGGTTCGACATCGGCGTGCTCTATCAGGTCGAATCCGCCTGGGGCAACTTCCGCCTGCGCTACAACGCCTCACTGCTCGACACCTTCGAGCAGGAGGCTGGCGGCAACTCGGCGGTGCTGGTGTCCGCCCAGGAGACCGGCGAACTGCCGGCCAGCGTCCCTGTCACCGGGTTTGCCGATCTGGTCCAGCGCAACGGCAACCAGAAGCAGAAGCACAACCTCACGCTGGCATGGCGCAAGGGGGCCTTCGGCGCCGGCCTTTCCGGGGTCAAGATCGGCAAGATCTACCAAGACTCCCTGACCCTGAACGACGGCAGCCGCTATTGGCTGGATGCAATGACCACTTGGAACGCCTCCTTTGACTACCACTGGGACATGGGAGAGCGGAACCTGCGCGTTCGCTTCGGCGTGCGCAACTTCACCGACGAGCGCGCGCCCTTGGCGGACCGCTACTTCGGCTACTTCGCCGACGCCCATCAGGACTATGGGCGCAACTTCTACTTGGATCTGCGCCTGATGCAGAACTGATGGGCGCCTGAAGTGCAACCACGGTCACTCGTCATGGGCTTAAGCCTCCTAGCGATCGCCTGCTCGCCAGTCGAAGAACGAACGGAAACGGGGAACACCCCGCAAGCGCAAGGCCAGAGCCCCACTACCGCGCTGTCCACGCCGGTGCAGGTCCGAGTCGCTCCCGTGCAGAGCGCTCAACTGCACTGGCAGGCGTCCGTGCCGGGGGTCATTGAAGCCTTCCGCAAGGCAGTGGTGGCGGCAGAGGTGGACGCCCGCGTGGTCGTCCGTTCCGTGGAGCCCGGCGATCCGGTCCAAGCAGGCCAGCCCTTGGTGGTGCTCGACGACGAGCGCGCCCGCATCGCCCGTGACCAAGCCGCGGCCGATCTGCGCCGCAGCGAAGCCAACGCAGCGCAAGCGGACAGCGAACTGGTTCGCGGCCGCGACCTGTTCGCCCGCCAATTCATCAGCGAGGACCGCTTGGACGCCCTGCGCTTCGCCGTGCGGCGCAACCGGGCGCAAGCGGTGGCAGCCAAGGCGCAATTAGCGGCGGCGCAACGGGCATTGGCTGACACCACGGTCCGGGCACCCTTTGCCGGCACCGCCGAGCAGATTCACGTTCAGGCCGGCGACTACCTCAAGCGCGGCGCCGCCGTCGCCACGGTGGCGGACTTTTCGCGAGCTCGGGTGCGGGCGGGCGTCACCGCCAGCGAAGCAAGCCGCCTAGCCGGGGCACAAACCGCCGAATTGGCCTTGGACGCCCTCGGCGGGCACCGGTTGAGCGGCAGAATCCAGAGCGTCGCCCGTCTCAGCGAACCGGCCTCGGGCACCTACCCGGTGGAGATTTGGGTGGAGGACCCGGAAGGCGTGCTGCGCGAGGGCATGGTGGCCACGGTGCATGTGCCCTACGCTGCCGTGGACAGTCCGGCGTCCGTGCCCGCCGAGGCGGTGTTCAGGCGCGGCGGGGCCATGCACGTGTTCGTGGTCGAGAGCGAACGGGCGCACTTGCGTCCGGTGCGAATCGGACGAACCGGCGACGGCCAAGTCGAGATCATCGACGGGCTGGCCACGGGCGAAACCGTTGTGATTGACGGCCAGTTCGCGTTGCGGGATGGCGCCCAAGTGACCATCGTGGGCGGGAGCTAACAGCGTTGGAAGCCTTGCTCCGCTTTTTCATCGAGCGGCATCTGCTGGTCAACGTCATCGCCGCCGGTCTGGTCGTGTTGGGCTATCTCTCGGCGACCAGCATGCCCCGGGAGTTCATCCCCACGGTGGATACGCCCATTTTCTGGCTCACCGCCATGCTGCCGGGCGCCTCCGCCCAGGACGTGGAGGCCAAGGTGACCATTCCGATCGAAGAGGCCCTGGAGGAAGTGGAGGGCATCGACGAGTTCACCACCATCATCGCCGACAACACCTCCTTCACCACCATTGAACTCTACGACGACTACAACCGGGCGCAGACCGAGGCCGCCGAAACCGACCTGCGCGCGGCCTTGGAGGCGATCACCGATTTCCCCAACGAGATGGAGGATGAGCCGGTCCTCAAACAATTCAACCCCGCCCGGATGACGGTGCTGGAGATCGCCCTCGAAGGTCCGGAAGAGACCTTGGCGCAAACAGCCAGGACGGTCGAGGAGCGCTTGGAACGCCTGCCGTTCATCGCCAGCGTCCACCCGGTGGGCTTGCCGGACCCGGAGGTGCGCGTGCTGGTCGATCCGGTGCGCGCCAGGGAGCATGGCGTCACCCTCACCGACGTCATCGCCGCGGTCCGCAACCGCAACGTCTCCAGCACCGGCGGCATGCTGGAAAGCCCGGATGAGCGCCGGCAAGTGGTGATGTGGAGCCGCTTCGACGAACCCGAGGAAGTGGGCGAGGCGATCCTGCGTTTCGATCCCCAAGGCGGCGCCCTGCGCATCGCCGACATCGCCCGCATCGAATCCGGCCGCGAAGACACCGGCATGATCGCCCACACCAACGGCCAGCGCGGCGTCACCCTGCTGGTGCAAAAGCGCGAGACGGCCGACATCGTGGAAGCGGTTGGGCAAGTGCGGGCCGAGGTCGAGTCCATGGACATTCCCGAGGGAGTCCGCTTGACGCTGACCAACGACGAATCGGTGATCGTTTACAACCGCTTGGAGTTGATGGCCACCAACGGCCTGATCGGGCTGGTGCTGGTGACGGCAGTGTTGTTCACCTTTGTGCGGCCCGGCCCCGCAGTCTGGATCATCGTCGGCATCCCCATCGTGTTTCTCGCCTCCTTGATCCTGTTTCCGGTGTTCGGCATGACCATGAACATGATGGCATTGACGGGCTTGGTCATCGTGCTGGGCATGGTGGTGGACGACGCCGTGGTGGTCTCCGAGCGCATCGTGGTCAAGCATGCCCAAGGGCTTAGCCCGCCCGAGGCCGCGTTGGTCGGCGCCCGGGAAATGCTGGCGCCAGTCACCGCCGCAGCGCTGACCACCGTGCTCGCCTTCGCACCCTTGGCGGCCATAGGCGGATTGCCGGGCAACATCGTCTGGCAGATCCCCATGGTGGTCATCCTCGTGCTGATATTCTCCCTCATCGAGTCGTTCCTGGTCCTGCCCGCCCACATGTCCACCTTGAAGGCGGGCGCCCGGCTGCAGAGCCGCCAATTCGTGCGCGTTCTCGAGGCCCACTACCAGGGGGCGCTGGCCTGGGTTCTCGCGCACCGGGCGGTTACGCTGGTTGCCGCGTTTGCCGCATTCGCCGTCATCATGGGGCTCATCCGTCCGCTGGTGCCCTTCACGCTGTTTCCCCAGGACGACGCCGACCGGCTGTTCATCAAGGTCACCACGCCACACGGCACCGCCTTGGAACGCACGGAGGCCATTACCGCCGACCTGGAGCGGCAACTGCTTCAGATCGCCGCCAGCGACGTGGAAACGGTAACCGCCCGCATCGGCCACCAGAACACCAACGCCCTGGACAAGGCCTTTGGCGATGCGGACAACGAGGCGCTCATCATCACCCAGTTCAAACGCTTCGGGCGCAGCCACACGAACGTTGAATGGATCGAGCTGATCCCGGCCCGGCTGCAGGTGCCAGACGGCGTGGACCTGGTTTACCAGTCCGAGTACTTCGGGCCGCCCACCGACCAGCCGGTCACGGTGCATGTGCTGTCCAACGACGACGCCATCCGCCGCGGCGTCGCCTTCGAGATCGAAAGCCATCTGCGCAGCATCCCAGGGGTGGTTGAAGTGGAGGTGGATGAACGCCCCGGCACGCCGCAACTGCAGTTGAACCTGAACTACGAGAAGCTGGCCCGGCTGGGCTTGAGCGCCCAGGACGTGGGCACGACGCTGGCGGCTGCCTTCTACGGCATTGAGGCCAGCGAGCACCGCGATCTCGACGACACCACCGAACTGCGGGTGCAGTTTGACCCGGGGGCGCGCCTCGACCTCGAAGCGCTGCTGGAGACGCCCGTGCGGGCGGCGTCGGGCCAGTTGGCGCGCCTGCGCGACGTGGTGGAGCCCATGCAACTGCCGGCGGTGACGCGCATCCACCACCGGGACGGCTTCCGCTCCGCCACCATTCGCGCCAGCTTTACCCAGGGCAGCGGGTTGACCGCACTCAGTTTCGCCCAGCGATTGGAGCAGGAGCTGTTTCCCCGCTTTGCGGATCTGCCCGACCTCTATGTGTTCAATGGCGGCGAGGCGGAGGCCACGCAGGAGACCACCGCCGGCATCGCCGTGGCGGCGGCCTTGGCGGTGGTGGGCATCGGCATTGTCATCTGGCTGATGTTGGGGTCGCTGCTTGAGGCCCTGTTCATCATGCTGGTGATCCCCTTCGCCGTCGCCGGGGTCTTTCTCATCTTCTTCCTGCACGGCCTGCCGATGAGCATGTTCGCCATGATGGGCGCGGTGGGGCTGGCCGGCGTGGTGGTCAACGCTTCGATCGTGATGGTGGATTCCATCCACCGCCGCGTCCGAGCGGGCGATGGGGACGGCGATCGGAACAGCCACATCATCGAGGCGGTCACCGAGCGCCTGCGCCCCATCATGGTGACCACCCTGACCACCTTGGGCGGCGTGCTGCCCACCGCCTACGGCATCGGCGGCTATGACCCCATCGTCAGCATCATCTCGTTGGCGGTCGGCTGGGGCCTGGCGATGTCCACCTTGGTGACGCTGTTCGTGGTGCCCGTGCTGTACTCCCTAGCGGGCGACTTGAGGCGCGTTTTCATTTGAAACTTCGTGCAACCCGTCATTAGCCCCCTCCTTCCAAAAGCGAACCAGGAAACCCCGATCAAGGGCGGGACACCCTCGGTCCGAAGGGCCGTCGCCACGCTGGTGATTTTGCTAGGGGCTTGCGGCGGTGGCGGCGGTTCGTCACCCGAACCGGCGCCGCAGCCCGCCGCCCCGCCGCCAGCCCCTGAGCCGCCCGCTTCCGGCTGCTCGGTCGAGGTGGCCAGCGGCCCGTTCGAGGCCGCTTGGCCGGGCTTGGCGTGGGAGAGCGCCACTCCCGAGTCCCAAGGGCTATGCCCCGATGCCCTTGATTCGGCCATGGACTACGCCTTCGCCGCCGACGAGGACACCGGTGCGGTGGTCATCGTGCGCAATGGCCGCATCGTCGCCGAACGGTACGCCGACGACCGCGGCCCAGACGACCAAGCCACCAGTTGGTCGGTGGCCAAGAGCTTCACCAGCGCCTTGGTCGGCGCCGCCTTGGACGACGGCTTGATCGATTCCCTGGACCAATCGATGGCGGACTTCATACCCGCTTGGCGGGACACGGACAAGGCGGCGATCACCTTGCGCCACACCATGACCCTGCGCACCGCTTTGGAAGTCCTTGATGGCGGCGAGTTCTACGACGGGGCCGACCAACTGCAAATGTCCCTCGACCGCGCCCTGACCGGGACGCCGGGCGAGCAGACCTATGACTACTCCAACGCCGACGTCATGCTGGCCGGGGAAGTGGTGCGGGCAGCCACGGGCATGAGCGCCGAGGCCTATCTGGAAACCCGCATCGGCGCCACGATCAGCTTCTCCGGTGACTGGTGGACGGACTCAGCGGGCCACGTCATGACCTACTGCTGCCTCGATGCCACGCCAAGGGACTTCGCCCGCTTCGGCCTGCTGTTTGCCCGGCGCGGCCAATGGAACGGCCATGCGGTGCTGTCGAACGATTGGTTCACCACCAGCACCGAACCCGCCTACAACGACGAATACGGCTTCTACTGGTGGCCCGGCGGCGGTGTGGGCTTCGTCGCCATTGGCCTGCACGGGCAGATCATCGGGATCTATCCGGATGCCGACCTCGTAGCGACCCGCTTCAGCCGCTACACGCGAGTGGGCGACGGCCGCCCGGTTCGGAAGGGCGGCAACTACCACGGCACCAATGAACCGGCCAGCTTCGAAGTGGCCGCTTTCCTAGACCAGGTGTACGCGGCGATCGAAGGCTAGGAGCCGACGCGCTGGGCTCGGTCGAAAGCGGCACGTCTCGTTTTTGCGCCCGCAACGTGCTTAGATGCGCCTTCTTAAGTCACGCCCCAAGGGAGGGTAAAACATGATCAGCAGTGGACCGGTCGAAGACCGCCTCGCCATCCGGGAACTCGTGGAGTCCTACAACGACGCCGTCATGCGCTTCGACGGCGATGCTTGGGCGGCCAATTGGCGCGACGACGCCACCTGGTGCCTGCCCGGCGCTGGCGACATTACCGGCAAGGCGAACTTCTTCCCCGTTTGGCAGGGGGCGATGGCAGGCTTCTCCTTCGTCGGCTTCTTCGCCTCGGCGGGGCCGATCGTGGTTGACGGCGACACCGCTCACGGCACCTGGTACCAGCAGGAGGAGCTGCACGACAAGGAAGGCGGCAAACGCTTCGTCGTCGGCCGCTACGAGGACGACTACGTCAAGGTGGATGGCCGCTGGTACTTCCAAAAGCGCGTGTACGACATCCTGAAGTCGGAGGAAAGCTAGGCGCTAACTACCAGCGAAGCACCTTTTGGGCGGCGGGGCGGGCGCGGTAGCGTGCGTCCCAGTCGCGCAGCCGTTGACGTTCACCGAACAGGTCGGCTTCCACGTATCGCAGGAACTGCAGCGACGCCTGCAGGGTGCAGTCGGCGATGGAGGCGCGCTCACCGAGGAGCAGCGGCCGGCCGTCCGAGAGCAGGTTTTCCAGGTAGTCCAACGGCGTTTGCATGCTCCGCTCCATGCGCGCGGCCAGCTCAGGGTTCGGCGGGCGCCCCAGGGGAGAGTTCTTGGCATGGCCGTACTGCCCCATGGGCCCGGCGATGCGCAGGTCGATGATGCGCTCCACGTCCCTGGCCTTGCCGCGCGCCTCGGGGTTCACGCCCAACAGCCCCTCCTCGGGGAAGCGGTCCTCCAAGTACTCGATGATGGCCAACGACTCCACGAAGTAGGTGCCATCATCCAACTCGAGCGCCGGCACGGTGCCGAAGGGATTCCTAGCCAAGTGGGCGGGCTCCTTGTGGCGTCCCTTGACCGTGTTCACCACGATCTGCTCAATGCCCATGTCCACGCCGAGCTCGGCGCGCTCGGCGATGTACAGCATGACCTTGGTCGGGTTGGGCGCCAGCGGCACCATGTAGAGTTTCATGCGATGTCCTCCATCAGGTCGGCAATTTGCTCCAGCAGTTCAAAGCGGGCTGGTCCGAGCGGTGCACTGTCCAAGCCCAGCTTTAGGGTGGTCACGCCCACGTCACGGTAGCGGCGCAGGCGTTCGCGCACCATGTCGGCGGTTCCAAGCGCCTGAAACGCCGTCACCATGGCGTCCGGCACCCGTTCGGCAGCCTCCGCACGCTGGCCGGCCAGCCACAGGGACTGAACGGCTCGGGCGTCCTCATCATAGCCCGCCCGCCGATAGGCGTCGTTGTAGAAGTTGGTGGTGGCCGACCCCATGCCGCCCAAGTTGAAAGCGACCCCCCGCTTGCGGCGCTGAATCATGGCTTCCACGTCGTCGCCAATCTCCACGCGCACCGAAACACATAGATCGATTTCGGCCATCGCCCTGCCGGCCTGGCTGGCGCCTTCACGGATGAAGTCGAGATGAGCCTGGGGATGATCCGGTGAAAACGAGGTGCCGAGCCAGCCGTTCGCCGCCGCGCCCGTGTACCGGAGCGCGTTCGGACCTAGGGTGGCCAGGTAGATCGGCACGTCGGCCGGGTCGTGGGCAATGCGCAGCGCCTTGCCTTCGCTGTCTGGCAAGGGCAGTTGAAAGACCTTGCCCTGGTAGCTCACCTTCTCGCCAGCGAAGATCAGGCGGCAAATGTCCACGGTCTCCCTGAGCCGGGTCAAGGGCGTACGGTAGCCAACCCCGTGCAGCCCTTCCACCACCTGCGGCCCGCTGGCGCCCAAGCCGAGCGCAAACCGGCCACCGGTGAGATCGTGCAACGTCAACGCGGTCATGGCCGTCATGGCCGGCGTGCGGGCGGTGACCTGCATGATGCCGGTGGCCAGCCGAATGTGCCGAGTTTTATCTGCCAGGTAGGCCAACGGCGTCGCCGCGTCGCTCCACCAGGCCTCCGCCGAAAACGCCAGCGCCACGCCCAGCCGTTCCCCGTGGCGCACCCAGTCCGCCAGCAGAGCCAGGTTGTCGGGCCGGGCGGCGCCGATCTCGATGGCGAGCCGCATCAGGCCTCGTTCGCTGCCGAGCCGGGGCGTTGGTGTAGGTTGCGTCACTTTTGGGGCCTCCATGCTAGGCGCCCGGATTATAGGGTTGCCTTCGACCGGGTAGAATGCACCCATGGCTACGCCCGATGACCACGCAAGACTCCGCGGCGCTTGGCAGGGACGCATTTCCGGTTGCATGCTCGGCAAGCCGATCGAGGTGCTGTCGATGCGCAAGGGACACGAGGCGCTCACCGCTTACCTCGAGGAAGCCAGCGCCCTACCGTTGCGCGACTACGTTCCGTTCAACGAACGGGAGCCGCTGGTGGCCCCGTCGAAAGCCTGCTGCCGCCAATGGATGACGCGCAGCGAACCCGACGACGACATCCACTACTCCGTGCTCGCCCTCATGATGCTGGAACGGCACGGCCGGGACCTCAGCACCGCGCATGTCGCCCAAAGCTGGCTGCGCAACCTGCCCGCAGCGGCCACCTACACCGCCGAACGAGCCGCCTACCGCATCCTGCTGACTAAGGGCGACGAATGGTTCGCCGAGCGCGGCGAACCGGGGTTTGACCTCGCCGAGTGCGCTGACAATCCCTACAACGATTGGATCGGTGCGCAGATCCGCGCCGACGTTTACGGATGGGTTGCGCCCGGCGATCCCGAACTTGCGGCCCGGCTGGCGACGGCGGATGCCGCGCTCTCCCATCGCGGCGACGGCATTGGGGGCGCGGTGTTCGTTGCCGTAGCCGGTTCGCAGATTCCGGTTTGCGCCTCGCTCGATGAGGCGGTGGAACGGACGCTGCCCTTCTTGGAGTCCGGCTCCGGCGCCCGAGAAGCCGTCGAGCTAGGGATCGCCTGCCGCAACGATCCCGAGGGCGGAGCCCGAATTCGCGCCCGTTATGCGAACCTCTCGCCGGTCCACACGCTCAACAACCTCGCCATCGTCGTGTGGTCGTTGCTGTCCCATCCCGACGATTTTGGGGCCGCCATCGGCGATGCGGTGGCCGCGGGGCTCGACACCGACTGCAACGGCGCCACCGTCGGCGGACTCTGGGGGTTGCAAGGCAAACCCATTCCAGACCCCTGGCTTGAACCTTGGCAGGGCCGGGTCGGCGTCAACCTCGCAGGCCAACGCGAACTGAGCCTGGACGACCTAGCCGCCCGCACCCTCAGCGTGATGGAGTCGCTTCGGGCTTAATCAGCCGGAAGGTCAAGTTGATGCGCGGGCCGACGCCCTCTTTGGACACCACCTTGGGGACGCAGTGCCGCCAGTGCCTTTGCAGGGCGCCGCCCATCTCGAAATAGCTGCCGCCGGGCAGGTTCCAAGCCATTTGCAGGCTGGGATCGGCCTTGTGCTGCATCCGCAAGCGCCGGGCGGCGCCTAGGCTGACGGAGCCAATCAACGGGTTGTCGCCGAGTTCGGGTTCGTCATCGCTGTGCCAGCCCATGCTGTCCCCACCATCGCGGTAGTAGTTCAGCAGCACGCTGTTGAAGCGCGTTTCGGACACCGCTTCGATGCGCGCCTTGATCGCCGCCAGGTCCGCAGTCCAAGGTTCCGGGCGGAGCCGGAGGCCGGAGTAGCAGTAGGTCGCACCGGCGTCGCCGTGCCAAGCCGTGAGGCGAGGTTGGCGCCGCTTGCGGCCAAAGATGCGGATCTCCTCTTGCCGCCACCGGGTTTGGTCGCGCAGCGCGTTGAACCAGCGCTCGCTTTCAGCATCGGAAAAGAGCCGCTCCACGAGGCGAACCCTGCCATCGCGCAGTTCGATGGCTTCTATTGGCTCAGTAGGGCGCAGAGCCGCCATCAACGCTCAGGGTGGTGCCGGTGATGCCGCCTCCGGCTCGGCTTGCCAGCAGCACGGCGGCAGCAGCCACTTCCTCAACGGTGTTGGGCCGCTTGATGGCCGACTCCTGGGCGAACAGATCCACCATCTCGTCAAAGGTCAGGCCCATCGCCTCGGCCGTGGCGGGGCCGTTGTCCTTGACGATGTCGGTGATGACCAAGCCCGGGCATAGGGCATTGACGGTAACGCCTTGGGCGCTGACCTCCTGCGCCAACGACTTGGTCAGGCCGTTGACCGCGTGCTTGGCTGCGCTGTACGCGGTGAACACCGGCTTGCCGACCTTGCCCTCGACGGAAGAGATGTTGATGATGCGTCCGAAGCGGCGCTCCAGCATGCCGGGCAGCACCCGGCGACTGGCCCAGAAGGTGGAGTAAAGGTTCCACTTGAGGGCTAGGTCAAAGGCCTCGTCGGAAAGGTCCACCAGCGGCTGCAGGTCGCCGGCGCCGCCCGCGTTGTTGACCAGCACATCCACCCGCCCGAAGTGCTTCGCGGCTTGGTCAATGAAGCCTTCGACCTCGGCCTGCACGGTGGCGTCGCCGGGAATGAAGACCGCCGCCTCGCCAGCATCCATTTCCTCAAGCGCCCGCTCCGCTTTGCCCTTGTTGCGGGCCATGAGCGCCACCTGTGCACCCTCGCCGAGAAAGGCTTCGACAATGCCGCGGCCAATGCCCGCCGTGCCGCCCGTCACCGCCGCCGTCAAGCCCGCAAGCTGCGTCCCCACTCCCTTACGCAGCCTTGGTGAACTTAAGCTTCAGTTCAAGCGTGCCCAGCATGATGCCCGGTTGGTGCAGGAAGGTGTTGCCCGGCGCGTATGCCAGATGGTCGATGTTGTCCAGCAGCCTGTCCCAAGCGATGACCTGCTCAAGCCGTGAGAGATGGGCGCCGGGGCAGACCCGCGGGCCTTGGGAAAACGTCAGGTGGCGGCTGACGGCCTTGCGGTCGAGCTGCAGTTCGTGAGGGCACTCAAACTCCGCCTCGTCGATGTTGCCCGCCGCCCACCGCAGGTGCAGTTGCGAACCCGCCGGCACGGTGACGCCCTGAAAGACCTCATCCTGGGTGGTGATGCGGGTCGAGAGCCCCTGGGTGGGCGAACGCAGGCGCATGCCTTCCTCGGTGAAGTGCCGAAGCCTGCTGCGGTCCTGCTTGATGGCATCGAACACGCCGTCGCGCTCGCACAGCAATTGCGCCTGCTCCTCGATGGCGTATTGGGTGGTCTCCAACCCGCCGATGACCATCGCGTACACGATGCCGTTGATCTCCAGATCGGTCAGCTTGCGGCCCAAGGCTTGATAGGTCACCTGGGTCAGGAAGGTGATCATGTCGTCCTTGGGGCGGCGGCGGCGATCTTCGATGTGCGCCTGCACGTAGTCAGCGAATTCGTCGAGCGCCTCGAACTGTTGGCCAATCTGCTCGTCACTCAGCAAATTGCGGTGCCCTTCCCCATAGACAAAGGGCGCCACTTGGGCAGCGCCCCACTTCTCCACCAAGGCGATGTCTTCCTGGGGGAAGCCGAGGATGCTGTTCATCACCCGCTGCGGCAGCGGACGGGCGAATTCGGAGATGAATTCCACTTCCCCGGGGTCGTTGTCGATCCAGTTGCCGATCAGATCGTTCACGTGGCTGGTGATCATTTCCGTGTTGCGGGAGGCGCCCGGCCCCACCCAGGGATCGGTCAACTCCTGGCGATGGGAGCGGTACAGCTCGTTGGTCGGGCGCAGCGTCATCATCGACGCCATCATGGTGTTTAGGTTGGGCACGTCTTCCGGTGAGGCGCCTGACTCGTTGAGTTGCTTAAGCCCCATGGTAATGAGGGGCGGAAAGCGCACCGGGTCGCGCACCACCAAGGCGATGTCGTTGTACTTGGTCAAGATGAAGGCGTCCTTGTCCGGAGTGGGGCCTTCGCCCGGCAAGCGGTGCACGGGGGCCTCGCGATGCAGGATTTCATAGGCCTCGTACCAATGCTCCGGAGCGCCCGGACCGAACAGGTCCACGTCGGCAAGCGTCATCGGACACTTCATCGGACTGAGTTCGTGGTTAGGGGTCTTCAATGAGTCCTTCCTTCCATGTAAAGAACCTAGAATGGCCGAGATGGGGTTGTCTCGCAAGTTGCTGGACCAGCCCGATTTGGGCCGGGCCATCGAGCGCTTCAGGCCACGGCCGCCCGGCGTGCGTCGCGGCGGTCAAATCGTTCGCGGATCCTGGCCAATCGCGTCGCGGAGATGGGATAGCGCCAGATCACCACCACCGCCAAGGCATAGCACAGCCAGGGCGGCAGCACATAGACATAGGAGAGCATGCGAATATCCTCCGGGCTGTTGCCGCCGTCGGCCGAGAAGCCCAAGGCCTGGAGCAGCGGCAGCGCCATCCCCAAGGCCAGGGCGCCGACCAACTTCTGGCCCAAGGACCAGACGGCGATGTAGGAGGCGGCTATGTCCTCCCCGGAGCGCCGCGAGGCGATCTCGATCACGTCGGCCTTCATCGACATCGAGATGGCGGCGAAGTTGCCCCCGGCAATGCCATAGAGCGCGAGCACCAGGAAGAACCAGCCAAGATCACCGCCGCCCAGCAATAGAAACAGGGGCGTGACGAAGACGAACAGCACGCCGCCCGCCACCCAAGTGGGCTTCTTGCCGATGCGTTGCGCGATGGCCACCCAGATTGGCAAGGAGATCACGTTGAATCCGTAATAGCCGAGCAGGATGGCTTGGGTTTGAGCTTCCGCCTCAATGACATAGGCGGCGAACAGCATGAAGGTGGCGCTGCCCCAACCGGTGCCCAAGGATTGCAGCAGGAATCCGAAGAACAGCAGCAGGAACGAGCCGTTGCGCAGCATGACGCGCAGGTTGCCGATCAAGGGTGAGCGAACCGGGCGCATGTCGGCGCGCTCCCGAACGCCCACCAGGGTCGCCGTGATCATCACCGGCAGCGCAATGAGCGCCATGAAGCCGATAATGGTCAGCCCTTCCCGGGGCAGGCTGCCGTAGCCGGTCACCTGTCCCGCCACCACCGGCACGGCCAGCACGCTCACATTGCCGAAAAAGGCGAACGCTTGGCGCCAGCCCGTTATGCGGGTGCGCTCGTGGTAGCTGTCGGAGAGTTCCGCGCCCCAAGCGTAGTAGGGGATGTTGATCAGGGTCCAGCCCAGCCAAAGGCAGACCGATCCGATCAGCAGGTAGGCATTCGACACCGCCCCAGGTGGATTGAAGAGCATGAAGGCCGAGGCGGTCATCAGCGCGCAGCCCGCCGCCATCCAAGGCTTGCGCCGTCCAAAACGGCCCCCGGTGCGGTCGCTGAGGTAGCCGATCAGCGGATCGGTGATCACGTCCGAAACCCGGGCCAGCATCAGAATCAGCCCCACGTCGGCGAGTTCGAGGCCGAAGTCCTTGGCGTAAACGAAGGGCAGATACAGGGCAACCGGGATGCTGCCGAGATAAACCGCGTACTCCGGCAGCGCAAAGAGCACCAGCTTGCGTCTTGGAATGGGCTCGTGGGCGGCGGTCAAGTCAGTTCCAACTTCGCAGGACGGCGGCCATCTTGGCACACTCGCACGTCCTCGCCTATTGCCCCAAATCCAGACATCAGGCTAGGCTTGCGTTTTTTCCAAGGGGGATAGTCATGGGCATGCACGAACTGTTTCGACTCGACGGCAAGGTGGCCGTGGTCACCGGCGGCGGGCGCGGCATCGGCCGCGGCATCGCCCTGGCGTTGGCTGAGTGCGGCGCGGACGTGGCCGTTGTGGCGCGCCGTCAGCACGACGTGGACGCGGTCGCCAAGGAGATCGAGGAGCGGGGCCAACGGGGGCTGGGCGTCTCCGCCGACGTGATGGACTTCACCGCCATCCCCAAGGTGCTCGACCAAGTGGTCGAGGACTTCGGGCGCCTCGACATCATGGTCAACAACGCCGGCGGCAACCTCGACCGCAAGATGTACGCCCTCCCCGACATCTCCATCGAGAAGTTTGACGAGCAGCTCACGCTCAACATGAAGACCAAGTGGTGGGGCTCGCAGCAGGCCGCCAAGCGCATGACCGATGGGGGGCGCATCATCAACATCATCTCCATCGCCGCCCACAAGCCCTCGCCGGGCTTCGGCGTCTATTCGGCGGCCAACATGGGCATGATCAGCATGACCCGCACGCTGGCCGTGGAACTCGCCCCCAAGGGCATCACCGTCAACTGCATCGCCCCCGGCATCATCGTCACCGAGATGTTGGTGGAGACGATGAACATCAGCGAGCAGGAGGCCGTGGACAACTTTGGCCCGGTCATTCCCCTAGGCCGCACCGGACGGCCGGAGGACTGCGCCGCCGCCGCGGTGTTCTTCGCCTCGCCCGCAGCGGAATGGACCACCGGCCAGTTCATCGACGTGGCAGGGGGACAGCCGAACTAGGCGCTCATCGATCAAATCGCACGCCGTCCCCAAGGCGGGGGTTGAGTGTTGGCGCACCCGCTTGAGGTTGCTAAGATTCGCGCCCCCGATGCCTGGGTGGCGAAATCGGTAGACGCGCCAGACTCAAAATCTGGTTTGGGCAACCAAGTGAGAGTTCGAGTCTCTCCCCAGGCACCAATTCCCTGCCCCAGATCAGTTCCGCAATGGCAGTGCTGCAATCTGAACCCGTGCGGCGGCACCAAAGAGGCGCGCCGCGTCTTCATCGACACCCCCTTCGGGGTTCAGGGACGGCCAGAGCCCATCGAGCCCGGTGATGATGTCCTGCAACTGCGCCGCCACTGCCGCCGCGCTGGCGCTGTCCGCAAACGCAGCCGAGCGCGCCCAAGCATTGGCGACCTGCGTAAACCCCCAAGCGTCCTGATACTCGTGCAGATTGTCGATGACGCCGTCAATGACCCCGATCTGGTATTCCACCCCCGCAGTTCGCAGAAGGTTTTCGATCACCTTGGCGAGCACCGCCGGGTCATCGGTACCGGCTGATTGCTCGCATCGGCCAATGTTCGCTGTCAGTCCTTCGTAGATCGCGGCCACCTCCTCTTGCGCAGCGCGCGCCGTTACCGCCGCGGTGAGCGATTCCAGATCGTTCGCGAAGCCATCGCAGCCGCGCGCGTTGAACGCCGGAACCATGGACGCGTAGATCTCTTCTTGAGGGTGCTTCATGTGGGTTTCAGACAGCAGCGGCAGTTCACGCTTATAGAGCGCATAGCCCACCGCGAGATGTCCACGGATCAGCCCGAGATGGGTAAGATAGCCAACGTCGTCGGTGGCCAGATCAGCACCGGCGGTAGCGGCGCCTTCGCCTTCTCCACCAGTGCCTTCGCCTTCTACAAGCGGCTGGGTGAGCGTGACCGCATCTTCGCTGTCGGCTGGCTTCATCGAGGCACCCTCCTCGCCGCTGCATCCGGCCAGGGCGCTGGTCACCAGCCAGACCGCGCTGCCCAGCACGCCAATGGTCTTCCAACGAACAGGGTTCATTGCTTTGCTCGATACTCGGTTGCTCATGATGGTCTGCCTAGAAAAAGTGTTGAGTGACGGCCGCGTGGACGCCTTTGCGACGCTGCGCAACAACTTGCTCCGGCTTTGGGCGGAGTGAAATTCGGCCACCCCTAACGCCAGCCGGCGCGGTCATAGATGCGCACCGCCTCGGCTTGGTTCTGACCGAGCAACCCGGCGCTGATCCCATCTTCCTTGAAGGTGCCCAGCGCCGTGATGGGGCCGGATGCCTCACCGACCACCGGATACTCGTTGTTGCCCTCCGCGAAGACCTTTTGGGCGAAGTCACTGGTGAGGTACTCCAAGAACCTTACGGCATTGTCGCGATTCGGCGCATGGCGGGTGACGCCCGCGCCGCTGATGTTGACGTGGGTGCCACGGTCGGCCTGGTTCGGGAACACCACGGTTATCCGGTCCACCATGCGCTGATCTGCCTCTTCGGAACTCGCCAGCCAGCGGCCGACGTAGTAGGTGTTGGCAAGCGTCAGCCCGCATTCCCCCGAAGCGACGGCAGCAAGATTGCCCGTGTCGTTGCTTTGGGGCGGGCGGGCGAAGTTCGCCACCACGCCTTTGGCCCACTCCTCCGCTGCGGCTGCGCCTAGGGCATCTATCAAAGACGACATGAGCGACAGGTTGTAGATGTTGGAGGATGAACGCATGCAGACTTTGCCTAGCAACTCCGTATCGGCGAGGTCTTCATAGCGCGCGACGGCATCCGCAAGCGGGCTGTCCTTGCCATGGACAATCACCCGCGCACGCTTGGACAGCCCAAACCAATGCCCCGCGGGCTCGCGAAGATGGGTGGGGATGCGCTGTTCAAGCACCTCCGACCTTACCGGCTGGAAAACCCCGCGTTCCTGGGCTCGCCACAAGCGCCCGGCATCCACTGTGATCAAGATGTCGGCCGGCGTGTATTCGCCCTCGTTGACGATCCGCTCGATCAGGGCATCGCTGCCGCCTTCGATGAGGTTGACCTTGATGCCCGTGCGTTCGGTAAAGGTGTCGTAGAGCGCAAAGTCCGTGTCGTAGTGTCTCGCCGAGTACAGGTTGACCTCTTCGGCAGCGAGAAGTGGGGCCGAGGCCGCGAAACCGGCAAAAACCAAGGCGGTCAGCCTGGCGGCTTTCCATGGCACAAATGGAAACAGTCTCGCAGCGAAAAGGTTGTTCCTTCGGCGTCGGCGGTGTGCCGTTCCGGGGCAAGCTGAAGGCTCGCAGGAAAATCTCTGGATCATGATTGGAATCTACTCTTTAGCGGTTGGAAGGGGATATCCGAGTCTCACGATAAATGAGAATCATTATCGTGTTTATGATAAACAAGCACCCCGGCCGGATCAAAGGCCAGCTTAACCCTCGCGCCGATTGCAACCTTGGGATCCGCCCCGTGCAGCGTGCGCAGGCGCTCGCCTCCCGCCTCAAGGATGACGAGATGGCGATCGCCAAGGAATCGACTGTCAACGACCTCGGGGTCGTCGGAGCCGCCAAGCGTGAGTTGCACGGACCCTGCCCTCACAATCACTCGGTAAGGATCCTCGCGCCGGATCGCCACGCCCGGCACGTCAACCCGTCCAAAGCGGGTCTCAATTCCATCGGCCGCGCCCACGCCATCAACAGCGTTCGAGTCGCCGAGCAGTTCCGGGATGAAGCGCACTGCGGGCGTACGCCAAATCGCTGCGGGGGTGTCGTCCTGCAGGATCCGGCCTTGGTGCAGCACGGCGATGCGATCGGCGACTTCCATCGCCTCCTGGGCATCATGCGTCACGATTATGCTGGGCACGCCACTCGTGCGCAGGGCGCGGCGCGTATCATCCCTCAAGCGGCGACGCAGAGTTGCATCCACGCTGGCAAAGGGTTCGTCGAGGAGCATGACCACGGGCTCCGTGGCCAAGGCCCGAGCTAGGGCCACGCGTTGCTGCTCACCTCCGGACAGGGTGTGCGGGTAGCGATGGCCGTAGCCCTCAAGTCCCACCTGCTGTAAGTGCCGGATCACCCGCGCACCGCGTTCGCACCCGTCGAGCCCACGCAACCCGAACGCCACGTTGCCGGCAACGGTCAAGTGCGGAAACAGCACATGGTCTTGAAAGACAAGGCCAAAACGACGCGCTTCCGGCGGCGGCTCGCGCCCTGGCCTAGCCAGTTCGGCACCGTCAAAGGAGATGACACCCGCCTGCAGCGGTTCAAGTCCGGCGATGATGCGCAGCAGGGTGCTCTTGCCGCTGCCCGACGCGCCGAGCAGGCAAACGATCTCACCGGCGCTGACGGACAGGTTCACGCCCTTGAGCACGGGGTCGGGGCCATAGTCATGAGAGACCTGTTCGAGCCTAAGCGTCACCCTCGGCGTGGCGGCAACCGCATCGGTGCGCTCCGGCTTTTCGTTACAATCCTCAACCATGTTCAATCAGGCGCCAACGTCGGCTCGTGTCGGGCTGCGGATGCCTAGCGTCCCCTCGGCATGGACTCTGGGCGCCGTGGCCATCGCCCTGCCCATCGCGGTGCCGATCGCTGCCATTCTGCTCACCTTTGTCGCGCCGGATTCAGCCGTTTGGGCACATCTGCGCGAGACCGTGCTGCTGGAGTACCTGCTCAATACCGTGGCGTTGCTGCTGATGGTGGCAATCTTGGCCCTGCTCCTTGGCGCCGGATGCGCTTGGCTCGTGGCAACCAAGGAATTTCCCGGGCGCCGGGTGTTTGCTTGGGCGCTGATTCTACCCTTTGCCGCGCCGGCATACGTGGTTGCCTACGCCTATGCGGACATCCTCGCCTACGCAAGCCCCTTGCAGACTTGGCTGCGCGATCTGGACCTGCTGCGCGAGGGGCTGCCGGCGATCCGCTCCCTTCCCGGCGCGGGCATGGTGTTGGGCTTTACGCTCTATCCCTACGTTTACCTGCTGGCCTACGTCGCCTTCGCAGACCATGCCGGGCAGTTTACTGAAGCGGCGAGGACGCTGGGCGCCTCGCCGAGGCGGGCGTTTTTCACGATTGCCCTGCCGCAGGCGCGTCCGGCGATTGCCGGCGGCCTGGCGTTGACGCTCATGGAGACCGCAGCGGACTTCGGCGTGGTCGATTTCTTCGGTGTGCCGACGCTCACCAACGGCATCTTCCGAACCTGGTACGCCCAGGGCGAGCATCAGGCCGCCATGCAACTCGCCGGCTGGCTGTTCTTGATCGTCGTGGTGCTTGTGGTGTTGGAGCAATTGGCGCGGCGCGGGCTGCGCGCCAACCCGGTGTCGAGAAACATGCCGCCAACCCGCACGCGACTAGCGGGGTGGCGTGGCGCCCTCGCCTCGCTGGCTTGCGCGGTTCCACTGATTCTCGGCCTGCTACTGCCCGCCGCAACGCTGCTGCGGCATGCGCTCATCAGCGGCGACCCAAGCTTCGGCGCCTCCTTCATCGGCTACGTGACCAACAGCGTCGCGGTGGCAATGATCGCGGCGGTGCTCGCTGGGCTCTGCGCACTCTGGCTCAACTACGCGTTGCGCCTTCAAGGGGAGGCGCGGCTGCTCAGGCTCGGCGTGCGTACGGCCACGCTCGGCTATGCGATTCCCGGCATGGTGCTCGCGGTCGGACTCATTGGACCCTTGACCACACTCGACAAGCATCTGGCGGGCTGGCTGGACAGCGCCTTTGGCGTGCAGACGGGGCTGCTGCTCACCGGGAGCATGGCCGCCTTGGTGTTTGTGTATCTCGCTCGCTTCCTGACCGTCGCGTTCAACAGCCTGGAAGGCGGCATGGCCCGCATTCATCCCAACTACGACAGCGCCGCGCGCAGCCTGGGCTCAAGCCCCGGCGGGCTGCTGGCGCGCGTTCACCTGCCTTTGCTCACGCCGGCGCTGCTGACCGCCATGCTGCTGGTGTTCGTGGACGTGATCAAGGAGCTGCCGGCAACGCTCATCCTGCGGCCGTTCAATTTTGAAACCTTGGCGACCCGCGCCTACCGCCTCGCCTCGGACGAGCGCCTGGCCGAGGCCTCAACGGCTTCACTCATGATCCTTGCCGTCGGCCTCGTGCCCACCCTGGTGCTCGCATGGCGGAATTTCGCGGCGCGCGGAAGCCGTTAATCCGCTGAACGAGAGCTGGCAGGTTGTATCGGGACCCAAATCGTGCAGAATTGCGCCGCCATGTCGCCAATCACTCAGCACTACTGGATACCAAGGCTCGGGATAGTCCTATTCTTGGTCGGGCAAGCATTCTCCGTTGCCCATGCGAGTGAATTCGGCCGAGACCCCCACGAGCACCATGGCGTTGCTTGTTTCGCAATCCTGACCGATGAGCAAGAAGGGCTCGTTTCGGCTGCCAGACCCACGGCGTCAACGCTCATTGCCTTGGTCTCCGCTGCACCCCAATCCGCGAGACCAGCGCCGCTAAAGCGCCTGCACTCGATTCGACCTCCGCCTACAGGCCCCCCTCCGATCTAAAGCGCCTTGATTTCCTGGCGCCGCTAAGGGCGTGGGCGCATTTGTGCGCGCCACCGCTGTCTTTGCGGCACTTCAAACGTTTATAGATCGAGAAAAATGACCCAACACACATCCAAGTCGGTGGCGCTCGCATTCGCTGCCGCACTCACTTATTCCTACGCGCTGCCCAGCGC
>VYDB01000080.1 GCA_009843635.1 Gammaproteobacteria bacterium
ATCTCCAAAAACCCGACCGATCAACGGCAAATCAAGGACTTTTGAATAGGCCTGAACTCACCACCCAGATGCTGGCCACCCTGTTCGACTTCCCGTTCGAGGAGCGGCGCAAGCTCACGCGGTGGTCGGACGTGGCCACCGCGGCACCGGGTAACGGCGTGATCGAGACCATGGATCAGCGCCGCGAGGAACTCCACGAGTGCTTGGCCTACTTCACCCGCCTGTGGAACGAGCGGGTCAATCAGCCGCCCGCCCATGACCTGATCTCCATGCTCGCCCACGGCGAGAACACCCGTCACATGGCGCCGATGGAGTTTCTCGGCAACCTGATCCTGCTGATCGTGGGCGGCAACGACACGACGCGCAATTCGATTTCCGGCGGCGTGCTGGCGCTGAACCTGTTCCCCGGCGAGTACGACAAGCTGCGCGCCGATCCTTCTCCGAAGCTGATCAGCAACATGGTCTCGGAAATCATCCGCTGGCAGACGCCGTTGGCCTACATGCTGCGCACTGCCGTGGAGGACACCGACTTTTGCGGCCAGCGCATCCGGACCGGGGACCGGCTGTGCATGTGGTACGTCTCCGGCAATCGGGACGATGAAGTGATCGACAACCCCAACGATTTCATCATCGACCGCAAGAACGCCCGCCATCACCTCTCGTTTGGCTTCGGCATCCACCGCTGCATGGGCAACCGGCTGGCGGAGATGCAGCTTCGAGTGCTCTGGGAGGAGATCATGAAGCGCTTCCGCTTCGTGGAGGTGGTGGGCGAGCCGGTGCGCACGCTGTCGGCTTTCGTGAAGGGCTACCTCGAACTGCCGGTCCGCGTCCACGAGCACTGATCTCGACATCGCAAAAGGGCCGCGTCCGTTGGCGAGCGGGGGCGGCTAGGCTGATGCGCCCCAAGCACGCCCTCGCCTTCATTTTCGTCACGGTGCTGCTCGACTCCATCGGCTTCGGCATCATCATGCCGGTGGTGCCACAGCTCATCATGGACGTCAGCGGCGAGCCGCTCTCCTCGGCGGCGCAGTACGGCGGCTGGCTGATGTTCGTATACGCCGCCATGCAGTTCTTCAGCGCCCCGGTGCTCGGCAACCTCTCCGACCGCTTCGGCCGCCGTCCGGTGCTGCTGCTCTCCCTGCTGCTGATGGGCGGCGACTACTTACTGATGGGCTGGGCGCCGAGCATTGCCTGGCTGTTCCTAGGCCGATTCATCGCCGGGATCTCCGCCTCCACCTACGGGATCGCCCACGCCTTCATCGCCGATAGCTTCCCACCCGAGGAGCGGGCCAAGAACTTCGCCCTGATGGGCGCGGCCTTCGGCACGGGCTTCATTGTCGGTCCGGTGATTGGTGGCTTTCTCGGGGAATTCGGCCCCCGGGCGCCGTTCTACGCGGCGGCGGCGCTGGCCTTCGCCAACGTGCTGTACGGTTTCTTCGTGCTGCCGGAGTCGCTGAAACCGGAAAACCGGCGCCGCTTTGAATGGAGGCGGGCCAATCCGTTCGGGGCCTTCAACCAGCTTTGGCGCTACCCCATGGTCATGGGCCTGGTCTTCGCCTACTTCTTCTACCTGATCGGCCACCACTCGCTGCCAAGCGTGTGGTCCTACTTCGCCATCGAGAAGTTCGGTTGGTCACCGGCGGAGATCGGCTTCTCCCTGGGCGCGGTGGGGGTGTGCATGATCGTGGTGCAGACCTACCTGATTCGGCGCTTCCTGACGCGCTACGGCACCGAGCGCACCGCCCACATTGGCTTGACCATGACCATCATCGCCTTTCTCGGCTACGCCTTCGTGCCCTTCGGCTGGATGATGTACATCGTGATCGTGGTGGGCGCGGCGCAGGGCTTCATCGGCGCGTCGCTGCAGAGCCTGATGTCGAACCAGGTGCCAGCGGATTCGCAAGGCGAACTGCAAGGCGCCCTCGGCAGCATGGCGAGCCTCGTGTCGATCCTCTCACCGCCCTTCATGACCCAGACCTTTGCTTGGTTCAGCGCCGCCGACGCACCGATCTACTTCCCCGGCGCCCCATTTCTGGCCGCCGCCTTTTTCACGCTGTTGGGCTTGATGGCCATGGTGAGGGCCTTGTCGGGCGTACGTGCCGAACGCAAGGCTACTTAGATTAGGGACTCCAGTGAAGTCTCAGGAGTGCCGTCTGTTCTACGACTTGACGGGCACCCCCAATCCTCTGGCCAAGGCGTGCAGATGGTCCTGGGCATATCTCTTGGCGAACTGCGTGCCCGGCACCATCTGGAATCCGTGGCAGGCCGCAGGATAAGACACCAGTTCCGTCCTCACTCCAGCGAGCATCAGCCTGCGTGCGTAGTCGATGTTCTCGTCGCGAAAGAGGTCGAGTGCGGCGGTAGCCATCCATGTGGGCGGAAGGCCCGCAAAGTCCTCCAGGCGGGCCGGCACTTGGGGCGCCTCGGCAGGCGCATCGCCCAGGTAGCTGCGCCAGCCGTACTGGTTGGATTGCCGAGTCCAGATGAATTCGCCCACCAACGGGTCGCCGGGCTGTTCGGGCGTGCCGGTGCGGTCGTCGAGCATGGGATAGGTCAGGTGTTGATGGCAGATCGCATACTCGCCCGCATCCCGCGCCTTGATTGCAAGAGCGGCCGCCAGCCCGCCGCCGGCGCTCTCCCCGCCGATGGCGATCCGATCGCGGTCCACCCCGAGCGCGGGCGCCTGCTCGTGCAGCCAGGCAAGCCCCGTGTAGCAGTCGTCCAGAGGCGCCGGAATCGGGTGTTCCGGCGCCACGCGATAGTCAACGGACAGCACCACGGCACCCAGCCGGGCACAGATTTCGAGATTTACCGGATCGGACATCTCCGGTGTTCCCATGACGTAGCCGCCGCCGTGTATGTGCAGATAGCCGGCGCCGGTGGCAGCCCTGTCGGACGGCCTGTACAACAGGGCGCGCACTTCCGGTCCGGCGGCACCGCTGGTATGAACCTCTTCCCGGGTGACGCCAGCTTGCTCCGGGTCGCCAAGCTCCGCCGCCATGCTGGGATTGTCCCGCATCAGGTTTAGCTGCTCGTCATCGAGTTCGAACGGCGGGAGGAGGTCGAGCAGCGGGTGCAATTCGGGGTCAAGCAGGTGTTTCGTGGTCATGGGATCCTCGTTTTTCGGTTCTGGGGCGCGGCCGTCGGCTAGAAGTTCACGCTCAGCATCACGCCGAAGCGGCGCGTGTAGTTGAACGCCAACTGGTTCCCGTGGGCGAGCCCGAAGCCGCCGGCGATCACGATGTCGGTCGGGTAGAACTCGTCCGTCACGTTCTTGACGTAGAACTGCGCCGCGTAGCGGCCGTCGTTCGATTCAATGCCCAGGGCCAGATCCAAGAGGCCATAGGAATCGACTAAGCTGCCGGGGTCATTGTTCGCTAGGTAGATCGTGTCGTCCTGCCAGTAGTACATGCCCTGCAGTTACGCCTTGACGGGCAGCGAATCGAGCGGAAGGTCGTAGCGCGCGAACAGGCTGAAGCTTAAGTCCGGCGAGTAGGGCAGATCCTCCCCCGACAGGTCCTGCACGTTGTCGACGCACCCTTGGGCTGCGGTCTGGCCCCCATAGCAGGCCGCGCCGGTGTAGTCTTCGTAGGTGGCATCGATCTGGGCGACGCTCATCGAAACCAGCAGGTTCTCACCCAGGGTGGCGCTGAGCTCCGCCTCGATGCCCTTGGTTTCCAACTTGCCGGCGTTGCCGAGCAGGAAGACCGGCGCAAGATTCACGATGACCGATTGCGATGCTTGGAAATCCTTGAAGTCGGTGAGGAAGGCGCTGACGTTCAACTGCAGCCGCCCGTCGAGCCAGCGGGACTTCATGCCCACTTCGTAGTTGGTGGGAATCTCCGGCTTCACGATCGCCGAGTCGCCCAATGGCGCGGATGACAGCATGTTCACGCCGGGCCCCTTGTAGCCCCGGGCGACGTTGGCAAACAGCATCACGTCTTCGGCGGCGTCGTATTCGCCGATGATGCGCCAGGAGACTTTCGATTCGTTAGTGGATTCATCGACCATCCCCGGGCGCGCCTCGGGAATGGCCGGCAAGCCGAAAACCTGGTCCGGGTTGATGAACCCGACCGTTTGTTCGATGGCAATGTCCTCGTCGGTGTAGCGGGCGCCCAGCGACAGCCTCACCCGGTCATTGACATGCCAGGTCGCTTGGCCGAAGCCAGCGAAACTCTCATTGACCAGCCCGGCATCGATCGCCAGCGACTGATTGAAGGGCAGCCCGACAAACCCGTTCAGATTGATCACCCGGCTAAACGTCCGGTTGAGCTCATTTCTGTAGTAGTACAGGCCGGCAACGTAGGTCACCGTTTGATCGAGCGGCGATTGCAGGCGGATTTCCTGCGTCCACTGGTCGCGCTCGCCCTGGCTCAGATTCAGCGGAATCAAATCCACGGGAATGCCAAAGCCCCGCGCATTGCCGAGGATGTCGGCATTGGTGAACGAGGTGATGGAGGTGAGGGTGTACTCACCGATGTCGTAGTCAAGTTGCACGCTGTAGATGTTCTGCTCCGTTTCAGCTTCGCTGTCCCGCCACTGAAAAAACCGGTCCGCCTCCGGTTCCACGGGCAGGGTGCCGCCCTGCGCGGCGGCCAGAATCGGGTAGAGCAGGCTGAAGGGCGGGTTCAAGGCGTCGGGGATGACGGCGCCGCCGTTCAAGTTGCCGCGCTTGAAGTGCTTGTAGCTCAACAGCACGTCGAGCGTATCGATTGGCCTGAACAGCAGCTTGGCGCTCAGATTCAGTTCGTCCCGGTCGTTGTAGTCGTTCCCCTCGGGGTGGGTGTTTTCGATGAACCCGTCGCGCGTGCTGGAGGAGACGGATATGCGGCCAAGCACGTTTTCGCCCAAGGGGCCGGACAGGTAGCCCGCGTACTTTTGTTCGTTCTCCTCCCCGAAGCCCGCCCGAATGCCCCATTCCAACTCTTCCGTGGGCGCCTTGGTGACAATGTTGACCATGCCGGCCGATGCGTTCTTGCCGAACAGCATGCCTTGAGGCCCCCGCAGAACCTCAACGCGTTCAACGTCAGCCATGTCGAGAAAGTTCGTTGCGAGTGCTGGGCTCACGACACCGTCGATGGTCATGCCGACCGACTGTTCCACGCCCCTGGAGAACGATGCCGTGCCGATCCCTCTAATTTGCAGGGATCGGCCGTTGTCCGTGGCGCCGCCCTTGTAGGTCAGGCCGGGCAGGGTCTTGGCCAGGTCCGCGATCTCGTTGCGCTGCAGCGCGTCAAGGCGGTCGCCGCTGATGGCCGTCACCGACAAGGGCACGTCTTGTATGCTTTGCGCCCGCTTCTGAGCCGTGACCACGATTTCCTCGATAGCACTTTCGGCGGATAGCGCCGAAGCAGGGCAAAGCAGCGCCGCTGCCAGCACCAAGAATCCCATTCGCCCGCTATGAGATTCTGGCGTTCGCATCTTTCCCATCTGACTGCTCCCTTTGCTTTCTTGATCGTTGAACGAGTTTGTCACACGAACCAATCATTGTCACATGAATCAAATTCACCGCCACGCCCTGGGGTTACTCTTCAATTGCCGGTTTCGATTTTCAACGTAGTCGCCAAACCGCTGCATCTCTTGGGGGTGGGTCGTTGAAATGTCGTAGGACTCCCGCCGGTCAAGGCTCAAGTCGAATAGCCAAGGCCCCTGGGGCAGCGAAACGGAGATTGGCAAAGTGGAACTCAGGTTGTATTCGACCGGACGCCGCACATGGTACTTGAACCGGCCTTCGCGCACCGCAAACAAATTGCTCCCGGCATAGAACTCGAGCATCCGCGGCGGCGCATCTCCCGTTCCCAGCAGAAGAGGCAGCATGCTCCGGCCGTGAATGTCCCGATCGTCGGGAAGTGGCAGCCGCAGCAGTTCCAGCAGGGTTGGAAACAGGTCCACGCCACCGGTGACGCCGTCGCGGCTGGTGTTGGCAGGAATGTTGCCCGGCCACCAGGCGATGAATGGCACCCGTTGCCCGCCGTCGAACACGTTGCCCTTGCGCCCGCGAACATCGCCCGCGCTGCCCTCGAACCAGGGCCCGTTGTCGCTGGTGACCATGATCAGGGTGTTGTCTGCCAGACCGCGTTGCTGCAAGCCTCGGATCAACTGCGCCATCGAGCGGTCGAGGTCTTCAACCACGTCGCCATACAGCCCGCCCGCCGACTCGCCCGCGTGCGCGGGTGATGCAAACAGGGGAATGTGGGGGTAGTGATGGGCGAGGTAGAGAAAGAAAGGCTCCGCCCGGGCGACCGCGGCGTCGATGAATTCCAGCGACTTGCTCGCGTACAGCCGCGACAATTCCGGCTGATCCGGCTCATCCTCGACCATTGCGCGATTTTCGTACAGGTGAAATCGCGGCATGTCGTTGCTGTACAGCGAGCCGTAGAAATGGTTGAAACCGAAATCGTTGGGCAACGACGGCGCGCTGTCTCCGAGATGCCACTTGCCCACCATTCCGGTGTGGTAGCCCGCAGCCTCCAACACCTCGGAAATCGTCACTTCATCGGCGGGCAACCGAATGTTCTCGCCCTGGATCTGCTTCCATCGCGTCATCAGGTGGTCGCTGGGAAAGGCCACGCCCGGCAAGCCTGCGGCCACCGGGTAGCGCCCGGTCAGGAAACTCGCCCGCGATGGCGTGCAAACCGGCGCCGGCGCGTAGTAGTTGGTGAGCGAGGTGCCTTGCGCCGCGAGCTGATCAATGGCTGGCGTTCGAATCGCGCGCGCGCCGAAGCTTGAGAGGTCTTCGTACCCCAAATCATCGAACAGCACCACGATGATGTTCGGTAGCACTTGGGCAGGGGCATTTGAATCCGCAGCCGAAACTGCGATCCCTTCCAAGTAGGCGCGCTTGTTGGCCAGCCGGCCTTCATCTTCGGTTTGCTCATAGAATGCTATGCGGGCGGCCGCCTCCGCCAGGCCAATCAATGTAGCGAGGAGCAACGCGGCGCCAAGCAGGGCCGTGAGTCCGGTCAGGGTCTTCCAAAAACTGCGCATGGGCTTGGCTGGATGTTATCTCAGACAGCGCCGTACGGTGTCACTCTCACTCGAATTAGGTGTCAGGCACCTCGGCTCCATTGGCGAGGGGCAGGCTCCAGGCGCCGTCGAACTTGTATCCGCGCAGCATATCGACAACTTCGATCTCCTCGACGCCGTCGATGGCGGGGATGCGCTCCGTGACGAGAGCCTGGAGTCCGGCGCGGGATGGAACAGTTGTCGACAAGGCTAGGTTCATCGGGCCGGAAAGGGTTGCGAGCCCGATGACTTCGGGCATGTTCTGGAGCTGCTTCACGATTCCAGGCAGCAGGCAAAAGTTCGCCTTGACATACACTTGGTGAACATGCCGATGCCCAAGCGCCCTCGGATTCACGATGGTCTGGTAGTTCAGGACGCCTGGCGAATTCTCGAGCTTTCGAAATATCGTGCGCACTTGGCTTTCCGGGTAGTCGAGCCGACGGGCAACTTCGCGCAGGCTCATGCGCCCGTCCCCGTGCAGCATGGCAAGCACGGAAAGTTCGCGCTCTGCGTACAGTTCCGACAGCCGCGTGTTGGTCAATTCACGGAGTCGTCGATCGAAGTCGGGCTTTACCTCGACGATGGGGCCGCTATTGAGGCTGTGCTTGTAGTTCGACAGCACGATCCTGACATGCGCAGCCTTGATTGATTTTATCGACGCGGCGGTCGTCGAGAGCAGTCGTTCTATTTCAGAGGTATCGCGGCCGATCATGTGGAACATGATCTGTTCCTGGTGGAGTTGGGTGCCGATGGTAATGATCTGTGGAACCCGTGCGAGCTCCGTTGCGACGGTGTGGCACGCATCGGGCATTCCCGGAGCGACCTCCACGCTGCCGATGGCTAGTGCTTCGAAACCTGCGGCGCGGATGTCGGTGGAGGCAACCACCCGTACCACGCCGATGTCCTTCAGCTTTCTGATGCGGGCGCCAACGGTCGCGTTCGACACGCCGATAGCCTCGCCGATTCGCGTGTTCAGAACCGTGGGGTCGGCTCGAAGCATGTCGACGATCAGGCTGTCACGCTCATCGGTTTGGTTGTCCATTCTCCCTCTATCCTTCTAGCGGTCGGGTCAGCGGCGCACATGGTATAGGGCGCTCAACACGGTCACAACTTGCTTGGCAATCGAAGATGGGTCAAGTCACCGTATTTCACCGAGATGCGAAAATCAACGCCAGAAGTTGGAAGAAGGGCACCAGACTTGCAATATATTTCTAGATGGGCATAAACTGGCTGAATTCCGGTTGTGCGGTGACAGCCGGTAGCCATTGAGCGGGTAGCTCAAGAATCAAGTGTGGAGGGGAACGACATGTGTGAACGACACCAGACCAAGAGCGAAGAGGCGGGAGACCGGGCCTTGCGCCGGCTGTGTGCCAACGCGGCAAAAGTTGCGCTCGCGCTCAGTAGCTTGGTTGCCGTCTCGGCCGTTATGGCGCAGGAAGCGGTTCTGGAGGAAATTCTGGTTACGGCATCCAAGAAAGGCGCGACAAGCCTTATGGACACAGCTGTGACCGCAACCGTGGTGACGGGCGAGCAACTCGAAGTACGGCAAGTCCGAAACGTCGAGGACATTCAGTTTCAGACCGCCGGGGTAATTGTGGACTCGAATGCCGGCGCGCCAAGAGTCGCGATTCGCGGCATCGGGCATGACGGTTCCCTTATGCACGCCGAAAACGGTGTCGCCGTTTATGCCGACGACATCATCCTGCAACGTACCCAGGCGGTAACGGCCGCGTTCTTTGACCTGGAACGCGTCGATGTTCTGAAGGGGCCGCAGGGCACGGCATTTGGTCGAAATGCCAACGGCGGTTCGGTGAACTATGTCAGCCGTCGTCCCGTGGAGGGGTTGGCATCGGAAGCGGGTGTGGCCGGTGGCAGCTATGGCAGACGGGAAGTCTACGGCATTTTCAACTACGGCACCGCGGACTACGGGCTGCGCATTGGCGCTGAATACAAGGAAGACGACGGCTTCGCGAAAAACCTGACCATCGGAGAGGACGTAAACGGAAGGGAGACAACCGTTATCAGAGCCTCCCTGTCCTTCGCGCCAGCGGACAACTTCGAAGGCATTCTCAGGGTCGGCTATTTCGATGAGGATTTGAATGGGCCCGCCGTAGTCGTGCAAGGTGCGGAACCCTTTTCCCTTCCGGCGCTGTTTGGCGGCAACCCGTCCTTTGATCCGAACGAAAACTATGAGATTCACAGCGATCTTCCCAACCGTCAGCGATCGGAAATAACCAGTGCGTCATTGCATCTCGATTGGGATATCGGCGGACTCAGTCTGCGCTCGATAACCGGCTACTATGACGGCGATTACCGGATTCAGAACGATGCGGATCACAGTGACGTTCCCTTCGTTCCGATACCGCACAATGATTTCCAGAGCGAGCAGTTTTCCCAGGAGTTCGTTCTTTCCGGCACGGCGGGCGCCCTGGACTGGCTTGCCGGAGGGTACTACCTGACCGAAGACGTGAGTCAGCGTGTCGATATCGATTTTCTGCTTCCCCTGAGCCCGGGCGGCTTGAGCGTTAACCTCAACGATGCGCAGGAATTGACCTCGTGGGCGGGCTTCGCCCAGGCTACCTGGAACGTTAGCGACACCACGCGATTCACGGCCGGTTTACGCTATACCGAAGACGAGAAGAAGATTGATTACGATCAGGAATTCGTTCTCGGGCCCCTTTCCTTCGCCCCCGGTTTTACAATCCCGTCCTGCCAGGCATCGTTCAGCGTAACCTGGGATGATGTCACCTGGGATCTGACCCTAGAGCATGACCTCAGCGACGATACCTTCGCCTATGCCAAAGTGAATACCGGGTTCAAGGCGGGTGGATACAACAACACGAATTGCGATGTCGGCTATGATCCAGAGCAGCTTCTGGCATACGAAATCGGGTACAAGGGAACCTTCAGGGATGGCACGCTCACGTTTGCGACCAGTGCCTTCTATTACGAATACGAAGACATTCAGGTCACTCAGGTACAGGCGTTTCCCGGCGTTGCCGCGACCACGGCTGTTGTGGCCAACGCTGCGGAAGCGGAAGTTTACGGGTTCGAGATCGAGCTTCGCGCACTGTTGACTGAGAACGTCTCCGCCGATGTCGGCGTCTCATGGATTCCCACGGCGGAGTACCAGGACTTTATCACCGTCGATGCGCTGGATTTGCGGAGCGTCGATCAGAACCCGGCCACGACTCCGCCCCCGCTGGATCTATCCGGCAATCGCTTGAACCGTGCTCCGGAATTCAGCGGCATCATTGGCCTGAATTTCACTGATGAGCTCGGTTCGAACTGGAAGGTGGATGCTAGGCTGGAGTACTACTTTGTCGACGATCTCGCCTTTTCGCCCTTTGACCGGCCGAATGCGTTCAACGCGGCGATTTTTCCGGGGCTCGTCGAAGATGCGAGCATTCAGGACGGTTACGGATTGCTCAACGCCTATGTGAATTTTGACTACGGCGACAGTTGGACCCTCCGTCTGTACGGGAGAAACCTGACCGACGAGTACTACTTCATCGGCAAGATCGACAATTCGGGGCCACAGCACGTCCACGGCGACTTTGGACGCCCCCGAGAGGGCGGCGTTCAACTGGTTTACAGATTCTCCGGGAACTGAATCTTGGGTGTGCGATGAAAATTTTGCCTAGCGCCACGTTAGGCCGTGGCGACGATTGAGGAGGGGCCATGCGTTTTCACCATGTCTGCCTATGCGTCAGCGATCTGGAGAAGTCACTCAAGATGTGGACCGAGCTGTTCGACTTCACTGTCCAGATTCGCTTCTGTTCACCGGGAGATGCGGGACCGACGGGGTTTGACGAGAGCAAGCTCGACGAAATGGAGGCGATGTTGGGTCGCCGCGATGCGGTCATCGACTGTGCGTTGCTCACCTCGCCGGATGGCGCAATGCTGGAGGTGCAGGAGGCGCATAATCCCGTCGTTCGCAAAACCCCGGAAGAATACAATTCCTATTTCGTGACCGGCATGCGCGAACTCGCCTTTAGGGTCGACGACATCGACGGTTGGTTCGAAAAGGTCAAGGCGGCCGGCTTCCGGCCGACCACGGATGCGGTCTGGGAATTCGGCGAGAACGCGCGGTCGTTCCTGTTCTACGACGACGACGATATTCGCATCCAGCTCTGGGAGGACTCGAATACCGGCTGGATGTAAACTGATTGCACCTGCCTGGCGGCAGACAGTGCGACAGCCGCTTCAGTTTCTTGGTCGAATCACAAGGCACCAATAGCCTAGTCGCGCGCGCCCCATGTGTGGTCGCGGTGACCGAAGCCGGATACCTCGATGGTTCAGCCCCCAACCCTGAGCGTGCCGCTCGCCCTCCCGGCTGGCCCAGGCGAGTCAGGTTCTTTTGCGCAGCACGAACCGGCCGCCGTTGTTCAGGGTGAAAACGAACATCTCCCCGGCACAGCGCCTGACCTAGACTTGCTGACTTTAGTTATTTCCGCTTGCACCGAAAACAGAAAAATACAGGCACTTGATTCGCCCGAAAACTAGCACACATTTCTGCTGAACGCCACAAAATTCGTAAAATCGCAATAGCACTGGTTTACACGGGCCGATAACGCGGCTAACATCGGCGAATCCGCGCAAGCAAGGCAAACATGCAAATTGGGAGTGCCCATGAAGCCGGAGGATTTTAAGAGAGGCCCGCTCGATGCCGAAAAACTGGTGGCGGCCATAGACCCGGACTACTGGCAGAAATTCGGCTTCCCCCACCCACTGTTCGATCGGCTCAGGAAAGAGGCGCCAATTACCTATGTGGAGCATCCAGACATCGAGCCCTACTGGGCAGTGAGCCTAAACCAAGACATTCGCGAGATTTCTCGTAACCCCGCGGTGTTCAGCAATGCAGGGACACTCAGCTTGAATCTGCGGGATGCGTCGGGCAGTAGTGGCGGAGGTGATATCAAGCCAACGCTGCTCAACATGGACCCGCCGGATCACAATGAGCACAGAGGCATCGTGGCTCAGCGGTTCCAGATGGCTGAGGTCATCAAGCGTGACGACCCATTTCTTGCGGCTTCAGTTCGAGAAATCCTGGATGGATTCATGGGTGACGGCGGCGTGCGCGAGGGGGATTTCGTGCAGCCTGCCCAGCGGCTGTCGATTGCTGCCGTCGGTCGGGTTCTGGGCCTCCCGGAAGAGCATTGGGAGCAGGCGTTTGTTTTCGCCAACGCGGTTGCCGCCAACTCCGACCCAGAATTTATGTTGGGCGAATCGGCAGGAAGTTCCATCGCGGCAGCTCACGCGGGGCTGTTCGAGATCTTTGCCCCGCTCATCGAAGCTCGACGAAGAACGCCCCAAGACGATCTCGTCACGGTTCTTTCGAACGCTGAATCTGAGGAAATCGACTTTGCGCAACTGGTCATTCATGCCGTGCTGATTTTGCTCGGTGGGGTGGAAACAACGCGCAACGTTATGGGCGTTGGCTTGGTGGAGCTTATTCGTCAACCGGAGATCATGCACCGGCTCATCCGAGACTTGGATCAGATGCCGCTCGCAGTGGAGGAGATGATTCGATGGACAGCACCGCTCGGTCACATGTGCCGAACCGTCAGAAAAGACGTATCCGTTTCTGGAACTAGATTCCGCGAAGGCGACGTGTTGGCACTGTTCTGGCCATCGGCCTGCCGCGATGAGTCGCTCTTTGCTGATCCGCATGTCTTCCGGATCGACAGAAAGCCGAATCCGCATCTGGCATTCGGCGTTGCGCAGCATCTGTGTCTGGGTCGAGTGCTCGCCCGACGTCAGATCATCGCGATGTTCAAGGAACTGCTGCCAAGGCTCGCTGAGTGCGAACTGGCCGGTCCATTGCAGCGGGCTAGGATGCTAATCAACGGATACACGGAAATTCCGCTTCGCTATCGGCTCACGCCGGCAGTGAGTTGAGTGCTCAAGTGACCATTCCCGATTCGCTTCCATTTACGGAGACCGCGGCTGGTGCGATGCGCTGGTTGAGCCAGCATCATGGTGGCAGCAAGATGGTCATCGAAGAAGATCGCGTCGCTACCTTTGGGGAAGTTGATCGTGCCTCCGCCGATCTCGCCAAGGCTCTGCTGTCAAGCGGCGTGGGGAAGGGCAGCCGCATCGCCTTCCTGTTTCCCAATGGCATCGACTTTGCCAAGGTCTTCTTCGCGATCACGCGGATTGGCGCGATCGCGATTCCAGTCAACACCTTCTACAAGGCCCCTGAGCTGGTCTGGCAGTTGAACCATTGCGACGCCCAGATGCTCATCACCATCGACCGCTTTCTGCACAACGACTATCTCGCCAGGTTGGATGAGGGCCTTGTCGGCCTGGCCGGCCAGGGCGATGAAATTCTTCTCGAATCAACGCCCTACCTCAGAAAAGTGGTGGTGCGCACCACGGGCGGGCAGGTACCGGCCTGGGCCGAGGAGATTGAGGCGTTCACGAGCCTGGGCGCGTCCGTCAGTGATTCAATGCTCTGCGCCGTTGAATCTACTGTTGTGCCGGCCGACCAGCTATGCGTGCTCTACACGTCGGGGAGTTCGGCAACACCCAAGGGCGTTGTACACAGCCACGGTGCGTTGTTACGCCGCACGGCATCGGTTGGTGCGGATTTCGGCATCGGCCCCGAGGACATCGTTTACAACCCAAGCCCCTTTTTCTGGACTGGGGGTCTCTCCAACGGCCTGCTCTCCACGGTCTTGAACGCAGGCGCCGTCATGACGGAAGAGAGGTTCGATGCGCCCCGCACATTGGATCAACTTGAGAAACACCGTGTCACCGTTGCCGTCGGCTGGCCTCACTTCGCGGCGTCACTGCGTGCGGTGCCGGATTTTTCGAAACGGGACTTGAGCGCTCTGCGCGGCGGCATCCTTACGCCTCTGCTGCTTGGCAATGAACTCGGCGACCCTGGCTTGACTGCCACCGGCATCGGCATGACCGAATCCGTGGCCCAGCATACCTATGGTGAAAAGGAACCTCTGCCGGAGTCTCTCCGGGGTGCCTATGGCAGGCCAGCGCCCGGTATAGAACAGATGATCGTCGATGTGGATACCGGCCTTGCGGTGCCGGATGGGCAGGAAGGCGAGCTTTGCATCAGGGGGTACTCGGTGATGCAGGGCTACTACAAGAAAGAGCGGGAAGAGACGTTCCGAGCAGACGGATTCTTTGCCACTGGCGACCTCGGCGTCATCAGGGACGGTTTCTATTTCTTTACCGGTCGCAGGGGTGACATGGTGAAGACCGGCGGCGCGAATGTCAGCCCAGCGGAAGTGCGCAATGCCATGCTCGGCATTGAGGGTGTGCAGGAGTGTTTCATCTCCGGTTTGCCCGATCCGGACAAGGGGGAGGTTGTTGCGGCGGCGGTGGTTGTCCACCCGCAAGCAGATTTGACTGCGGAGACAGTGCGTTCAGAGCTCAAGGCGGTGCTCTCCAGTTTCAAGGTGCCGCAGGTCTTGAAACTAATGCATCCGAGCGACATACCCATGTTACCGACCGATAAAGTGGATCGGCGGGCGATCATTGGCCTGCTCCAGCAACAGGCTGGCTAGAACGAATGGCCGCAACTGCGTCAGGAGGTGCAAATTGGCGAAGCAAAGAAAACGTATCGCTCTGAGTGAGGACGAAGTCTGGGCGTTCGTTGCCGAACAACGAGACATGCACGTGGCGACCATCAACAAGGACGGCACGCCGCATCTGACCACGAACTGGTTTGCGATGCCGCAGGAAAGGCAGATCGCCTTCAACTCCTATGAGGGTTCCCAGAAAGTCGTCAATCTGCGGCGGGATCCGCGCATCACGCTGCTCTTTGCGGATGGCGAGACCTACGGCGAACTGCGTGGCGTCTCCATTAAGGGGCGCGTGAGATTCACGGATGACGCTAATGAGAATCTACAGGTTTTACGGGCTATCGCCGAAAGAAACATGGCTGCTAGTGAAACCCGGCTCACGAAGGGTGCAACGCCAGAGAAGCAAGCTGTCAAGCGAACCTGCATGATCGTTGAGCCCGATCGGATCATCAGTTGGGACCACCGCAAACTGGCTGAGAACACAAGCTAGATATTTGAGGAGAACTTCAATGCGTAATGTCGATGAGAACAATCTATGGCGCCTCGAAACACCGGGGGCGGACGGCTGGGCGAAGAGCGTGTGGCCGGATTCCGACAACAAGTACACGATGATTTCCTGTGACAGCCATGCAGTGGAACCCGTGGACTTGCTCGCCAAGCGGGTGGACAGCCGATTTCATGATCGATTGCCCCGTGTTCAAGTTGATGAAGACGGGTCGAAGTGGCACATCGTCGAGGGCATGGAACCTGCGCGCTGGATTATGGACAACGAAGACCTTTCGGGTGAGGACCGGGAGCGCAACGCGGTCGGCACTGACCCCGAAGAGCGGCTGCGCCACCAGGAACGGGATGGCGTGGACGGGGAGATTATCTTTCCCAACAAGTTCTCCGTGATCTTTGCAACGCGCGACCCGGAGTTCGCCTTCGCCCAGGCGCGCGCCTACAACGACTGGGCGTGGGAAACCTACGGGCCGCACGTGCATCGACTGTCGCCGATGGCCTTGATACCGACGATGGACATCGATATGGCCATCGATGAGATCGAGCGGATCAGGCGGATGGGCTTCCGAGGGGTAACGATTCCGGTCAGGCCGATCTACGGCAGCACCTCTGCGCTGGAAGCCCATTACCACCGCCCCGAATACGACCGGCTCTGGGCCTGCTTGGAGGACTCGGGGCTTCCGGTCACGGCTCACGTGGGCACGGGAAAGGATCCGCGAACGACGAGGGGCCGGGGCGGCGCGGTCACCAATTACGTGGCGCACGCTCTGGCCCCTTCGGTGGAGTTCATGTCACTGCTGTGCTCGTCCGGGGTCTTGGAGAGATTTCCCGGATTGAGGGTCGTGTCCGTGGAAAGCGGGGTGGGCTGGTTTCCCTGGTGCGGCCAGGCCATGGACGAGGCCTACCGCAAGCACCATATGTGGTCCTTTCCCAAGCTCAAGCACCTGCCGAGCGACTATCTCAAGACCCAGTGTTTTGCGACCTTCATGGAAGATCCGGTGGGATTGAGTCTCGCGGAGGAGTTCGGGTACTCGGAATCGATGCTCTGGTCAAACGACTATCCGCACCAGGAAGGTAGCTGGCCGCACTCGGCGCAAGCGATAGAGCGGCAAATGAACCGATTGTCGGAAGCGACCCGGGCCAAGATTCTGGGTGAAACGGCGAAGGCGCTCTTTGGGTTTGATGTCTAGTTGGTCGGGTTGGCGAAAGTGTCGATCAACGACGACAGCGACCTGTTCTGGGCCGGTTTGAACGAGGGAAGATTGCTCTTTCAAACCTGCAGGGCGTGCGGTGCGCATCGCTTTCCGTTTCGGATGTCTTGCTCGCGCTGCGGGTCTTTCGAAAAGGACCTGACTGAATCCAAGGGGTGCGGATTCGTCTATTCCTACACAGTCGTTGAAAGGCCCTTGCTGCCGGGATTCGATGAACCCTACACGGTGGTGCTGGTGGAGGTGGACGAGGGCGTTCGCTACTTGGGTTTGTATGCTGGCGATGTGGATCCATCCCAGCTCATCGGGTCGCGCGTACGCGCTCGCCTGAACCCTGACCAACGCGTGCCCGTCTCCTTTGCGCCTGAAGGCAACTGAAGATGGCTCAAGACGTAGTCATTGCGGGGGTGGGCACCACGGATTTCTCCAAGAATTCCAAGCGCTCCGAACACCAGCTAGCCGTAGAAGCGATCGTTGCCTGCCTGGACGATGCGGGTATCGGCGCATCGGAAATCGACGGCATGATCACCTTTACGATGGACGAAACGTCGGAAGTGGATATCCGGCGGGAACTCGGGTGCGAGTCGCTGCACCATTTTTCACGCGTGCCCTTCGGTGGCGGCGGCGGATGCGCAACGGTCGGCCATGCGGCCATGGCCATTAGAGCGGGCGTCGCCCATTCGGTTGTGGTCTATCGCGCATTGAACACCGCTTCACGGGTGAGATTCGGTTCTGGACAACTGACCCCTCCGCCAGAATCGGGCGATCAGCGTTGGTTTACCAATTTCGGTCTGGCCACACCGGCTGCCCGGGTCGGGATTACCGCACGCCGCTACCTCGAAACCTATGGTTTGGACGATGACGCCTATGCGCCCTTTGCACTCACGGCCAGGGCGTATGCGGTGACCAACCCTGCGGCCTATTACTACAATCGCCCGCTATCCCGTGATGAATACCTGTCTTCGCCTTGGATCAGCCGGCCGCTCAGACGCTTTGATTGCTGCCAGGAATCCGACGGCGCAGTGGCCTTGTTGGTGACGACGGCGGAGCGCGCCAGAGACCTGAGGAAGAAATCCGCCAAGATACTGGCGAGTGCCCAGAATGCAGGCTTGGAACAGATTGGCTTGGCGCAATACTGGTGCGAGGACATCTTGAAGCTGCCGGAGGTATCGGGCCTCAAGGAACAGCTACGCAAGCAGTGTGGGATGGCGCCTCGCGACGCGGACGCCGCCATGCTGTACGACCACTTCACGCCGCTGGTCGCCTTGCAATTGGAGCAACTGGGGTTCTGCCAGGATGGTGAAGCAACCGAGTTTGCGGCCCGCGGCCACCTGGGTGTGGACGGTTCCATGCCCATGAACACCCACGGTGGCCACTTGGGGGAGGCCTACCTTCATGGCATGACGCACATTGGCGAGGCCCTGCGCCAGTTGCGCGGGGAAGCCGTTAACCAGGTGAGCGATGTATCTGCGGTCTTTGTTGCCTCGGCGGCTTCGACGCCCGGCAGTGCGTTGATGCTCGGACAGTTGTAAAGGGAACAGGGGAAGGATGGTGATCGACACTGAAAGTACCTACATAAGTGTTTTGTTTGATCGGGCGGAGGAGTCACCCGGCCAACTCTGGATGCAGGAGGTCGATGGCGATGAGTTGACCTATGCGCAGTCGCGCGAACTGGCGTGCAGGTGGGCGGATGCGCTCAGGCAGTTGGGCGTGGGCGCCGGCGACATGGTTGCGACGATCATGGAGAACTGTCTCGACAGCCAGCATGTCTGGCTGGGTGCAGCCTTGGTGCGGGCAGTGGAAGTGCCGCTCAGCCCGCTGCTACGAGGTGAATCGCTAGTGCACGCATTGAATGACAGCCGTTGCAAGGTGGTCGTCGTCGCTGAGCCGTTTCACCAGCAGATTGAAGAAGTTAGCGAGAGGCTTAAGCATCTCGAACGAGTCGTTGTCGCGCTGGCCTCTGAAACCACGCCAGCGTCATCCTTCGACATCATCAGCCGTGAGGCGTTGATGGGCCGCGCCAAGGCCGCAAAGGACTTCGAGCTTCCGAAACCGGAAGACATCGCGTGCGTTCTGTACACCTCCGGCACCACCGGGCCTTCGAAAGGGACGCTGATCCCTTGGGCACAGCTCAACGCGAACGCTGCAGCCACGGATGTCACGCCCTTTGGCGATTCAGAGGCGTTTTACTACACCGGAGCGGCAAATCACGCGGGTGCCCGGAGCCAGCCGCTGCTGATGGCCTCCGTTGGCGGGCGGTTCGTGATGCGGCCCGCTTTCAAGACCCAGGAATTCTGGGCGGACGTTGATCGGTACGGATGTACCTTCACGATCATGGTGGGTGCGATGGCGCACTTTATGATGAGCCAGCCGCCATCGCCCAAGGACTGTGACCACGCGCTGAAGTTTGTGCTCATGGCGCCGGTGCTGCCCAACATTGAGGCGTTCAACCAGCGCTTTGGCGTGGTGACCTGCACGGGCTACAGCATGACGGAGCTGAGCGGCCCCATCACCAACCCCAACTGGAAGATCGACATACCTTCGAGCTGCGGCAAGCTTCGGGCGGGCTGGCCGCACTACGATGCCCGGCTGGTTGACGAAGATGGCCGGGATGTTCCGGTTGGAACGGAAGGCGAGCTGCTGGTTCGCACCGAGGCGCCGCACACGCTGAATGCCGGTTACCTGAATCGTCCCGACGCCACGGCCGAGGCTTGGCGGGATGGCTGGTTTCATACCGGCGATGTGTTCAAGAAGGACGAGCAAGGCAACTACTACTTCATAGACAGACGCAAGGACGCCATTCGCAAAAGCGGAGAGAACGTCTCCTCCTTTGAAGTGGAGATGCAGATAGCGGCGCATGAACAGGTCGCTGAATGTGCGGCCATCGCTGTGCCCGCGGACAATGTCGAAGACGAGATCAAGGTGTTTTTAGTGCCCGCCGACGGTTGCCGGATCGATCCTGAAGCCATCGTGAAGTTCGCCGCTCGAACGATGCCCCGCTACATGGTGCCTCGGTACATCGAGGTTGTTGATGAGCTGCCTAAGACCCCCACGCTTCGCGTGCAAAAGGCCGAGTTGCGCAAGCGTCCTAGGACGAACGAATGGGATCGTGTGGTGGCGGGCATTGACATTAAAAGGGTCGAGGGGAGCTGAGCAGATGAAAGGCGCGATCATGACCGTTCCCGGCGAGCCGCTGGAACTGCTGGACATTGAATTGGGAACCGTTGAACCCCATGAGGTTCAGGTGCGGGTTGAAAGGGCAAGCGTCTGCCACACGGACCTGACCATCGCGCAGGGCAACTTCCCCATGCCGGTTCCGGCAGTCATCGGCCACGAAGCGGCTGGTGTGGTGGAGGCGGTAGGTGATCAGGTCACACGTCTGAAACCGGGCGACCGAGTCATCGCGTTTGCCAACCCGTTTTGTGGACACTGCGGGCACTGCCACCGGGGAGACACCTTTTTGTGCACAGGCGAGGCAACTTTCCGCGCTCCCGAGGGCGGCCAACGGGTCACCATCAATGGTGATGGCGCCTTCGCGATGGCTGGCGTGGGTGCGTTTTCGGAAACGATGCTGACCCACGAGAACTCCCTGGCACCCGTTCCCGGCGAGTTGCCCTTCACCGAGGCCACGCTTTTGGGTTGCGGTGTCTCCACGGGGCTCGGAGCGGCAATGAACACCGCAGGTGTTGCGGACGGGGATACGGTCGCGGTGCTAGGTTGCGGCACCGTTGGCTTGTCCGCCATTCAGGGTGCGCGTGTGGCTGGCGCTTCACGAATCTTCGCTATCGATATCCTGCCGAGCAAACTACAGATTGCCCAGTCGGTTGGAGCGACCGACCTCATCGATGCGCGCGACCCGGACGCTGTGAACGAGATTTTGGAGTCGACGTCCGGAGGCGTGGACTCGGCAATCGAGTGCATCGGCAAACCCGAAACAACCGCGATGGCCGTGCAGGTTGTAGGACGTGGCGGCACGGCCGTGTTGGTTGGCTTCATGCCGCTAGGCACGAATATTGAACTACCTGGCACCGAGTTTCTGTACATGGGGAAACGGCTGGTCGCCAGCGTGCTCGGCTCAACCAACTTCCTCCGAGACCTGCCCAAGTACGGTGCCTTGATCGAGTCGGGCGAGGTCAACCTAGAAGCACTAACCACTAATCACTTTAGTTTCAACGACATCAACCTGGCCATGTCGAAGCTTCACAATGGCGAGATTCTGAAACCAATCATCGATATCGGCGAAGCCGCCTGATCTAAACTCTTTCATGAAGCTTGGACTCATCCTCTCGCAGACTGAGATTCCCGACGATGCCGCCGCCATGCGCGACTATGTGCAGGCGGTGGAGGCGGAGGGCTTCGACTACCTGCTCGCATAGAAACTTATAGACTTGGATTTGGTCAGACATGGGGCAGCTTTATGCCGAAAGCACCGGAAAACTCGCTCGATGCAGATTATCTGATGAATGAGGCGGCGGCGTCCGCCGGTCTTGATGACTTCGGAGACCTGAGCTTTGTCGAGCCACTGAGGCAATGTCTCGCTGCCGCCGGCCGCTACGTTTCCTTCTCGGAAACGGGACTCGCAACGTACACCGCCGGGATCGTCAACGACCTCGTGAACCGCTTGCGGCTGACCAGGGATCTGAAACGCCACCCGGAGATCCTGGACGAGGACGTCAGCGATCCCATCGTCATTTTCGGCTTGCCCCGTACTGGCACCACCAAGCTGCAGCGGATGATGTCGGCTGATCCTGCCAACCAGTCGCTGCTGTTCTGGAAGATACTCAATTTCGCGCCGTTCCCCGAAGCGGTATCCGGCGAAGCGGACCCACGCATCGCCGTCGGAAAAGCCGCCTGCGAGTACACGGAGACGGCCCACCCGGAGGTATTGAAAGTCCACGCGACCTATTACGACCAGGCGGACGAGGATTCCTATCTTGTCGGCGCCAGCTACGAGCATTTTGTCAACACCGTCACCCTGAGCGAGCCGGACTATTCTTCCTACATTCAGGCACGCCCGGCAGAGAACCCGTATCGGTACCTGCGCACTGTCCTGAAGTATCTGCAGTGGCAGCAGGGCGGCAAACGGGGGCCCTGGATCCTCAAGGCCCCGACGCATCTGGGATACATCAATACGGTCTTTTCCATGTTTCCAAACGCCACGCTCGTGCAGACGCACCGTGATGTGGTGACGGCTTTCGCGTCCCTTTGCCACCTGATCGAACTCGCCTCCCTGATGCACGGCGATCGTGCGGATCCCTTGCGGATCGGGCGAGATCAGTTGCGAATCTGGACGATCGAGTGGGGCAGGCACCGGGCGGATCGAGGGACGCTCACCGCGGCCGACAGGCTCATCGATGTCGACTACGAGAAAATCAGGAACGATCCGTTCTCAGTGATAGAAGATGTATATGCGCTCGCCGGTCGAAACCTGAGCGAGGCAGGAAGGGCGGCCATGGCGAGCTGGCAAACGGAAAACAGGAAGGATCGGCACGGCAGGCATGAGTATCGGCTCGAGGACTACGGCGTGACCCGTACGCAAGTTGAAGAAGCGTTCGTACGCTTTCACCCTCCAAGCACCGGTTCGGCTGCGGCTCCAGGCATCTGATCGAAGGTTACAAGTGTGTATACCAAATATTTCAGCTAATATGACATTACACTGAATTTTTTGCTTGATTGATGATAAATTGACCTGATAATTCACGAATTCATCGAAATGGGAGAATCTCCATGAATCCAATAGACGAGCATGCCGTCCGTCAGCTCCTCGACCGGCAGGCGATTTGGGATGCACTCCTGAAATACACCCGGGGGATGGATCGGCTCGACCGGGATCTCGTGATCGATGCCTTTCACCCGGATGCGATAGACGACCACTGCGTCATCGCCGGAACCCGGGAAGACATCGCCGACAGCGGAATGACGATGCACCGGGCGGAAAACCGCAAGACGCATCACTGTCTCACCAATCACTACTGCGAGCTCGACGGCGACACCGCCAGCACCGAAACCTATTTCGTGTACTTCGGTGCGCAGCAGGAAGGTCCGACGGACGTGCTCGGCGGCCGCTATCTCGACGATCTCGAGCGCAGGAACGGTGAATGGCGCATCTCGAGGCGGCTCTGCTTCATCGAGTGGTCGTCGTCCTTGCCCGAGGGTGAGGCCACCGGCACCTCGGCGTCTCTCGGGGCGCTCGAAGCGATGGCCGACCCGAGATCCCGGCGTTCGCGGGAGGATGCATCGTACATTCGCCCGCTTCCGGTGAAGACCGCGCAAGAAGACCGCATAAAGAGGAGCGTGACATGAACCAACCCCCTGCCATCGACCTATTCGAAGCCCTGAGTACTTCCCGCAGCCTCAGACGCCTGAAGCCCGATCCCATTCCGGACGACATCATCCGGCAACTGATCGAAGCCGGCACGAAGGCTCCTTCCGGGTCGAACCAGCAGAACTGGCGATTTCTCGCCGTCACCGACCCGGAGAAGAGAGCGGCGCTTGCCGAGATTTATCGCAAGGGCGCCGATCTCATCGGTCTGCGTAACTACGGTGAGGAGGGGAGCCCGGGTGGCGGCGGCGACGAGCGTGCCCAGCGCCTGATCGCGGAGTCGGTTCGCTATCTCATCGACCACATCCAGGATCCGCCTCTTCTGCTCCTGCTGTGCGCAGTTCCGCTGCCCGCTCCGGAACCGCCGCCCGGCTATCAGCCTCCGCTAAACGTCGTGAGATTCGGCGAGCGCTCCGAGCCCGCCAGCATCCTGTTCGCGGTGCAGAACATCATGCTGGCATGTCGCGCTTTCGAACTGGGAACCTGTCCCACCACGCTGCATGTGCTGCATGAAGATGAGGTCAAGGATCTGCTCGGTATTCCCGAAGAAGTGAAAACGTTCGTGATGATGCCGATCGGCTACCCGACCGACAGGTTCGGGCCCGTAAGGCGATATCCGGTGGAGGATGTGACTTTCCGTGACGGGTGGGGAAACGTCTGGCCCGGATAGGGTGATGACTTGCCGTTTCAGCTAAGGAGTATGGTCCTTTTCACTGCACAACATACTTGTCGTAAAAGTCAGCGTAGTTGTCGTAGGTAAACGCGATGCCGTCCCTGCCGAGCGGCGAGTCGGGGGAGGCGTTCATCTCCGGGCCGTGAATGCACCGTTCGTACACCTTGAACGCAACGTCGATCCCCGCCGCCTTCAGGCGATCGACGTATTCGACGGTCTCCCAGTAAAAGGGTTCGTATTCGCCCACGAAGGTAATGGTCGGCGGAAAGCCGCTGTAGTCGGTATTTCTGGCCGGAGCGGCGTAGGCAGGGATCTCCGCATTGCGTCGATGGAGGTCTTTCAGATAGCTGCCCCAGCCAAAGGCGTTGGCCTTGGTGTCCCAACCCGGAGTATCGATGTAACGCGCCGGGTCCGTGGGCTGCCGGTCGTCGATCATGGGGTAGAGCGGCATCTGGAAGGCGATCTTCACGTCTTTCGTGTCCCTTGCCTTCAGCGTGACGGCCGCCGTCAGCCCGCCACCGGCACTGTGCCCGGCGATCATGAACCGCCTGGCATCGATGCCGAGTTCGCCGGCGTTTTCTCTCATCCACAGCAGGGTGCCGTAGCAGTCGTCCAGAGCCGCGGGATAGGGCTTGACCAATGCGTTGCGATAGGCCGGCGCCACGATGACGCAGGGCCTGCGCTCGATGAACTTCGCCAACAGCCCATCGAATACGTCGGGACTACCGGTCACATAGCCACCGCCATGCGTATACAGCATCGCCGGCAGTTCACCCGACTGTGATGCGGGCCGGTAGATCTTGACGCGGATTTCCGCTTCCCCATCGCCGGTTGGGAGAAAACGCTCCTCGATGCTTATCGATTCAGGCGCCTCACTCCTGATCATCCGGCTCAACAGGGCGGTCGTGATCTTCATCGACCACTTGTTCCGGTTGAAATACCTGAGTATGTGGGCCGGCCAGTAGACCCCAGCAGGTTGCAGGTCTTCGTGGAGCATTTGTCTGGTCACTTTCATGGAACAACTCACTATCCGCTCGGCTCGGGACTAGAACTCGAGATTGGCGGTGACATCGGCTACTGGCCGTGCGCCGGTGTGGCCGGCGATTGCCGGGCTATTCGCCTATCTTGCCCAGTTGTCCTACGCCATCCTCGTATATTGCGTTGATGGCCGGCGAGGGCAGGCGTTGGCCGCCACAGGGATTGATCGACCGTTCCATGCACGCGACACCTTTTTTCTCGCCGTTCACGGTCAGGACGAACGCCGTCTCGCAGAGGAACAACTCATCGAGGGTGACGATGGTCGAGCCCATGAGGCCTGAATACTCGAGGTCGAACCTTTTGCCATCCGTAGTCTCGACGTAGCCTGAGACCCGAACCATGGAGACACCGTCGATGTCCATCCACGGGTAGAGCCTCCACTCCCTGATGGCTGTGATCGAGCCGTGTTCAGCGACGTAGCCCAGCCTGCGCGGCGGCTCTCCATGTACCGTGCCGGCGGTCACGAAGAATGAAAACTCCTCTCCGATCGTGCCGTTCGACCAGGTGGTGCATTGCAGGCTGAGCACGTCTCGCGCACCCCAGGTGTGGTCCCTGTGGCCGTAGCCGGACACCTTGATTTCGCGGGCTCCCGAATTGAGGGTTCCGCTCACCCGGCCGGCCGATTCGGTGTGCCCCGATCCGACCTCTCCCATCATGTCTTTGGCCTCTTGTGCGGAGACGACCTCGTCGAACGAAACTGCACGGTGCAGATCTTCGAATCTCAAATCGAGGCGTACGTCGTCCTGGTCCACCTTGCAGGCCAGCCCACCCTGTTCGAGATGCTGAAAACTCAAGCCCTCAACGGAATATGTTCCGTCTGCCCGCATTTCAGGGGAGTAGGTCACCTGGCTGCTCACCCGCCTCGTGTAGCGGCCGGTGTCGTCGATGATTGCATTCCAGATGTGTGCATTCTTGCGATTGGGCTGGTGAGCGATGCGGTGAAATCCACTGATACCCTGCTCGGGATCGGCCCACCAGAACCACTGGGATTCGTTCCAGCTCTTCTCTTCACCGACCTCGGCAGGCGCCGCGGGTTCCTTTTCGTTACGCGCCATTGAAGGGATCCTCCATCTCGATGGTTTGGCGCCCAGCGCGACCTGATCGCCGGGCGAGGCAGACACGCAATACGACCGTTTGACTAAACTACTAAAAATTATTGCACCATACAATGGTCAGTACAGATAATTTGCCTAATGGTTGAAGTAATACTAAATGAAGGTTTGTCTAATGCAGCGTTCGTCCTGCCACTACCAGAGTTTGTTGTCCATGATTTCTTCGAGAAGAATGAGCGGTGAGAAAACAGGGCTGGCCATCAATGCCTCCCTCATCTCCTCTGTGACGTCCGGGGATATGGCGGCCGTGCGATCTATGAAGAGCACGACCGCCATACCGGTGTAGACGGTGTAGTAGTGTAGCCTGTTCCTGTCGATGGCCTGGCCCCGGGCGTCTTCATAGGTTGCGATCAACTCGTCGACGGAAAGCCAGCCGGGAAGCCTCCTGTCGTCCGCGCGCCTGACGGACAGGAAATCAAGGGTGAGCCACCAGGCCAGGTCCTTCTCGGGTGCGGCCAGATGCACGATATCCCAATCGATCAGCGCCGCGCACTCCGCACCGCGATAGATCGTATTGCCGGGGCGTGCATCGCCCCAGCTTATCGATAGGGGTTCGTTCTCGATCCTGTTGGCCGCAAGCCAATCGAGGGATCTGGTGACCAGCGGGAATGGTGCATCGCCCCGGGACCACTCATGGTAGCGGCGCCAATGGTCGATCAACCAGTCATTGTGAGTGAAACCAGGCCTTGCGCGCTGGAACAGCCTATCCAGCGACAAGTCGTTTGGATCCAGCTTGTGCACGCGGGCCAGGGCGGCCAGGCTGCTTCGGCAGATCTGCGCCTGTTGTTCAGCGTTCAGTTCGGTCACCCAGCCCGAGTGGTGATAGCTCGGTTCATCGGGCGGCACCCGACCATCGATGTACTCCATGACATAGAACGCACTGCCCACGATGGATTCGTCCTCTTCGTAGAAGTAGGTCTTGCAGACGGGTATGTTTCTGTCGCGCAGCTCTCTCTGCACGACGTACTCGGACTCGAAGTCCTGATTCATGTGCTGGGGATTGTCGGTCAGTGCCTCTCTTCGCAGGATGTACCGGCTGCCGTCTTTCAGCGTAAAGAAAAATATCTCTCCCGCACGGCCGTTGGCATCTTCGGAGATGGGTTCCAACTCGACCAGGCCGTTGCCTTCAAACCTGGTCGCGCACCAAGTCGCAAAGCGGTCGCGATGACGGCTGAGATCGCGGTCCTGGGCTTTTCTCCCGGTCGTGTAGGACAGTTCGATTTCTTCCATGCGTAAATCCCTCCCAGAAACCTATTGATCGCCAGACTTTGGAAAATAAAGTTCGACAATCAAAGAAAAAACTATCATATATTTCTGTTTTTAAATAGTTGCAGAATAGATTATGAATAGTGGATGGAAACTCGCGTGCGTTGAGGCAGAGACGTGAGCGGGTTGGTTGATCGAAAGGACGAGCGAGTGTCCGACGAAGATCCTGGATCAGCATTGGATGAACTGGGGGCGAGACTGACGGATGCCATTCTCGATGCCTATCGGGATGCCGCAGTGACGAGCTACGGCGCCTGGCGCCGGGCGGCAGAAAAAACGGGAGGCTACGAGGACGGGGAACTCGTGGCGATGGAAGGGGTTTTGAATACAGCGCGGATCCTCTCCGCCGCGGAGCTCTGCTATCTTGAGGCGGATCCCGAGTATCCGATGATCGTCAAGATGATCTCGGTGCCGGGCAAGGACATCGGTGTCCCCAACTCCGACTGCACCTACCAGCAGGCGACGCTCCATGGCGATCATGCCTATCGGATTTTCGGGAATCGGGGCACTGCTCGCCTTTTCGACATTGAGGTCTACAGCGGTAGTCCCGCCGACATGGGGAATTTCCTGCTCGTGACCTCATTGGACGCACAGGGCCATACGATAGCACCGGGCGCGGAGCTGGAAATCGTGTTGAGCCATGAGCCCCGGGAAGGCATGTGGCTTCCCATTCCAAAGGGCCTGACAACGCTTTTCTTCCGGCAGATCTACTACGACTGGGAGGGCGAAGAGCCGGCGATGATGGTGATCGAGCGGGAGGGAGCCTCGTACCCGCCGCCGTTGCTCACCCGTGAGCGGTTCGAGCAGCGGGTCGCCGCCATGTGCGGGTACGTACGGGACGTGACGGACGCGATGTACGGCCCGGTGGGTGCCGAGACCGCGCTGAGCGCAGACGGGAGGTCCATACCCAACCCGGGGGCGCCGATGGGTTTCGCAGGCTTCACCCCCGCTCGGGGATACTACGTCTGCAAGCCCGGCGAGGCGCTGATCCTGGAGTTCGCACCGCCCGAGACCGAGTACTGGGGCATTCACCTCTGGAACCTGCAGGGCGACGGATTGCAGGCGCACTTGCGGCAAGCCTCCATCAACGGCCACCAGGCGGCTATCGACGCAGACGGACAGGTCCGGATCGTGATTTCGAGGGAGGACCCCGGCGTCAAGAACTGGCTCGACAGCCACGACCGCGAATTCGGACTGGTCTTCGGACGCTTCTTCAAGGTCGAAAAGGCTCCGGACATGCCCCTCAAACGTGTGGCTCTTGATGATCTGCGCGAGCACCTGCCGGAGGACACCGTCTTCGTAACGCCCGAAGAACGCCGTGAGTCGATTCGCCGCAGGCTGATCTCCATGCACCGCCGCCTGCAGACGGATTACTAGCCCGCGTCCGCGCTACCCAATGCTTTCACTACTCTTGCCCAGCCTCGCTACGTTCATTCAGGAATAGGTCGGGCTGCAACTGTGTTTTCCGGACCCGCGTCAATTGATCCGGTGAGTCCGCGCATCGGGGAGGGGCAGCTTGATGAGAGCGCCGCCTTCCGCCGCGAGGCTGGCCCCGGTCACGAAAGCCGCTTCGTCTGACGCGAGAAAAAGCGCGGCGTTCGCGATGTCGGCGGGAACGCCGAGTCTTGTGAGCTGCAGGTTTCGCAGAGCCGCTACGGCATCGGGGTCTGCGAGTATCGGAGCCCAACCGGATCCGGTCGGCACGGCGCCGACGATAATGCAATTGGCTCGAATGCCGTACGGACTTCCTTCTACCGCGAGCGCGCGGGTCATCCCCTCGAGGCCGGCCTTGGCGGTAATGTAGGTACTGAGCCCGGGCTGCGCCATGCTGGCGGTGGCCGAGGAGATGCTGATGATCGAGCCGCGACCCGCCTGCTGCATCCGGGCAAAGGCGTACTTGGAACAGAGAAAGGCCCCGCGCAGCGCAACGGAGATGATGTGATCCCAGGCTTTTGGATCGACGTCGACCAGCACGTCATCAATCGCATTTGGCCCCACCGCTTCCATTGGCGCCGCGTTGTTGACCAATATCGAAAGCGAACCCCAGTGATCGCAGGCCGCCTCGACGGCGGCGACAACATCCCGCTCCCGACTCACGTCGGTGCGCAGGAATTCAGCCTCTCCGCCTGACTTTCGAATTCCCTCGGCAACCTGTTCCCCTATTGCTTCACTCCGGCCAGTGACCAGCACTTTCGCGCCTTCAGCGGCAAACCGCTCGGCTATGGCTCGACCGATTCCCTTGGTGGAACCTGTCACGATGGCCACATGACCCTCGAGTCGCATTTCTCCCTCCTGGTGACGGGTGCCGTGCTTCACCTCTTCATGGACAGGTTTTTCCGAACATCGGAACCAAGGCCGAGCGCCTTTGCGATCGGTTCCACTCCCATTGCTTGATCGCAGCCCGCCCCGAGTCTAAACGAGAGCCGGCTCATGGCCTGGCTCCCGCACATGCCCAGCCTCAGAAATTGAACGTGAGCTGGGCCAGGAAGCGACGGGGAGGGATGAGTGAACCGATACTGGCATCCGGGAATGGCAATCCGGCAGCATAGCCATTGAACACGTCTTCATCCGCCAGGTTACGGCCGATCAGCCTGAGTTCCCACTTGTCATCGACACCCTTGAGTGCAACCGTTGCGTTCACCATGGTCAGCGAATCCGATTCGCTACCGGGGGCAAGGTGGGTCAGGAGATTCACCTCAGAGCGATAGCTCAAATCCACACCGATCTCGAGTTCCATGCCTGAGCGCAGTGGCACATGGTAGAGAAATCCGACGGCTGCATGATGTTCCGGCGACTGCACCAAGGTCTCGCCACCCAGATCCTGTGTGCCACCGGTACAGCCCTGCGCTACAGTCTGCCCCGGGAAACACTCTGCGTCTGGATACGAATCATAGGTGGCATCCAGATAGGCAAGCGACCCGTTGATTCGCAGCCTGTCCGTGGGCAACCAGAGCACTTCCAGTTCCACACCTTTTGAGGTGGAGCTCGCTGCATTCGTGGTAATGAGACTGGTCGCAATGATCTGTCCGGGAATCGCGCTTTGAACCTGAAGATCCGTAAACTCCTGGTGGAATATCGTACCCGAGAGCAACATATTCTGCTCTGGTAGTTCCAGCTTCAAGCCGAGCTCGATAGCTTCCACTTCTTCCGGGTCGAACGAGAACCCGACCGGGGGATCATTGGGCCCGCCAGGTCCCGCGATGGCAGTTGCCTGATCGAATCCGCCTGACTTGAAGCCCTCTTTATACGACAGATAGGCGCTGCCATTGTCGGAGAAGTTCCAGCCGAGCGTCACGCTCGGAGAGAAGTCCTCATAGGTGTCACTACCCTGAAGGTCGAAGGGTGTAAATGGGAAGATCAAGCCCGCCAAGAAGGCCTCTATGCTGGTCGGGTCGTCAGCATCACCAAGAGGTCCGGTCGTGTGAACAAAATCAACATCCTTTTCATCCCGGGTGTAGCGCCCGCCAACGGTCAACTCCCAGTCCTCGGCCAAGTTGACGTTGACTTCGCCAAACAGCGCAAAGGATTCCTGATCCTGCTCCATGGACTTGAACGATGAGCTGCCGCCTGAAGGACCGAACGGGAACGCCCCTAACGCAAGCACGTTGAAGTCGATGTCCACCCCTTGGTCAAACCGACTGTCCGAGCTATTGTAAAAGGCGCCAATCACAAAGGAGCCCCAGTCGAAGGACGGTGACAGGAGACGAACCTCCTGGGAAAAGTCCTCCCAGTCCACTTCAGTCAATGCTGAAGTTGCTCTTGCTTCGAAAAAGAAGGCCGGGAAATGCGCATATGAATCGAAGGTCTGATAGCCCGTCACTGACGAGAGCGTGTAGTCACCCAGTTCCCAGTCGATGTTCAGCGTCTGTATCCAGCCTTCGAAGGTTCTGAGCGTGGGCCCTTCGCCGTTGATTCCACCGATAACGCCGGCTTCGCCGCTTTTATTCTTGTCGGCCGTACAATCGTCCGCGCTGTTGATCAGGCCGAACAGGGTGGCTACAGCCATATAACCCAAAGTCGCCGGCCCGCACTCGACAAGCTGAGAATCGGTGCCACTCATCTCGAAATCGGCATAGGCCGTCTTGCTGGTAACCGAAACATTGTCGGAAGCGCGCCAATCAAGGGTTAGCCGGCCCAATGTTTCTTCGATCCCTGGCAGGTCGCTCTTCCAGAACGGTGAAGAGGTGGACTCCATCCAGCCATCGGAATCCCGGCGTTGCAATGCAAGACGTGCGCCCACTGTTTCCGAGACCGGGCCCGAAAGGGTCAACCGGTAGCGCTGCTCGTCGGTCTCAGTCTCGTAACCGGCACTCACCGAACCCTCAAATTCTTCACTCGGCCCCCGGGATGTGACATTGACGAGACCGGCAGTGGTGTTCCTGCCAAAGTAAGACCCCTGCGGCCCCCTCAACACTTCAACACGCTCGACATCAAAATAGCCAAGCTCCCAAGTATCGATTCGCTGCAGGGTCAGTCCGTCCACGGCGAGGCCCACGGCCTGATCGAAAAAGTTGCTGACGGAAACGCTGCCAAACCCCCTGATCGACATGCGCTTTCCGGAGTTGGTCTGATTGATGTTCAAGTTCGGCACTGAATCAGCCAGATCTGTCAGTTGCTGGGTGTCATAGGCATCCAGCTGTTCGGCACCGATCACCGTCAGGGACGACGGCACATCGACAAAGGACTCCTCGCGCTTTCGGGCGGTCACAATGATCTCTTCGATCACCCCCGACCTGTCTGATTCCATGCCTGCATCCGCGGCCAGCGCCGACGTGCTGATTGCAGCGGCGAATGCGCAAGCAAACCCGACCGCTGCCCTTGTGATTAACCTGCTCGAAGTCATTTGATCCTCCCCCCGTAGTGACAGATCTCTACTCGATTCATCGTCGCAACGCACCGACGCAACAATGATTCCAAGACTCGGGCATTCTAAGCACACGAGGGAGTAAATTTCAAGCAATGGATTAATTTGTAAAAATGTGGTGCCTTAACTGACGAAATCATGCAGAATGTCTAAAATTTACGGTGGAAAAGGGAAAATTGATGGTTGCACGAGGCCATGGCCTGCTACTCGGCTCGGGCATCAGCACAAATCGTCCTCATCACCCATTCCGTGCCGCGGTATGGCAACGCGGCTGCGGAGGGCTGCAAAATCTATTGGAGTAACCCATGCGCATATCAATGATCACGGAACTGCAACGGTCGGTTTCCGACGACGGGTTGGTCGATTTCGAGGCGACCTACCGAGAATCGCTGGCGCAGGCCCGGCTTGCTGACGAAGCCGGCTTCAGCACCATTTGGATCACCGAGCACCACTTCCTGCCCACCTTCTCGGTGGCGCCCGGCTCGGACCAGTTCCTGGCAGCCGTTGCGGCGCAAACCAAGAACATCCGGGTGGGCACTGGCGTCGTCGTCCTGCCCTATCACCACCCCCTTCACGTTGCCGAACGCATCGCGATGCTCGACCTGATCTCGGAGGGCCGCGTGGAGTTCGGCACCGGGCGGGGCGGGCCCTACGAGGTGACCGGTCACAGCATCGACCCGCGTGACACCCGCGCCATGTGGGAGGAGTCGCTGGCCTGCATCGAGGGGATCTGGTCGGGCTATCCGGACGAGTTCAGTTGGGAGGGCAAGCATTGGCAGATTCCGCCACGGGTCGTCGTGCCCCAACCCGTTCAGAAGCCAATTCGGCGTTGGCTGGCCTGCGCACAGCCAGACAGCTTCGGCGTTGCCGCCGACCACGGCATGGGGGTGCTGGCCTTCGTGCCTAGCCCGCCCAGCGTCACCGCACCCCTGATCGAGCAATACCGCGAGCGCATCGCCAGCTACCCCGGTCCTGCGAAACAGCGCAACGAGAACTGGGCGAGCATGACGTTTGGCGTGTGCGGCGAAGACGGCCCGGCGGCCAGGGAACTCGTCAGCCGGTCGTTGAAGGTGTTCTTCGGCCCGGATCGTCCGTACAACAAGGCCGCTGCGGAGATCACCAAGAATCTAATCGAGGCCTGGGACGGGGAGATTCCTGACGACCTAAAGGTCCACCTGACCAAGGAACACGAAACCGCGCCCATCAACGCCGCAGAAGTGGCGACGGCAACCGGGCTCAGTGCCGCGGCGCGTTCCGCGAGGCAAGACGGCGAGCTGGACTCCTGGGAAAGGCTCGACCCCGAGACGCTGTCCAACTCCGGAATCACGGTGGCCGGCACGCCGCAGCAATGCGTCGACTCGCTGAAGCTCTATGAGGAGAACGGCGTGGACGAGGTCCTGGTGCTGGTGCAGAACGAAACGATACCGCACGAAGTCTCAATGAAGACGATTCGCCTATTTGGCGAGCACGTCATTCCGCATTTCCACTAACCTTGGGGATGGCTAACGCAGCGCCGTGAAGAAACTCGTCACGTCCTGCGCAAACAACTCAGGCTGCTCCATGGCCGCGAAATGCCCGCCTCGGTCCATCTCCGTCCAGTGGACGATGTTGTAGCGCCGCTCCAGCCACGCCCGCGGCATCAGGGCCAGTTCCTTGGGAAACCGGGCCACCCCAGTCGGCACGGACACCCGTGCCGCGCCATCCGGCACCTGCATTCCCGGCAGGTTGTTCTCGAAGTAGAACCTTGCCGCGGAAGTCGCCGTCTGCGTAACCCAATAGGTCATGACGTTGGCAATCAGGTCGTCGCGGGAGAACACGGACTCGAGGTCACCGCCGCAATCGCTCCAGGAGCGGAACTGCTCGACGATCCAACCCAGCAGACCGGCTGGCGAGTCGTTAAGCGCCAGACCGATGGTCTGGGGCTTGGTGCCCTGAATCCTAGCGTAACCCGTCTCGCGGGCCATATGCTCCTCGAATTGTTGCAGCCGCTGCGCTTCTTCAGCGGTCAAGTTTCCGGGCTGTTCGGGCGCAGGGGTAATGGGCATATTGGTGTGCAGGCCGGCAACGTGCGGTTCGTCGAGTTCGGCAAGCTTGGTCGTGATCATCGCACCCCAATCGCCGCCCTGGGCGCCGTAGCGCCGATAGCCAAGCTGGCGCATCAGCTCCGCGAAGGCCCGGGCGGTTCGCTCGATGTTCCAGCCGCGCTCTCGCGTCGGCCCGGAGAATCCGTAGCCGGGCAGCGACGGAATGACGAGATGGAACGCCTGACGCTCCTCGCCGCCGCCCCCGGGCGGGTCGGCAAGCCGATCAATGACCCCAAGGAACTCGATCACTGAACCAGGCCAGCCATGCACGATCAACAGCGGCAGAGCGTTCGGGCGCGGTGACCGCACGTGGATGAAGTGGATGCTTTGGTTGTCGATGCTCGTTGTGTAGTGGGGCAGGCGGTTCAACCGGTCTTCGTACGCCCGCCAGTCGAAGTCCGAACGCCAGTACGCCACGAGATCCCGGATGTATGGCATATCAATGCCCATGCCCCAATCGCCCTCGCTAAAGTAGTCGGGGAAGCGGGTCAACGCCAGTCGTGCGTTCAGATCGGCGAGGGTATCGTCCGATACATGAATCCTGTAGTCGTCAAACAGCATTTTTTTGCTCCCGAGCGGGTTTTCGTTTGGCGAGAACGACCCTTTTCGCGTTTTCGTAGAGGTAGGCTTCCATTACGCCCGGGCGAAGCTTGTCGGCAATCTCCTCTGAGCACTCCAGACATCGCTTCATGTCCAGAACGGGGTGGTCGGATGACCACATGACCCGGTCGCGGCCCCGCGTATTCATGAAGTCAAACAGTTCGTCGGGCAGGTATTTCGGCATCCAGGCGGAGGTCATCATGTACAGGTTCGGGTACTTGATCATCAGGCGCATGGCCGTGCCCCACCAAGGGTCCGCGCCGTGCGTCATGATGACCCTGAGCGCCGGAAAGTCCCGGCAGACCCGGTCGAGATAAATCGGGTTCTGGCTTTCGGCATCGAGCTTCGGACCTGGTATGCCCGTGAACAAGCTGAGCGGCACGTCGAGTTCGACGCACTTGGCGTACAGGGGATAGTAGTAGGCGTGCGTCGGCGGCTTCTCCATCAGCGAGGGCATTACCCTGAACATCGTGACATGCTCGGCATCGAGCAGGTCTTCCGCCGCCCACACGCTTTCGAGCAGGCGGTTTACGTCAACGAGCGGACACAGGCTGAATCGGTTCGGATGCTGCCGCGAAAACTCGAGAATGCGGGGTGGCGGCTTTTCCGGGTCTATGGTCAGGACGCAATGCTCGACGCCGACATCGTCCATCTCAGCGAGCAATCCGTCGATGGTGCAATCCTGAAAGAAATCGACCCCGCGCTTGAAGTAAAACTCGTTGACGTCCTGAGTGAGCGGATTTTCCAGGTTCTCAGTAGCAAAGTTCGGATTGACGAACAGATCGATGGCTTTTCTCACGGCGAGTTCCTTGTGGTTCTTTAGTGGCCCCGTCAGTTATTGTTTGCCGCGCCGGTCTCGCGGCAGCCCTAGCAGCTGTTCGCCGATGGCGTTTCTTTGCATGTTCGAGGTGCCGCCGCCGAGGGTGTTGGCGAGGCTCGCGAAGTAGGCGTTCAGCCAACGCCCGTTGCTCACCACCTTCGGCAGATACTGCATGGAGGTCAGGTCCTGCTGGCGTGGCGTGAGCAAGGCATCGCTGCCGATCAGGTCGAGCGCGAGTTCCGCGATGGACTCTTGGATTTTCGAGGAAAGCAGCTTGCCGGTCTGCATCTCTCCCGCCATCTTCTCGCCGAGCCCTCGCGACTCGGCCGCCATCAACCGGTCAACCAGCGTTTCCTGGCAGGCCACCCAAGCTTCGATCTGGCTAAGGCGCTGACGAATGTCCGCATCGAGAATCGCTGGATTGCCGTTCATCTGCGCTCGCTTGGCCGTTCGGCGCGCCAGTTCCACTAGGTGAGCGAACTGGCCGCTGACCACCGAGGTGTCGGCCAGCCACAGCCGCTCGTACTTCAGCACGCTCTTGGTAACGCTCCACCCGCCGCCGCGGGAGCCAATGATGTTGTCGGCAGGGATTCTGACATCGTCGAAAAACACCTCGCAAATGTCGTCGCGCACGCCATGCATGGTCTTGATGACGCGGACCTCGATGCCTGGCGTGTCCATGGGCACGATCAGGAAGGAAACACCCCGGTGCCTCGGTTCCTCGGGCTCCGTTCGAAACACGCCGAACATCATGTTGGTGCAGTGCGCATTGCTGGTCCAGATTTTCTGGCCGTTGATCACCCAGCCATCAGGCGTCAGCTCAGCGCGGCTGGTCAGCGAAGCTAGGTCGCTGCCTGCGTTGGGCTCGCTGTATCCCTGGCACCAGTCCAGTTCTCCGGAGAGCGTCGGTGCGATGTACTCGGCTTTTTGCTCATCCGTGCCACATTCCAGCAGCGCCGGCACCAGGAACATGGGACCGTTGGGGGTGCTCTCCAGGTAGGGCACGTCGCTCAGCGCGAATTCGCGCTTGATCACCATATCCGCCCTGAGGTCCTGGGGCAGGCCACCGCCGCCGTATTCGCGCGGAAACGAACGGTGCAGCAGGCCGGCTTCTATGGCGCGCTTCTGCCAGAGAATGACCTGCTGGCGATGAGGGAGTTCGGCTTCTTGCCCCGCTAGCGGCCAACTCGACCGGCAGAACGCCCTGGCGCGTTGCCGAAGGTCGTCGTATTCGGGCCCGTAAGGACTGCTCATTGGGTCCACCCGGACAGTTGCGCACAGCGCTCGCGGTGGATCTGCGGCGTGCCCAGGTAAGTGCGGTCGAACAGCGCGCGCTTGAAGTAGATCTGCACGTCGCTCTCCCAAGTGAACCCGATGCCGCCGTGCAGTTCGACCGCACCCCGAGCAATCCGCATGGCCTGATCGGTGATGTGCGCTTTCGCCATGGCAGCGCTCTTTGCTGCTGATTCCGGTTGCTCGTCGAACTCCCCGGCGGCCTTCCAAAACAGCCCGCGAGCGGTAACTGCAGCCAGGGCGTGCTCAGCGAGCTGGTGCTTGACCGCCTGAAACCCGCCGATGGGCTGGCCGAACTGTTCGCGGGTTTTCGCGTATTCCACGGTCAACTCCAGCAGCCTGTCGGCGGCACCGAAAGCGTCCGCTGCCAGCAGGACGAGCAGCGCATGGCCGAGCGCTTGGCCCGGAAGGTCGGGAAGGGCTTCCACGGCAGCCTCGTCGAAGGAGACCTCGAAAATGCTTCGGCTGCGGTCGATGCCTTGGCAGTTGCTGGCGCTGACGTTCGCCCGCTCGGCTTCCAGCACGCCGAGTTCACCATTTGCGCAGCCGATGACGAACAGGTCGGCAACATCGCCCAAGGGCACCGTTTCGACCGTTGCGGCATTGCTGCCCCCCGGTTCAACCTGCCAATCGCACCATGCCGATCCTTTTCCGCTGCTCGATAAAGCCACGGTGCCGATGCGCTCGCCTGCCGCCAGCCCGGGAAGCAAGCGTTCCTTCTGTGACTGAGTGCCGCCGAGCGCGATCGCAAGCCCCGCCAAGGTGTGACCCTCCAGGAACAGCGGCGCGGCGTGTCGCCCAAGCTCTTCGGAGACCAGGGCGGCTTCCATTAGGCCAAGGCCCGAACCGCCTTGGCCGGGCGGGATGCAGATGCCGGTGAAGCCGAGTTGGCTGATCCCGCTCCATAGGTCTTCGTCAAAGGTCAGGTCCGTATCGTAAGCGGTGCGCACTCGTGCGGAAGTACACTCACTGGCCAGAAAGTCGTGAAAGCCCGATTGAACGAGTTGCTGTTGCTCGGTGAGCCAGTAATCCATGGAATTCTTAGATTTTAGGTCTGTTGGCGCTAAATTAACGCAGGTGTGGAACAATAGCCATTGAATTTTGCAGTTCCGAGCCTAGGTAGTGATATTCTGTTGAGTTTTCATGTGCATGTTTTAGCGACATCGACTGACGGTCGGGGAGGTGATCTTTGAATTCACGCAAGGCTCAGGTGTGGAAGAGCGGCTTCACCTTCGCGGAGAGTCCGCGTTGGCACGATGACGCGCTTTGGTTCTCCGACTTCCACGACTTTAGGGTTTATCGGGTTGCTGGCGACGGCTCGCTCGAGGTGGTGGTGGAGGTCCCGGGGGAGCCTTCCGGCCTTGGCTGGCTCCCCGACGGACGTCTGCTGGTTGTGTCAATGATCGACCGCAAGCTCATGCGGCTCGACCCGGATGGGCTCAAGGAGCATGCCGACCTCAGTGGGATTGCCACCTACCATTGCAATGACATGGTGGTTGACGGCGAGGGGAGGGCCTATGTGGGCAACTTCGGCGCGGCCTGGGGCGATACGCCGAAACCGGCAAAACTGGCGCGGGTGGACGCGGACGGTTCGGTCAGCGTTGCTGCCGACGATCTGGATTTCCCGAACGGTTGCGCCATTACGGCCGACGGCCGGACACTCGTTGTGGCCGAAACCGTTGGCGGACGCCTGACGGCGTTCGACCTTGATGCCTCCGGGGCGCTGCACAATCGACGGGTTTGGGCCGAAATCGAGGGTACCCCGGACGGCATCTGCATGGATGCCGAAGGCGCCGTCTGGGTCGCGGCCGGCTCCGGTGGGGTGCTCCGGGTTGCCGACGGCGGTGAGGTCCTGGACCGGGTCGAAGTGACAGAAAACACTCCCGTGGCCTGCATGTTGGGCGGACCGGATCGGAAGACGCTTTACATTCCGACTACGATCATTGCTGGCCCGGAAGAACTCGCCCGGGAGCGCAAGTCAAAAATCGAGACCGTGGAAGTCGATGTACCGGGCGCCGGTTGGCCTGCCTGACCACACCGACTAGAGCAGGTTGCAGTCGTAGCGCCTGAAGCGTCGGTCGTCGCTCATCAGTTTCGTGTTTTGCGCCAAGCTCTGCGCGATTAGCATCCGGTCGAACGGGTCGCGGTGGTGAAACGGGATGTCCTTCAAGAGGACGGCATCCGTTGCCGAGAAGTCCAGAAGCTCGAACCCAAGCTGCTCAGCGCAGGCGATTGGGTCATGGTCGAAGCGCAACTTGTCGAGGGAAGCCTTGATCATGATCTCGGCTACCGAGATTGAGCTCAGATAGATGGTGTTCGCCCGGCTTTCGAGTGCTGCTCTTTTTGCCGGGGACAGTCGTTCAGGCGTGTTAAGAGCCCAGATGAAGGCATGGGTATCGACTAGGATTCGCAATCATCGTCTCCATAGAACATGTTCTCGATTTCCTCATCCACTTCAAAGAACACTTGGTCGGGCACGTCAAGCTCACCTTTGAGAAACCCCAGCTTGCGCTTGCCGGCGGGCCGATGCGGCACCAAGTCGGCAATGGGGAGATTGTTTTTTGCAATGACCACCTTCTCCCCGTGGTAAACACGATCTATCAGGTTGGAAAGGTGCGCTTTCGCTTCAGAGATGTTGACCATCATGGTTTGACCCGCCTTGGCGCTCTCGCATCGCCCTGATGTAATTGGTCAATCAGACCATATCAGGTCTGTCTGGTCAACTACGCCCGATGTCCCTGTGCCGATCAACTATGCGCCGCCCGTCGAGGAGAGCATCGCCAACATCGCCAAGCGCTCGGGAAAGACCCCACGCGAGGCGGCGTATGACTGTCTGCTCGAGGACGAAGGACGAAGCTTCCTGATGTTCCCGGGCGGTGGCTACGCGCACGAGAACTACGACGCGATCCGCCAGAGTTCGTCAACGATCTCCCGGGCGGCATGCCGCGCCTGATGCAGAAGTCGTCGGGCTACGTGGCGACGTTCGTCGCCGGTGAGGCGGTTCAGGAGAACGGGCAGGCCACGGGGCTGCTGCCGGGCACCGTGCTCGGGGAAGATTCGCCCTGAGTCACTGCGCCCATCAGGATGACGCGAGCCCTTACCGCGAGGCGATGCGCACGCCACTCCACGTCCTGCCGCCCCGGCAGCCCCAGTGGAGACGTCGGCCCGCCCAAGGGCGGGGCGTCGAGCGCGCCAACCGATCCGCCCGGATCGAGTTCTGGAGCCTCTACGACGGCCCCCTCACCGTCGCCGACGTCACGCCCAAGCTTGCCGAGCACGAGTTCTTCCACAACTACCGCCGCCCGCACTGGGCGCTGGATTGCCGGACGCCGAACGAGTACCTTGTCGGGATCGAGGATGCTGCAGGATCCGGCACGCCTAAATTCCGAAATGTCCTGAGCCGCTACACCCGATTTGGAGATCAATGCGGGTATTGAATATGAATGGGGCACCGACATTGGTTCGTTCAGGGCGAAGGGGGAGGTGTACTATTCGGATGATTACGACTTCCAGATATTCGACAATAAGCAAGATCGGCAGGAGTCGTTCACGATTCTCAACTTCCATTTGGGCTACACCAGCCCATCCGAAAGGTACTCGGTCTTGGGTTACCTCAGAAACGCCACGGAGGAGGAGCGACTGAACACTCTGTTCTTCGCGCCCCCAGTAGGCATCGTGGGCGAGCACGGTGAGCCTAGAACTTGGGGAGTGGAGTTCAATCAACGTGCGGCTATAGCGACTAGTGGCTCGTGGGATCGCTTTGTCTCATCGATGCACTCCTTTTCCGCCCTTAGGACGAAGGCATTGCGAGGTTGCCTTAGGGTTGCGGTCACGATTGTCGGCATGCTCTTCACAGGGAGCGCAACGGGAGACCGCGCAAGCCCCCTAGAGCGGCACCGCACTTCTTGGGGCGTCCCGGATCTGCAGGGCATTTGGGACTTTCGCACACGGACACCGTTCGAGCGCCCCGTCGAGTTTGGCGACAAGGCGGTAATCACGCCGGCGGAGGCCAGGGAGTTCTTGCAGCGCCCCCACGAGGTTCTGGGCGATGATAGACCTGATGATCCGGAACTTGATCTTATCGGCGCCTACAACGAGTTCTGGCTCGACCCAGGTTCGGAACTGGACGGGGGGCGCACCTCGCTGATCGTGGATCCTCCCAACGGTCGTTTGCCGGACATGACCGCTGCGGCTCGCGAACTCATTCGGCAGTTGGTTGAAGAGCGCAGCCCTCCGGTGCGGGAAATAGCAACCAACGTCAGCAGCGACTATCGGTTTGCACACCCTGAGACTCTAGGTCTTTCGAACCGCTGCCTTGTCGGTTTCAATGCCGGCCCTCCCATCACGCCAGGGGCGTACAACAACAATCTGCGCATTGTGCAGACACCGGGGTATGTGGTGATTCATACCGAGATGATCCATGAGACGCGCATCGTTCCGACCGACGGGCGTTCCCACTTGCCGGCTGAAATGCGGCTGTGGTTGGGAGACTCGGTTGGACATTGGGAGGGGGATACGCTTGCGGTCGATACCACCAATTTCACTGCGAAAAAACCCGCCTTTGAGGTCCCCGGCTACACTCCCCCCATAGGGACAGCGGAAGACTTGCACTTGGTGGAACGCTTCACACGGATTGACGCTGGCCTGTTGGAATATGAGTACAGGCTGTCATCTCCTGCCAGTTTCACCCGTCCGTTCACCGCCCGTATTATGATGAAAGCTTCCACGGATAAACTGTACGAATACGCATGTCACGAAGGAAACTACGCAATGGGTGCAATCCTGCGAGGCGCCCGAGCGCAGGAACAACGAGACCGAGCAGCCAGCGATTGAGATTCCGAAACCGCGCTGGACAGCTTACGACGCCGTGCGTTTCGGCCTTGAACTTCCGGAAGGGGTACCGATGACGACGCAGGATCGCGCATACACGTCGCCTATCTGGTACAGCCCGTAGAGGGCATTCAAGCCTCGCGCGCCCGGCGTAGCCACTGTGCAGCGTATTCCAGGTGGTCTTCGATCGTCTCGTGACCTGCATCCATGGTGGAGATGCACATGTGAGTGAACCCGGCATCCCGCGAGACCTGTGCGATCTCGGCTGCTTCCTCAAACGGAATGATCGGACCACCCGTCGTAACTCCGCAGCTCACCACGTTCTCCAGCCCGACCAAATCAGGATCACGACCGTCCGCTTCGACCAGTTCGCGGAACACGCTGGCGGTCTTGCGCGCTTCTGAAGGCGGAATCATGGGCTGCCAGCCGTCGGCGATTCTCGCCGCGCGTTTCATAGCAACTTCCGACAAGCCGCCGAGCCACAGCGGAATTGGTTGCCTCGGTCGCGGATTGATCCCCACGCCTCTGAGGTGATCGAAATCGCCCTTGAACGTAACGGCATCTTCACGCCAGAGTCGGCGCAGGGTGTCGATTTGTTCCTCGATGCGGTGGCCCCGCGAGCGGAAGTTCATTCCAAGCGCTTCGTACTCTGCGTCGTTCCAACCGATGCCCACGCCCAGTCGCAGGCGATTGCTGCTGAGGTTTGCGACATTAGCCGCCTGCTTTGCGACGAGCGCCGTCTGCCGTTGTGGGAGGATGACGACACCGGTGGCCATTTCGATCCGTTCGGTCACGGCGGCCAGGTAGGCGAAGAGCACCATAGGCTCCTGGAACGCGCTTTTGTAGTTGTAGGGCGCACGTTTGGTATCGCTGTCGGTCTCGATCGCGTCTGTTGTGTCAAGCACCTTAAACGGATCCCAGTCTGGACGTTGTTGCGGGTCCACACCCAGCACGTGGTCGTATGCGAGCAGGTAGTCGAAGCCCTCAGCTTCCGCGGTGCGCGCAAAGTCGCGGATGGCTATGGGATCGTCAGCGATTTCGGTTTGCGGGAATACAAGGCCTAACTTCATGGAGTTTTTTATCAATCGATTAGTAGATTCTCTGGAGCATCGCCTCGAGAGCGCCTACCTGACGATGCCGTCGTCAAACAAAGCCTGAATCTCTGGCTGCGACAAGCCAGCCTCGCGCAGAATTTGCTCGGTGTGCTCCCCAACCGTTGGGGCTGGTCCCCGGGGCCGGACGTCGGCTGAATTGAAGCGCATGGGGGCGTTGACGGTGCGGTAGGTGCCGAGCTCCGGGTGCTGAAGTTCTGGGAACAGGCCGATGGCGTCGGCGTGGGGGTCGTCCACCACCTCGTGCAGGCCCAGCACCGGCCCCCAGATCACGCCATGCTCGTCGAAAACGGCGCCCCATTCGTCCCGGGTCTTGGCGCTGAGCGTTGCGTCGATGCCATCGACGAGTTCCGGCATGTGCCGATAGCGGTCACGGCCCGTTGCGTAGCGCTCATCGGCGAGCCAATCTTCGCGGCCGATGGCCCGGCACAGGCGCTCCCAAGCGCCGCTGTCGAGCATGTTGAGCACCACCCAATTGCCGTCGCCGCAGGGATAGCGGTTGGTCATGGGCGTGAGAGCCTCGTGGCGCGCCCGGCGGCGCACGGGGGCCTTGTCCGTGGCGGTGACGCTGAACTCGGAGGCTTGGGTCCAAACCGCTGTCTCGTAGAGCGATGTCTCCACCACCTGCCCTTCTCCGGTTCTTTCCGCCAGCCGCAGGGCGGCGAGAATGGCGGCGACCAGGGCCAGCCCGGTGGTGTGGTCGCCTTGGGCCACGCCGGCGCGGGGCACGACGCCGTCCACGCCTTCGCGCATGGCGTCAGAGAGGCCGGAGCGGCCGAAAAAGGCGGTCACGTCGTAGCCCGGCCGCCAGGCGTCCGGGCCGGTGGTGCCGTAGCCGGTGAGGGTGGCGTGAACCAAGCGGGGGTTTGCGGCGAACAGGGTCTCGGGGTCGAGGCCGAAGCGATCTTGCCGCTGCGCGAGCAGGTTGCACAGGAAGACATCGGCGTCTTGCGCCAAGCGCTGGACAAGGGCTTGGCCTTCGGGTTTGTCCAAGGCGATGGCCGCGGAGCGTTTGCCGCGGTTGTCCACGTCGAACTGCAGGTCGTATTCGGCAAAGTTCGATTCAACCTTTAGCGGGCGGGACAGGCCGCGCATCGGGTCGCCGGTGATGGGCTCGATCTTCAGCACATCGGCGCCCATGTCCGCCAGGATGGCCGCAGCGCTTGGCGCGGCCATGTAGTTGTCCACTTCCAGAACCCTGATGTCTTCCAAGGGCGCGCTCAACGGATGATCCTCGCAGCAGTTTGGGCAGGGGGCGATTCTACCTGTTCAAAGCGCCTCGCGAACACGGTTGTCTCAGGGCAGTGGAGCTGAGGGCCGCCAATTGCACCGTCCGAGGGCGGGACGCCCTCGATCCGGGGGACGACGCCTAGTTCGGGCGTTGCTCCCCGGACAAGGGCATCTTGCCCTCGCACCGAACTTGGGTATCCATTCAAAGGTGGGATGCCCTCGCACCAAAGAAACCCGCCCGCTCGCCTTCGCGATCCATTGAGAAGCCCCTGCGTAGGACATTCGCCCAAAAAACTGGTGGCTCCGTACTGCATACGGAATCGAGGCACTTGCGCTGTTCTGAGAGTCTTTAGGGGCGGGGTTTTGCGGGCGCTCC